>CALUWI010000012.1 GCA_944324465.1 uncultured Mucispirillum sp. | reverse complement strand
AATCAAATAATGTTACATATACATTGCTTATATCTGCAGCAATTTTTCCAGCACTTTTTGTAGAAATAAAAGAATAAATACCCATAATAAAAGCAAATAATGCTATAACAGCTAAGATAGAAAATATTTTAGCTGCTATAGTGAATTTAAATTTAGTCATATTAAAGTCCTCCTAAAAACGCTAAAATACTATAAAAATATACTATAATAAAGATGATATAAATAATAAATACTTTTAATATCTTTTTTATCTTCAAAAGACGAAAAAAACACACAAAGGTTACACCTTGCATTAATTATTTTACAGAAAAGAAAGAAAATGTCAAATATTAAAATTATTTTTTAATATATTTATCGTTATAAATATAAAATAATAAGTTTAATGCATGATTTTTTATTTATTTACAACAGTATACATAGTATGTATTAAAATATTTACTTTATATTGATAATGTATTATAAATAAGTAAAGGACTGGGATATGAAAAATAATAATCGTAAAATTGATGGCAGATTTTGGCTTACAAATAATGGTGAATATTTTGCAGGCAGAGGCCGCATAGAGCTTTTAAAACATATTAAAGAAACAGGCTCTATTGCTCGTGCTGCAAAAGTTATGGGTATGAGTTATAAAGCAGCATGGGACAGTGTTGATGCTATGAATAAAATGACTGGTCAGACTCTTGTACTTAGAACAAGCGGCGGCAGACATGGCGGCGGCAGTAAAATTACAGATGCTGGCTTAGAATTTATAGAAAGATATGATAAATATACAGAAACTTTTGATAAAGTGCTTTCTATTATTGACAATAACCCTGATATAGAAAGCCTTATTAACAGCTTTGATATAAAATCTTCTGCTGATAATGCTTTTAATGGAAAAGTATTAAATATTTCTGAAGGTGCAGTTTATTCTGCTGTGGAAATAGATTGTATATCTTTTAAAATATATGCTTCTGTTTCAAAAAGCAGTGTAGAGCGTATGGCACTTGAAAATGGTGATTCTGTTACAGCATTAATAAACTCTAACCAGTTAATTTTATCTCTTGATGAAGATATACATTTAAGCTGCAGAAATAAATTTACAGGCACAGTTAATTCTGTAAAAAAAGGTGCAGTTAACAGCGAAGTATTTATAGATTTAGATAACAGTAATAAGTTATGTGTTATGGTAACTAATGAAAGCATAGACAGTATGAATATTGCTTATGGAAGTAAAGTATCTGCTTTTTGTAAAGCATCGTCTGTATTAATAGTAAAACGAGTATAAAGTGAAAAAACAAATAATTTTATTTTTTGCAGTTTTTTTATCACTGCAGAGCTTATCTTATGCAGAAATTACAGCAGAAGATAATGATATTGAATATTTAAAGCCTTATAAAAAACATAAGGTTGTACTTTTATCAGATAATGATGCTTATGTAGATATATACAGCGATAAATATTATTCTGCAGCTTACAGAGTAGAATATATTTCTCCAGAATGGAATTTCCATGGAGAAGATAATGAAAGCAGGATGTCATGGCTTGGTAAAATATCCGTTTATCCTAAAAATAATGTTACAAGTTACTTTGTAAGCATTTCGCAGGAAATATATACTCCAGATGATAAATCAGAAAATGTAAGTCCATTAGACCACCCTTATGCAGGTGGGCTTTATTTTTCCATTGGTGTAAACCAAAGGCGTGATACATCTTTTGAGCGAATATGGCTTGATATTGGCGTAGTAGGTAAATATTCTTTTGCAGAAAATGTGCAGAATGGTATTCATACATCAGTAAATACAGAGCATAATTCAGTTCTTCCATGGAATAATCAGGTAGGTGATGAATTTATTATGAACCTGCATTACAGCTGGACAGGGAAACTGCGTGTAATTAATACTAATATTATAAGTGCCCATTTACTGCCATCTGCTGCCATATCATTAGGTAATGCTTCTACATTTTTAGATTTAAATATGCGGTTAAAAATAGGTCATAATTTAGATGCATCCTTTGGCACTCCAAAAATGAACTTCGGGCAGGATTTTAATGGTGTTGTAAGTGATGATTTTTCTATTTATGTATATGGCGGCATAGGCTACCGTTTTACATTAAGAAATATATATATTCAAGGCAACACATGGGAAGACCCTTTCAGGCAGGATTTAGACCCATTTGTACATTATTTTGAAGGCGGCCTTGCCATAACCTATAAAGGTTTTGAACTGTCATACAGTGTAACCCATAAAAGCAAAGAATATTTCGGCCAGCCTTCAAATCATACTTTTGGCTCAATAATGCTTAGCTTTGCAATATAGCTATGCATGGTTAATAATCAGCACATCGCCATTTTCTATAACAGTATTGCCCCGCGGTATAATAACCGTATTAGCTCTTTGTATCATAACTATCAGCATATTTTCTTCTGCTTTTAATTCAGCTACCTTTTTACCTATTAACTGGCTTGTATTATCAATTTGCTTTTCTGATATTTTAACACCTTCAACATTATCACCTGCTTTTGCACACATAATTAATATATCATTTTCTCTTAATATTGTATTACCTTTTGGAACTATTTTTTCATTTTTTCTTTGTAAGAGAGCAATTATGGTATCTGGTGGTAAAGTTATCTCTTTAACAGGTTTATCTATCCATGGGTGCTGGTTAGAAAGAACGCTTTTTATAAATTTCACAGGAGATTCATCAGAATAATCTGTAAATGTTTTCATAACATCTTCGCTGTCATCAATCATTTTTAATTTTTTAGATGCCCATGGCAGTAAAGAGCCCTGTAATAAAATTGAAAATAAAACTATTATAAAGACAATATTAAAAATAGCATCTGCATAATTACTAAAATCTGAATTTTTCAGTCCATTTTGTGCCATAATAGCAAACACGATAGAAGCTGCCCCCCTTAATCCTGCAAAAGAAACAAGCAGCTGCTGGTTAAGTGGAGCCTTAAATGGAGTCATCAGTATAAAAGAAGCAAGCGGTCTTGCTATAAATGTTAAAAATACTGCTATGGCTATTGCTACATAGATATAATCTGAGAAATGTGACGGAAATGATAATAAACCAAGCAGGAAGAAAAGCCCCATCTGCATAAGGTCTGTTACTCCGTCAAAGAAATATACAAGTGGTTTTTTATCTTCCAGCTTTGTATTACCAAGAACGATACCTACAATATATGCACTTAGCAGTCCATTTCCACCTATAAATGTAGGCAGAGCATATGATAATATAGCTACTGCAACAAAAAATATCATTCTCATACCATCTGATGAAAAATTATAATATTTTAAAATTTTCACTGCACCATATGCGATTAATGCACCAGCTAAAAGTCCAAAAACTATTTGTGTAAAAAGCATATATAGAAATGAGCCGGTGCTAAAATCACCAGTTATTAAAGTAAGCATAATAATTGTAAGCATATATGATGCCGGGTCGTTACTTCCGCTTTCAAATTCTAATAAAGGTGCTGTTCCGTCTTTTAAATTAAGTTTTTTTGACCGCAAAATAGAAAATACAGAAGCTGCATCTGTTGAACTTATAACAGAACCTATTAAAAAGCTAATCAATATTGGAAGTTTTAAAATATAATAACAAAATAATCCTACAAATAATGCAGTTAATATTACACCAAGAGTTGATAACACAACTGCTTTTACAACAATAGGTTTTGCTGTATCCCATTTTGTCCCAAAACCGCCATAAAATATAATAAATATAAGGGCGATTGTGGCAATCTGTTCCATTATAATAGAATTATCAAAAGGAATTTTAAATATACCGTCAGAGCCAAAAAGCATACCTAATATAATGAATGCAAGCAGCATCGGCATACCCATTTTATTTGACACTTTTGTAAGCATAATACATAATATTAAAACAAATGATAAAATTAAAAGTGTTGAAGTCATAATATACCTGATTTATAGATTCTAAATAAACATTATCATATCTTTTAAAATAATACAATTATTAATAACAGGAAATTCATAATTTTCTACAAAAAAGTTTATTTGATACAGTCAGGTATGATATTAAATAGCAAATATATGATAAATAATATATATATGTTTGCATTAAAAGAAATATAATAGTATAACAATAGTGCAGTTAGATATATTAAGGCGGTATTGCTCATAACCTAAACTTTAAGGGGGTGGCAATATGCTTATTGAAAGCTACACTACCTACTTTTTAATATACATTGTGATATTTGTAGTAGTAGCTGTGATTAAGCTTAAATAAGTAAATATCCGCCTACGGTCAATATGGCGGATATTTATGAAACCATAAAAACCAAGAGCAATATCTGCTCTGATATATTCTAACTGCACTTAATATATAATCTTTAATACAGCTTGTCAATATCTATCTATTTAAAAGTTATTCATTGTAAGATTTAAAAACGATTGCAGCAATTTAAGCAGTGGTTAAAGAACTTAAAAAAGATAATAAAGTTTTATATGATTTAAACAAAGAGCAAAATGAAGTTTTTTCAAATTTTGCAAAAATTATAAAAGAAAATAGAAGATTTAGAAGTATTTGCAAAATATTACAGATTTTTAATAAGTCTTATCATATCTTTTAAAATAATTCCATTATCAATAACTGGAAACTCGTAATTTTCTATAAAAAAATTTTTTTTAGTTTTATAGTATTTATATCCCTGCTTTTCATAATATTTTACAATATTCTCTGATGTACCTATTTCCATATATTTAAAACCCCAAAGTCTTGCTTGATTTTCTGCAAAAGAAATAAGTAGTTTACCAATATTTTTATTTCTATATTTTTCTAAAACTGCCAGATTAATAATTTCAGCAGTAATATTATTATGAAATATTAAAAGACAAACTCCTGCAGGCTCTTTATCATAAAAAGCCCCAAACAATATTCCGCAGGCTAAATACTTATCAACTAATTTTTTTGAAGGGTCTGCATCAAGCAGCAGATGATAAGGTATTTCTAATTCCTGCGGGTATTGTTTAATTATAAGCATTATTCATCTAAAAACTGTTTTTTCATTCTTTTATCTTTAATATAAATCTGTTTAATATTTGGTGCTCTTTCATCTTTTCTTTCATCTATTTCAAAAAGCTGTATAGATTTCACCAAATCTTTAAGTTTTGCATACCCATAGTTACGGGCATCAAATTCTGGCGACTGTTTAGTAATATGCTGGCCAACTTCACCTAAAAAGGCCCAGCCGTTTTCGTCCATTGATGCAATAACTGCAGAACGCAGCAGGTTTACAAGGCGGGTATCCATTTTAAGTTCATTTGTAGTTTTTCTTTTTACCTGCTGCTGTTTCATATCTTTATCATTATTTTCACTGTCTGTTTCGTCATCTAATTCCTGTAGAATTTCAGTGTAAATAAATTTATCACATGCACTTATAAAAGGCTGAGGCGTTTTCTGTTCGCCAAATCCGTAAACATTTAAGCCGCCTTCTCTTATGCGGGAGGCAAGCCGTGTAAAGTCGCTGTCGCTTGATACTATGCAGAAGCCGTCAAATTTACCGCTGTAAAGTAAGTCCATAGCATCAATAATCATGGCACTGTCTGTTGAGTTTTTACCTTTGGTATAACCAAACTGCTGTACTGGCTGCAGGGCATGTTCTAAAAGAATATCTTTCCAGCCTTTTAAGTTAGGGCTTGTCCAGTCGCCGTATATTCTTTTTACATGGGCTGTGCCGTATTTTGCAATCTCTGCCATAAGCCCGTATATTATACTTGGAGATGCATTATCTGCATCTATTAAAACTACTAATTTCTGTTGTGAATTATTAATATCTTTTGTCATCATATTTCATTTAAAAATTTAACACCGTAGCTTGTGTATATGGTTGCAAACTGCAGTGCTCTTTTTAGTTTCTCCTGATAAAATAGTGATAATGAGGCAGGTGAAATATAACTTGTTACTTTCTGGTTGTTTACTGACTGGTTAACCTGCTCATTTATTAAGGTTTCTGTAATAGTATCAAAAGCAATAATTGCTTGAGTTGCAAGTTCTTCTGATATAATTTTTTTTCTTTCTAAATGCTCTATGCGTTCTATTGTACCCATATCTGTAATACCTGCATAGATTGCTAAAAGCCTTGTAATATTAACTATATATGAAAGAGCCTGTGTTTTTAAGTTAAACATTCCTTCATATTCGCCGTCTTTTTCCACAATAAAACTGCCAAACTGAGAAACAGGTATTTTTATTGCAGGATACTGCTTAACTAATGCTGAAAGAATTGCTGGTCTGTCTGCTGCTTTTTTAAGTACATAGTTTCTAATGGACCAGGCAAGTTTAATATCACCTTCAAGGGCTGCTATATCTATAAGCATTGCAAAAGCATATTTTTTATCAGACTTATTGCCTTTTGATGCCCAGCTGTCTATTTCTTCTATCCATTTAGAGTATTTATGCACCATATTAACAGTCATTACATCATCATTACTGTTATGAGGATAATATCCTATATTTACAAGGTTTTCATGGTATTTTGCAGCAAATTCAATAAACATTTTTTCTGCCCAGTCAGGCACATCATCTGCTAAAATAAAAGCATTATTTATCTGTGGGCGTAAATCCATTTCTCGCCTTGCTCCAGCTCCTAAAAGCAGATAGCAGTATGAATAATCAGTTAATTTAAAGTTTTTCTCAGCTTTAAAAGCATCGCTTGTAAGCTGGAATGCTTTTTTATGTATTGCTCTGTGGATTGAAGATAATGCAGTTAATTCTTCTCTTGATACTCTTGATGATGTAGCAAGAGTTTTTGCTGCCCTGTATATTTGAGTAAAAACTATTTTTAATTCTTCAAAATTAGTCATATTATCAATATGGGCACAATACAGATGGGAGTTTTCAAAAAGCATTGTAGAAATGTTATGAATAGATACAATACCTGCAGGTTTTGAATTCTGCATAACTACACCATGTGTTTTGCCAGCTATTTGAAGTTCGTTTAATGCTTCTACAATAGGAAATTCAGGGGGGAATGTTACAGGTTCTAAGTCCATATAGTTTTCCACATCCTGATTATTAATATTGTTTTCTAAATCTACTAAAAATTTTCTTGTAAGGTCTGTTGAAGTAACAAGACCTTTTACAATCTGTTTTCTGTTTACAACTAAAAGGCTGCTTATTTTATGTTCTTTCATAAGGTTTGCAGCAACTACCACAGATTTACCTGTTTGTATTGTAATAACAGGGGAGCTCATAACACCTGATACTGTCTGATAAACAGACTGCATTAAAAAAGTGTTTGATGAGTTTTCAAGATGAGTAAGCCTTACTTGAATATCTTTTATAAGTTTTGTTCTAAAATCATCAGAAAGCTCCATAAGTCTGTATATGCAAAGCTCATGCACAAATAATAAGTCGCAGTCAGACTGAGCAACAGCATTCATAGTATACATTGTTTTGCCTAAAAATGTTGAAAGCCCAACAGGACAGTTATGGCATGATACATTTATAGATGATTTAGGATTAGAAAGGGTTATTTCACCATTAAGCAGAAAATATATACCCTTATGATAGCGTTCGCCTTTTCTAAATGCCAGTTCCCCAGTAAGAATATGTATTTCTTCAAATCTAGTAATGGCTGCTTTAATATCTTCACTGGTAAGGTTTTCAAACAAATGCTGTTTTTTCAGCTTTTCAATAATAGCATCTGATAGTGTCATTGATTCTTCAATCATATTTCACCTGCTGCAAATAAAATACAGTATTTATACTGTAATGTATAAAATAATAACATAGTTATATTTATAACCAGCGTCTATGTAGTAAACCATATATGCAATAAAAAAGCAATGATAAATATAAAGATTACCACAAAACCTAGTAAATTGATGCATATTTTTAATAATTTAAATTTTACTGATTTTTAACCAGCTTACTTTTTGAAATTTTTTATGTGATAAAACAAAAAAGAATTTTTTGTATAAATTATATTTGTATTTGCATTATTTTTTTTATTGATTATATTTTTACCTTGTTTTATTTTTAAAATATATATAATATTCGCTAGATTATTATACTATTAAGGTGAAAATAATGCTAAATAATGCAGCATACAGATATATAAATGGTGTTTTAGAAGAAGCCGTTGTTGAAAGTGATATTAATATAGATGAGCTTTTAGCTGTAACTGATAATGTGCAGCTTGCTGATAAAAATATGGCATCATTTGTTGCTGGCGGTCCATGTTTAAATATGCTTTTATGGGGCGAAAAGGGCAGTGGTAAATCTACCCTATTAAGACTGCTTGCTTTAAAATATGCACCATTAGGGCTTGTTACTATTGAATTTATTGATGAAACACCTGGGGCGATTTACGGTCTTTATAAAATAATAAGAGAAAATAAAGATAAGAAATTTCTTTTGTTTTTTGATGATATATCATTTAAAGATGGTGATACTGCATACAGACGGTTTAAGTCAGCTATTGAAGGCGGTATAGAATCAAAACCTGCAAATGTTATATTTGCAGCTACATCTAATAAACGCCAGATAGTTTCAGCATCATCATCAGATACTAATGATATTTATGACAGAGATGAGGCAAACGAACAGACATCACTGCAGGCAAGGTTTGGATTGTCTATAGGGTTTTATCCCCTTAATAAAAATGATTATTTAGAAATAGTAAAAATGTATTTAAAAAAATACAATATAAGTATGATTGAAGGGTGGGAGAAAATGGCAGAAAGCTATGCAATAGACAGGGGCGGAAGAAGCGGACGCCTTGCAAAACAGTTTGCTGCTTATTTATATCTTACCATACAATAAGGGGGACTAATGTATATTGAAATCAATTTATCAATTGATAAGTCAGGCGGGGAAGCAAACCTTCCCAAAGTAATGACGGCAGTAAAAGAAGCTGTACAGGGTAAATTCCCAGAAGCAGAAGTGATTGTTCGTAAAGGCTTTTTTAAAACTATTGATGGTATTTATTCTGATGACTTATATGCAGAAGGTGAAGTAAGGCAGCTTGTAAATACTGTTAGAGAAAGAGTGTTAAGTTAAAAATGCGTATTATATTATCTTTTGTTACATTATTAATACTTGCAGTTAATGTTTATGCAGTTGACAATATGACTGTGTCTTCAAATGAAGCAGTATATGATAATGTAACAACTGATAATGTAACAAGTAAGAATAAAACAACAGCTGCAAAAAAATCTAAAATTAAGCCAAAACTTGTTCCAGATAGATTAATTAATGATAAAAATACTTTTATGAAAGATTTTGGTTTTCCTGAAAGGGAAGAATTTAAAATCAATACAGATATAAATGCTGTAGATAAGGGGCTTTATAAAGATGTAAAGCTGTCTATGCAAAACAGGTGGTCTAAAACAAATATCTGGGGCAAAGATTTTTTATACATAGAAGGAATGGTTTCTGGCGGAATATATGGCTTTAATATGTTTTCAATAAGGCCAGCTAATGCATCTCAAAAAGAATATGTGATACCTTATGGTGCTCTTTCTTTAAAATTATTCAGCGGTACAGTTTTTTCTCCAGAATTAACTATAAAAGATTCCAGATTCATATTTTCAGAAAATGGTGCATCTCTTGATGAGCAGGCAGATAACTATAATTATTATTATTTAAAACTGCCGCTTGGATTTTATATTCCATTTTTTGGCTGGAAAGCAGAAATGTATTTAGACGGCAGTTATTCAAGTACTAATAATAATTTTGAAGTTAAAGACAGCTTAATGGTGCAGGGCAGTTTATTATCAAGCGGCAGCAGTTTTCACTTATCATCATCTTCCTGGAATGTCCGCCTTTATTTAGATACACCTGTAGTTTTAAAACCGTCTATTACAGAATATGCTTATTTCGGCATATATTATGAAGAAGGCAGAAGTGCAAGAACTGCTTTGCCTGGCACCGATTATGCAGGTGGCAGCACTCTTTTGGTAGATTATACTTCTAGAACAGGTGGCATCTTTTATGAAATGCGGCAGGATTTATATAAAGGCTTAATGTTTGGCATAAATGTTTATGCTGGTATTGGTGATATTGAAACAAGCGGCAGATATGATGTAAAATACGGAAATACAGATGGTTTAGTAGCCTATAATGCAGAAATTACACTTGGTTATCAGCATATATTTAAGCAGCAGGGTGTAGGTGTTGCTTTTGATGCAGGTGCCAGCTATGCAGGTTTTGTTGAATTTTTCTTTGGTAAAAAAGATAAACCATACAGCTTAACTTTAGATGGTGATATAAGATATTTTGCCGAACTTAGATTTTTATTTGGCTATTAATCATAAGTTTTATAATATATATGTTATTATTAATTTAAAACTACAAGTTTTATAAGTTTGTTTATTCCAAAATATATTTAAAACCTATTAATTATTTAGGCTGTTACTGCATAAAAATACTGGTAAACAGTAATAAAAATCTGCTTAACCCCCATTTTTTTACAATAATACTAATAACTATATAATAATTAAAATAAAATATTTACTAGAATTAAAAATAGAGCTTAAAAATAAGTATATATTAATATGACATTATATCCGCTTTTAAAGAATGCACCCATGTTATTTCATTCTCTTTGCGACTTAATTTCTTATGAGCTGTTTTTTTGGAACGGTTAGCAAGCTGATTGTCTGAGCGATAGCGAGTTGCAGTTGCTGTGGAGAAAAAACAGCGAATGTTTAAGGAATTGGAGCATAAGAAATGAAATAACGAAAACTTGATTTATGAGATTTGCGGCGGTAAGATAGTTTAAAATATACTACAAATACATAAATAATAATTACTAAGTTTATTATAAATTAGTATTTTTAATTATAGTTTCAAAAAAATACTGGTAAACAGTAATAAAAATAGGTTGATAATGTAATACTTTCTTACTATATTAGTATTAGTAGTAGTATAACTTAGTAGGAGGGCAGGTATGAAACATCTTATCTTTTTAATTCCTTTCATGTTAATTATATATTCCTGTGCCGATACAAATTCTGGGACAGTAAATAGTATAAGTTCTGATAATTCAGGGGGAAGCAGTGTAGTTTCGCAGGATGGCAGTGGTGATGGTGGAACATCAAACCCTGCAGGTGATGGAAGTGCAGGTGGCGAAACAGGTGATAATCCTAACGAGCCAATAGATACAGGCAATGATACAGGTGATAATACTGATGAGCCAGTAGATACAGGCGGTGAAACTGGCGGTAATACTGATGAAACAGTAGATACAGGCAGTGAAACTGACAGCAATACTGACGGCAATACTAATGTGACAGTAGATATAGGCGGCAATACTGACGGTAATACTGATGTGACAGTAGATACAGGCGGGGAAACTGGTGGCAATACAGAAGTAACAGTAGACCCAGGCGGTAATACAGGTAATGTTGTAGTAGATGTTGAAGAGCCGGGAGGTGGTGATGTTGTAGTAATAATTCCACCTTCTACAGAAGACCCTGAATATAACAATTTTACAAATACAATTTTTGATTATATTAACAGAGATAATCTTTATTACAGGTCTACTTTATCTGAACTTGAGAAAAAAGTTTATGACAGGTTATACGATTCATTTCAATCATTTTATGGAAGAAATAAAGAAGAAAGTGAAGAATGTACAGCAGGTGTTTTATGCCATGCTACTGATGTTTTTGTAACTGCAAAATGTATAGATGATGAAACTGGATTTGAGCTGACTAATTTAAGTCAGGCAGATAAAGAATACTGCACACCTGAAGAAGTGCAGAAACAGTATAACGAATGGGCTGATAAACATTGTATAAATTCTGAAACTGGTGAAGCAAGATTAAATGCATCTACTGGTGCACCAGTTTGTGGCGAAGAAAATTATAACTATAAATATGCTGAATGGCTTTATAGACAAACAACTGGTGTTCCTGTTGGTTTTCTTGATATGAAAGAAATTTTTGCTGCAATGGTATTCCAGAATTATACTCAAGGTAATATAATGTCAGTAAATGATATTATAAAATCAATTGAAGAAAAACTGATGTTAGATTTAAATAATCTGTATCTTTTTAAAGCAGCAGGGCAGATTGAATCAAAATATGACTTATTAAATTACTATAAAATACAGACTGTTCCTTCATTTAATAATAATGATGAACTGAAAGCTCAGTGGGTAAGCCAAATGAAACAAATTCAGGAACGAGTATATTATAGTATTAAAAATTATACTAGATTTAAATTTGATACTTTTGATGATTTAGTTTATAATTATAAAGTAAGCAGTTATAGTAAAAAGTATAATGAAAATGGAGCTGCAGATATTACTGGTGTAATAACAGAGCAGTTTAATGGAAAAGGTCTGGCACGATTATTTACCTTTGCATGCCAGATATCTTCAAATTTCCAATGTGCCTATGTTGAAGGAAAAGCAAACTATTCAACAGGTTTTGGAAATCATGGTGGTGCAGAATTTGACCATGCATGGGTTAAAGTAAAAAATACTTTTGCTCCAGAATGCAGTGGTGATATAATCATAGACCCTCTGCGGTTTTATGAAGAAAAAGAAACTATACCGTATCTTTGTATGTCAGATGCTGAAAATGCAGGGTATAAACCTTCTGTAGAATAAATTATAACAGCAGTATAATTTAAATATTCAGGCGGACCAGTTTATTAAGAAAATAAGTATGGTTCGCCTGATTTTTTTAAAAATATATTTTTTCTTATATTTATAGCAGTTTATGTAATATTTTTGTGTTATTTTATAGTATAAAATCTTTTCAAATTTCTTTTAATCTTAAAAATGGAGATAATGAAGTTATTTCATTATTGCAAAAATCTTTATTATAATATAGAATACCCTGTTATATTATAAAATCTTTTATTAAGGGTTATATATGAATAATGATGAATTAAAAAAAGCCTCAGAATTTGAAGAAGAAATTGAAAAAAGTTCTTCTCTTGATGAATTAAACAATGTTCGTATTAAGTATATGGGAAAAAAAGGAATAATAAGCCTTTTAAATAAAGTACTTGGTACTCTTTCCCCAGAAGAACGCCCAAAAATGGGTGAAGCAATACAGAGCTTAAGAAATAATTTTGAAACAAGATTTAATGAAAAAGCAAACACAATAAAAAAAGCATTAAAAGATGCTGCTTTATCTCAGGAATATATAGATGTTACATTAAGTCCTTATCCTTTTACTAAAGGCTCACTGCATCCTGTTAAAAAAATATATGATGAAATAGTGGATGTATTTACTGCTGCAGGCTATTCTGTGGCACAGGGGCCAGAAATAGAAGATGACTTTCATAACTTTGAAGCATTAAACCTGCCTAAAACTCACCCGGCAAGAGATATGCAGGACACTTTTTATATAGACGAAAATAATATAGTGCTTAGAACACATACTTCACCTGTACAAGTTCGTGTAATGGAAAGCCAGAAACCACCTATAAAAATTATTGCTCCAGGAACAGTTTACAGATGTGACTATGACCAGACTCACTCGCCAATGTTTCACCAGATAGAAGGGCTTGTAGTAGATAAAGGCATCACTATGGCAGATTTAAAAGGTACATTAAAACTTTTTATTTCCCGCATATTTGGTGATGATTTAGATGTTCGTCTGCGTCCTAGCTTTTTCCCATTTACTGAGCCTTCTGCAGAAGTTGATATGGGTTGTGTTCACTGCAGAGGTAAAGGCTGCAGAATGTGTAAAGGTACTGGCTGGATAGAAATAGCAGGCTGCGGTATGGTAAACCCTGCTGTATTTAAACATGTTGGCATTGACCCAGAAATATACAGCGGCTTTGCTTTTGGTATGGGTATTGAGCGTATTGCACTGCTGAAATACGGCATTGATGATATACGCCTGTTTTATGAAAACTCTCTTAAATTTTTAAAACAATTTTAGGTGTTAATATGAATGTTAGTATAAACTGGTTAAAAGAATATATTGATTTAAATGATAAATCCGTTAAAGAAATAGCTGACGGCTTAACATTAGCAGGCTTAGAAGCAGAAGGCTTTCATGAGATTGCAGCTTTATCAAATGTGATAACTGCAAAAGTTATTAGTAAAGAGAAACATCCTAATGCTGATAAATTAAGTGTATGCAGAGTTACTGACGGACAAGAAGAATATCAGGTAGTGTGCGGTGCTCCAAATGTGGCAGCAGGTCAGATTGTGCCTTTTGCAAAAATAGGTGCTGTTCTTGGCGATATTAAAATAAAAGAAGCAAAACTTCGCGGTGTAGAATCTTTTGGTATGATTTGCTCTGAAAGAGAGCTTGGCTTAACTGATGAACATAACGGCATTATGGTGCTGCCGGAAGATACTCCACTTGGTGCAGATATTAATGGTATTGTTGGCACAGGGGATACTATTGTAGAATTTAATGCTACTCCAAACAGACCAGACTGGCTTTCTGTTATCGGTGTTGCAAGAGAAGCAGCAGCAGTATTTCAAAGACCTTTAAAACTGCCTGCATGCAAAGCTGTAGAAAATAATGAAAATGTATCAGATTATATAAAAGTAGATATTGAAGAAAAATCAAAATGTCCAATATATTTTGCACGCATAATAAAAGGTGTTAAAATTGGACCATCTCCATTATGGATGCAGGCAAAATTAAGGGCAGCAGGTGTAAGACCTATTAATAACATAGTAGATGTTACAAACTATGTATTAATGGAATGGGGGCAGCCGCTGCATGCTTTTGATATAAGAAATATTGATAAAGGTATTATCGTAAGAAATGCTTTTGATAATGAAAAAATCACTGCTCTTGACGGCAAAGAATATACTTTAAATAGTGATATGCTTGTTATTGCAGATATTTCTAAACCGTTAGCAATAGCTGGTGTTATGGGTGGCGAATATACTTCTGTTATGAGCGATACAGATACTGTTGTATTAGAATGTGCTTATTTTGAGCCAACTGTGGTGAGAAAAACAAGTAAAAAATTAGGTCTTTCTTCTGATTCATCATACAGATATGAGCGTGGCATAGATTATGGTGCTACTGAAAAATTAGCAGACTATGCAGCTTCTTTAATTGCAGAAATCTGCGGCGGCACTGTATTAAAAGGAAAAGCAGGTTCAAATAACTTAAAAATAGAAGAAAGAAAAGTTACTTCTTCATGCAGCAGAATAAATAAACTTTTAGGTTCAGATTATAAAATAGAAGATATGAAAAATATTTTAGACAGCCTTTTAATAAAAACAGAAATAGAAGGTGATAAATTAATATCTTCTATCCCTACTTTTAGAAACGATATTGCATTAGAATGCGATATTGCAGAAGAAGTAGCAAGAATTATGGGCTATGATAAAATAGGATATACTATGCCCCACATGGATAATGAAATAGATATCCAGAGCCCAAAAGTAAGATATTCAAGAACTGCAAGAAATGTTTTAGAAAACTTAGGATATAATGAAGTATTAAACTTTTCATTTTTAGGTGCAGAATATCTTTCTATATTTGATACTAATGAAGAACATTTTGTAAAACTTTTAAACCCTATTTCGCAGGATATGGCATGGATGAGAACATTTATTTTCCCATCTATTATTAAAAATATGCAGACAAATAAAAATATGGGTTATTCAAGTATTAAACTTTTTGAGCTTTCAAATGTTTATATATCAAACGGCAAATCAAACCTTGCAACAGAAAAGCTTCACTTATCACTTGGAGTTATGGGCAGCTATTATGATGATACATGGATAAATCTGCCAAAACTTGATACTTTCTATTACTTAAAAGGTGCTCTTGATAATGTAATAGGCAAGTTTGATATGCAAGCAGAATATAAAAGATTAGAAGACTGCCATTTTATGCATCCTGGAAAATCTGCATCTGTATATATTAACGGAAAATATGCAGGTTTTATTGGAGCATTACACCCAGATATTTTAGAAAAACTTGATATTAAAAACGAATGTTATATAGCAGAAATTGATTTTTCTTTATTAATTGATGAGGCATATAATAAAAATGAAGCTGCAAAATCAAGCATGCGTTATACTAAATTTTCAAGATTCCCGTCAATACAAAGAGATTTAGCATTAATCGTAAGAAGTAAAGTACATGCAGCTGATTTAATAAATACTGTTAAATCAATAAGTCCAATAATTACAGATACAATAGTATTTGATGTGTTTGAAGGCAAGCCGATTAATTTTGGATATAAAAGTATTGCTGTACGCATAACTTTTACAGATATGGAAAAAACATTAAGAGATGAAGATATTAATCCGATAATAGATAATATTTTAAAAGCCCTTGAAAAAGAACACGGGGCAGTTCTCAGATAATATTTATCTGAGTGATATTATTAATTATTATACACAGCAGATTAAGTTTAAATATTATAAATTTAATCTGCCTGTACTGATTTAAAATTATAATAATCATTTTAAGTTTATAAAAAGAAATGCTTGTGAAAAGTCTGCATAATTATTATATTTTTTTATAATTTATGCAGAAAATACTATTAACTGCTTGAAAGTTTTAAAAAATTATGATTAAAATAATTTTTTAAGCATACTTGTCGGAGCGATTATGAATAAAAAAATAATCTTACTTGTTACTGTAATATTAATGTCATTCACCTGCACAGTTTATGCAGTTGAACCTTATTTAAATACACAGCTTTTAGAAGCAGCATCAGTGGGCGATGCTGATGCAGTAAAGGATGCATTATATAATGGTGCTGATGTTGATGCAAGAGACAGGCTTGGTAATACTGCACTTATTTTAGCAGCAGACGGCGGCTATCAGGAAGTTGTAAGACAGCTTATTGCATATAAGGCATCAGTAAACGCAGTAAATAAGTTTGGTTACACTCCACTTATGTCTGCAGTAACTAACTCCCACAGGTATATTGCATCACTGCTTATAAAAGCAGGTGCAGACCCAAAACTTCCTAATAAATACGGCACTACTCCAGAAATGTATATTAAAGCTCAAGGCTTTTTTACAATGAATGAATATATAAGCGATGAAAAACCAGTTATCACTTCCCGTATAGATGACAGACCTGCAAGAAGGGGTACTATGGCAGCAATCCACAGTGCACCATGGCGTGAAGAATTTAATCAGCTTATTTCTCTTGGTAAAACAAATGAAGCTGCTGAACTTTTAGTAGGCTATGCTAATACAAAAAATCCTGAGGCATGCTATCTTTTAGGCACATTATTTTTATCAAAAGGTAATAATGAGCAGGGTATTTTCTGGGTGAAACAGGCTGCAGCATTAGGGGACTCTATGATGAAATACCGTGCTGCTAAATCTATTATAGATAACGGGGCAGGTGCTGGTATGAAAGAAGCAATAGCTATGCTTAAAGAGGCTATTTCAGAAGGCAATAACTTTGCTAAAACTGAATATGCAAAAGCACTTCTATTTGGCAATGGAGTTCCAAAAGATAATGCTAATGCTTATGCCTTATTTAAAGATGCAGCAAGCTATGACTTACCTGAAGCCGTTTATTATACTGGTATGCTTGAATATTCAGGCAGAGGCACTGTAAAAGATGAAACAAAAGGTGCTGCTAAAATACAAATGGCTGCAGATATGGGTTTTTATGAAGCAGAACAGTTTATTGATAAATTAAATGCTCAAAAACATATAACAGTATTAGTTAATTCAAAAGTAGGCGACAGAGCTACTGTTAAAGCATATCTTATATCTATGGGTGCACCTATTAATATAGATAACCCAGAATGTGATGTTTATACAATAGGCAGTGCATGGAATGGTGCTTATAAAATATCAACAGTTAAAATGTGCTACCCAGGGGACGGCACAGTAAGTCCTGAGTTTATTTTAGGTGAAGCTATCGATAATGTAGAATTTTCATACTTAAAAACATTATACCCGTCAGCAAAATTTAGTATGCCGTCAATATATAATGAAATGCCTGTTAAATCAAAACAGGATGAGATAAATGCTTATGATTTAGGACTTGCAGGCGATAACAATACACAAGATAATACAAGTATCCAAAATAACATTATGCAGGATAATGGCAGTATGCAGGATAACAATACAGGAAATAAATCTGAAATAGATTTCTCTAAACCTGTATCACTTGATAATAAAAGCAGTAAAAATTAGGCAGTATGAAAAAATATATATTAATTTTATTTACAGTATTAATTCCATTAGAAATTTTTGGTGCTGATTTAGAAAGCACTGTCAGAGATGCATTTGAACTATATTCTGTTAATAACTTTGCTGAGGCTGCCCCTATGTTTGAGGAAGCATATTATATGGCAAAGAAAAACACTCCAAAAGATATATCAAGCAGATTACGCACATCATTATATGCAGGGCTCAGTTATCGTGGCATGAATGAATACCAGCAGGCAGCAGCCTGGTTTGCTGTAAGTCTTGCACTGGCTGAAAAAGTAAATGATTTATACGATATTCCAACACTGCTTGCTTATATTGCAGAATCTGAAAGAATGTCAGGAAATGCAAAACAGGCAGAAGAATATTATGCAAAAGCACTGCTTTATGCTGATTTAACCGAAAAAGACAAGGCTGTTTTATATTACGGTATGGCAGAAAGCAGGCGTATTAATGAAAACTATTCAGGCTCAAAAGAAAGCTGTGATGAAGCATTAAAATATGCAGAAAAATTAAGGCTTTTTAAAATACTATCATCCTGCGATATAATATACGGCGAATATTACAGAGTAAATAAAGACTATGCAAAAGCAATGTATTATTTTACAAGGGCTCATGATACATCAAGGGCAAAAAAGTATGCTGATATATTAGTACCTGCATTAAATGGTATGGCATTAACATCAGAAGCCCTGCACCGCTCAGATGCAGCAAGAGAATATTTTGAACAGGCATTTTTTGTAGCAGTTGAAAATGGGGCAGTAGATAATACCGATATAATATATAAAAAAATAATAAACTATATGCCAGAAAAAGGCAGTTTTAAATATCAGGGCGATAAAGCATTAGAGCTTGCATCATTAGAGTTTTTAGATGATGAAACATCTTTATTATTATACAGTCTTTCTGCACTTTATTACAGAACAGGCGGCAGATATAAAGAATTATACCCTGCAGCAGAAACTGGATATAATTTAGCCGTTAATTTATCAGACAATAATCAGGCAGCAGAATTTTTATATGATATGTCCCTTTCTTTATTTAAATCAGAAGAATATGAAGAATGTGCAGCAAGAAGTGAAGAAGCTGTATCCCGCTTAAAATCAAGTGATAAAAAATATCTGTTAAAAGATGCTTATTTAGTTCAGTCGGACTGCCTATATAATTTAGGTTATTATCAACAGGCTTATGATATGGCAGAAAAAGCACTAAATTATGCAAAACTGGCAGAACATGAAGAAATTAATAGGAAACTTACAGATATCAAAGAAAAACTTAATTTAGAAGTAGAGGAATAATAATATAGTGTTGCAAAAATGCAATGACACTGTTGCATATTTTGTAACTTATTAATATTTATCACAAAATATATACACATATTTTTTCATAATAAATGCCTGCAACTATATATAAAAATTTTTAAAAAATTATTAATTATTGGTATATAAATAATATTAAATAAACAGTGCTTAGGATTTATATTGATTTATTAATAGTTTAGCTTATATTTATATCTATTACATGTATAGATTTCATAAAAATGCAGGGTGCTTATTTATATGCAGTAAGTGGCAGCATAATTTCTAAACAAAGTATTTTATGTTTAATATTAATATATTACAACTTCTGCAGTGGCTTGCTTTTTTATAATAACGGATATAATTAATTGCTTTTATAATGCATAAGTTTATTAGTGCAAAACATGAAGTCTTTTCTTTATACAGTCTGCATGCATACAATTTTTATGTAGTTTTTCCTGCATTTAAATACATCTTCACAGCATTATTATATTTCTATATACTGTATTATAATAAAGATACTCTAATAATTTTATTATACTGCAGCTTAAAATTTATAAGCTGTATATATTTGCAGATATGCAGATGCAGAAGCATATTTAATATGTGTTATAAATTATACACCTGCAATTTTAGCAGCAACTTTTCCTAAAATTATAATAGTTTCATCCTGCATTTCTGCAACAGAATATACCTGCGTTTCATAATTTTTATTATCAGAAATAACTTTTAAATTGCCATCTTTATCTTTATCAAGTCTTTTTACTCTTAAACCGTTAATATTATCTTTTATTACATATATACCGTTTAGAGAAAGGGAAAAGTTTCTGTCTATTACAACTAAATCATTATCATTTAAAGTAGGAGTCATACTGTCCCCATTAACTTTAACAATTAAAGCATTTTCTGGAGCAATTCCTTTAGAATGAAGGAAAGATAATGGAATAGGAAAAGATAGTATCTGCCCGTCGCTGTCCCAGTCAAGCCCATGACCTGCTGATACACCAATATCTCTGTAAAAGCTGATATATGCAATATCACTGCCTGTAATAATTTCTGCACTGTTGTTTGATGTCTTTTTTAATTCCTGTATAAATTTATCCATAGGCTCATTATAATATGCTGCAATTTTTTGAATAGTTTCAATATTAAGACTTTTAATTTCTCTTGATATAAAGCGGGTAATAGTGCTTGGAGTTACACAGCCTACTTTTGCAATAGTGTTAGCACTTATATTTTTTTCTTTCATGAAATTATTAAGATTTTGTGCGATATTATCATTGATGCTCATATGTTTTCCTGTAAATTAAATTTTCGCAAAAAAAGTGCTTGACTTTATTGCGAATAAGCAATATATATAATTATAATTGCATTAATGGAAAAATGCAAGATAAAATTTTATGTGTTTTAGCAATATAGTATTGTTGTAAAAAAATGTGTAGATATTATAAACAATAAAAAAAGATAAGCAGGCACATAAATACAGCATAGAAATATACATTTTGGAGGCATTATATGCATGAAAGTTTTGTAGATGAAATAATGAATACTATACCACAGTTTAAACAGATGCTTACAGTTGATTACATTGCCAGAAAAATTGATTTAAGTGACAGAACAGTCCGCAGATATATTGAAAACGGCAAGCTGGAAGCTCTAAATTTCAGCATTGAGGGCAGGTCAGTTTACAGAGTTCCAAGAAGTGCATTCAGGCGGTTTTTAGAAACATATTATACAATGAGTGATTGTTTATAAATTTAAAATAAACTGAGCTTGTAAAGTAGACAAGTTCAGTTTTTTATTTTATTAATCAATCTTTTCCTTATAGACAATCAGATAAAATTTCTGTATATTTATACATTCAGTAATTTTATATACAGGTGTTTTATGGATTTTTTAAAAGATATTTCTACTTTTCTGCATAGTCATACATATTTTAACAACAGCCTTTTTAATTATATGATAGCATTCATTTTATTTGTATCAATTGTGCTTGCTATTACATTATTTATCAAATTTGTTATTAAAAAAATACCTTTGGAAGACCGTGTATCTAATGCATTTTTAGCAGCAGTTATTGAAACATTCCGTAAGCGTTTAATATATATATCTTATGCATTAGCAGTTTATGCAGCATTAACATACCTTACAACGCCTAAAATCGTTACAAAGGTTATAGATAAAGCTGTACTTATATATATTGTATTAATAGTAGTACTTGCAATTACTGATATATTAAAGGACTTTAATACAGAAAGTCTTGAAAAGACAGGCAAAAATAAAGTACCTGCAGGTATTATTACTATCTTGAAAGCATTTGTATGGATTGCTGGTCTGCTTTTTATATTTTCTAATTTAGGATATAATGTATCAACCTTTATTACAGGACTTGGTATTGGTGGTATCGCAGTTGCTCTTGCTGCTCAAAATATTTTAGGGGATTTATTTAACTATATCGTTATACTTTTTGACAAACCCTTTACGAAAGGTGATTTAATTCAGTTTAATTCTGTTGTGGGCAGGGTAGAATATGTTGGTATTAAAAGTACAAAAATAAGAAGTTCTAATGGAGAGCTGCTTTCTGTATCAAATACTGACCTTACAAAAACAATTATTCATAACTACGAACTTGCCACAAAAAGAAGAAATGTTTCTATAATAGGTGTAGAATATGAAACAAGTGTAGAACTTGTTCATAGAATACCGGAGCTTTTAGAACAGGCAGTCAGGACTGTAAAAGAGGCTGAATTTGCAAGGGTGCATTTTTCTGCATTTAATACATCAAGTCTTGATTTTGAACTTGTATATTTTATAAATACAAATGATTATACAGAATATACTCGTGGTGTGCAGGCTGTAAATTTTGCAATACTTGACCTTTTTGCTAGTGAGGGTATTAATTTTGCATACCCTGCACAAAGAATGATAAATCAGTAGTAATATTTACTTGACGATTTATAAGTATTGATTTAATTTATCGGCAGAGTTTTATGCTTTAAAATAATATATGTATTATTTTTCAGTACACAGCCATATTTATTTCTTATAAATGTATATGGTAAAAATGAGGTTTTAATGTCATATTTAGCACTTGCCCGAAAGTACAGGCCGCAGACATTTTCAGAAGTATTATCCCAGGATTTTATTACTTCTACTCTGCAGAATGCAATAAACATGGGCAGAGTAACACATGCATATCTTTTTACTGGTCCTAGAGGTGTAGGTAAAACATCTACTGCCCGTATTTTTGCAAAAGCATTAAACTGCCAGAATCCAGTTCAGGCTGCCCCATGCGGGGAATGTGACAACTGTCTTGAAATTACAGGCGGCACATCTCTTGATGTAATAGAAATAGATGGTGCATCAAATAGAGGTGTAGAGGAAATCCGTTCATTAAGGGAAGCAGTAAAATTTGTTCCTGTTAAAAGCAAATATAAGATTATAATAGTGGATGAAGTTCACATGTTAACAGAACAGGCTTTTAATGCACTTTTAAAAACATTAGAAGAACCACCTGAGTATGTTATATTTATATTTGCTACAACTGACCAGCATAAAATACCTGTAACTATACTTTCCAGATGCCAGAGATATGAGTTTAAAAAAATATCATATGAAGAAATGAACTCTAATTTAAAAAGCATACTTGGAAAAGAAAATATAGAATATGAAAATGATGCATTAAATTATATTATCCGTAATTCTGACGGGTGTATGAGAGATGCACTTTCTCTTTTAGACCAGGTAATAGCTTACGGTGGTGGTAAAATAACATTAGAAAATACATCATATCTTTTAGGGATAACTGATTCTTACTTATCTAATGATATTTTTAGTGCAATTTTAAAAGAAGAAACTGAAAAACTGCCAGATTTAGTAAAAACTGTAGATGAAAAAGGCATAGATTATAAATATATGACAGAGTGTCTTATAGAACACTGTAGAAATATGATGATTTATGTTGTATCAAATAAACTGCCAGGCAGTGATTTTACAAGCAGAGAGGAAGAATATTATTCATCATTAAAAGCATATGCTGAAAAAGCAAAACTTTACAGCTTATTTCAAATCCTTACAAAGCTGATAAATGATTTAAAATATTCTGATTTTGCAAGATATGTTTTTGAATTTGCAGTTATTAAGGCAGCAAATATATCATCTATTATTAATATATTAGATAACAGCAGCCCTGTTGCTGCTTCAGTGAAAAAGGCAGTATCTGCACCAGTAAATAAAGTAACAGAAAGTGCAGCAATACCAGTAAAACAAGAACCAGCCAGAGAGGAAACAGTAAAGCCTGAAATATCTGAAAAAATTGCAGATACGGCAAAGGAAGTAGAAAAAGATACAGAGCCTGTGCCAGTGCTTAAGGGCAGTGAAGAAGGTATATGGACAAGAGTATTAAATATCGCTTCATCAAAAAATCCTATGATTTATGCAATGCTTCAGCATGCAAAGCTGATAGAAGACACTGCAGAACATTTGGCTATCAGTTTTCCTCTTGAGCGTAAATTTCAGTTTACTCAGTTAAAAACAGGCAACTCAAAAGATATTTTTGAGAATATTGTTTTTATGGTAAGCGAAAAGCATACAAAGATAGATATTACACTTGATAATAATATAGGGGACAGTAAAAAAAAAGCTGATATAGACGAGGGGGCGGAAAAAAAAAGCCCTGATTTAAAAGGAAATGTAAGTACAGCAGAAAGTACTGGAACATCAGTAAAAAGAGTGCAGTCCCATAAAATAGAAAGTTTTGCTGTGCAGAAAATGAAAGAAGAAGTAAAAGATAATGAATTTTTAAAAATGGCAGAAAAAGAATTAGGCGGTAGAATAATTAATATAGAAAAGAATTAATATATAAAGAATATGAGGTGAATATTATGAATATGCAGCAGATTATGCGTCAGGCACAAAAAATGCAGAAGAAAATGGAGGAAGCTCAGGCAGAGGCAGCAGCTCAAGTGGTAGAAGCAAGTGCCGGCGGCGGTATGGTATCTGTTAAAGTAAACGGTAAACAGGAACTTTTAGAAGTAGTAATAGAAAAAGATGTTGTTAATCCAGATGATGTGGAAATGCTGCAGGATTTAATTGTGGCAGCAGTTAATGAAGGTATGAAAAAAGCACAGCAGCTTATGCAGGATAAACTTCAAGGTATTACTGGCGGATTAAATATTCCAGGAATGTTTTAATTAAGGATATAGTTTATAATGCAGAATATTCAAGTCTTTGATGACTGTGTTCATGAACTTTCAAGACTTCCAGGGGTGGGCAGGAAAACAGCTGTCCGCCTTGCACTGCATATATTAAAAATAAAGCCGGAACAGGCATATAAACTTTCTGATGCTATTAGAAAGCTGAAAGATAATATTAAATTCTGTAAAGAGTGCGGCTCTATTGCAGAAGGTGATATATGCAAAGTATGCAGTGATGAACACAGAAATAAAGATATAATATGTATAGTTGAAGAAGCAAAAGATGTATTTTTTATAGAAAATACAGGCAGGTTTAATGGGCTGTATCATGTTTTAGGCGGAAAAATATCGCCACTTGATGGTATTGGTCCGTCAGATTTAAGTTTTAATAAATTAATTGAAAGAGTGGAAAAACTTCATATAAAAGAAGTTATTATTGCCACTAATCCAGATGCGGACGGTGAGACTACTGCATCATACATAGGAAAAATACTTCAAAATGTACCTAATTTAAAAGTTACAAAACTTGCAAGCGGTATTCCTATTGGCTCTCATTTAGAATATGCAGATGAAATAACTGTTTTACGAGCATTGGAAAACAGGGTTGATTTATCATAACTTAAAAATTATCAGGTAATGTGATTTATCCTAGTGAACTATTGATTTTGGCAGAGCGTGGTTTAAAAAATCCAAGGGGAACAAAGTGACGCAAGCATTTCCCGACGAATAGGCAGGAAAAAGAAATGCGCAGCTGGATAGGATTTTTTAATAGGAGTTGAAGCCACAGGATGTGGCGTCGCTTGCGAGAGCGATAGCCAAACTTGTTTTGGCAGAGCGTGGTTTAAAAAATCCAAGGATGGATTTTTTAATAGGAGTTTATATGTCTAAAGAAATACTCATAAATTCAGGAATACGAGAAGTGCGTGCTGCTGTATTAACAGGCGGTAATGTATCAGAAATTTTTATAGAAAGAGTTAATAAAAAAAGTGCAGCAGGCAACATATATAAAGGAAAGGTAGTGAAAGTTCTACCTGGAATGCAGTCTGCTTTTGTAGAGATTGGTCTGCAAAGGGCAGCTTTTTTGCATATTGCAGATATTTATACTGGCAGCAGTGATGAATTAAGCTATGAAGAAAGTATGCCAGAAGATGACAGCGAAGCAAATGAAAATTACGATAAAGAAAACAGCGAAACAAGAGTAAGTGAAGAAATTCATTCAGAACAGCAGCATTATGCACCTATTGCAGAAATATTAACTGAAGGGCAGGAAATAATTGTGCAGGTTGCAAAAGATGCAATCGCAGCAAAAGGAGCAAGGCTTACTACTCACTTAACAATCCCCGGCAGATACCTTGTATTGATGCCAGGCTATGAACATATTGGTGTATCAAGAAAAATAGAAAATGAAGCAGAAAGAGAGCGGTTAAAAGATATATTAGTTCAGCTTCGTCCAGAAGGTATGGGACTTATTGCAAGAACAGTAAGTGATGGCTTAAGTTTAGAAGAATTGAAGGCAGATTTAGAATATATTAAAGGTGTGTGGGCAGGTGTAGAAGCTGTTACACACTCATCTACTGCACCATCTCTCTTATATGAAGACCATAACTTAATTTATAAAATTCTTCGCGATGTTGTTACTGCAGATACTACTAGAATATTAATAGATAATAAAGAAGATTATGATAAAATGCAGGAATTTTTTGTTAACCATTTATCTAATCTTGATTTGAAAATAGAATATTATCAAGGGGACGAACCGCTTTTTGATTTATATAATGTGGAAATAGAAGTAAACAGACTTCTTGATAAAAAAGTATGGCTTCGTTCTGGCGGTTCTATTGTTATAGACCAGGCGGAAGCATTAACAGTAATAGATGTAAATACTGGTAAATATGTAGGGCGTCATAATTTTGATGATACAATACTTAAAACAAACTTAGAAGCATCAAAAGAAATTGCACACCAGTTAAAAATGCGAAATATTGGCGGTATTATTATTGTAGATTTTATAGATATGGAAAGAGTGGAAGACAGAGAGAAAGTTCTTACCACTTTAGAGCAGTATTTAAAAGAAGACAGGGCAAAAACATCTGTTGTTAATATATCGCCACTTGGGCTTGTGGAAATTACAAGAAAAAGAGTGCGAGACAGTGTAACTCGCATAATCAGTGAGCCTTGCCCGTACTGTGAAGGCAGAGGTGTAATTAAGTCTAAAATAACAGTATGTTATGAGATAATGCGCCAGCTTACTCAGCTTGCAGCTCATCATAAAGGTGCAAATATATTAATAGAAGCTAATGTAGATGTGGCAGATTTAATATTAGAGCATGAAAGAGAATCTATTGATAATATGGAACAGCTTTATGGAGTACATATAGAAATACAGCAAAATAACAGTGGTATTTTTGACAGATATAAACTAAAAATTACAGGTTATAAACATTAAAATAGTATAAATAAAAAATATTTATAAACAAATTAAATATCAGGATAAATTAATGGCAGTATATAACAGAAAAGACAGTTATTATAAAAAAGCAAAACAGGAAGGCTACAAATCCCGTGCAGCTTATAAGTTAAAAGAATTAAATACAAAATATAAGATTATTAAAAGCGGCTATAAAGTGCTGGACTGTGGTGCTGCCCCTGGCGGCTGGAGCCAGGTTGCTTTAGAGATAGCTGGCGATAAAGGATTTGTAGTTGGTGTTGATTTAAATGAAATTACTGGTATAAACAAAAAGAATTTTGTAAGCATAGCAGGTGATTTTACAACTGATGAAATATTAAATCAAGTGCTTGAAATATGCCCGTTATATGATGCTGTTATTTCTGATATTGCACCCCATACAATAGGTATTAGAGATGCGGACCATACTAATTCTTTAGAGCTTGTAGAGAAAGTATATGCTTTTACAATGAAAACATTAAAGAAAGGCGGCTCATTTTTGTTTAAACTTTTTGAAGGGGAAGGCCGAAAAGGTTTGGTAGAAAGGCTTAAAAAAGATTTTAAAGATGTAAGAATTATAAAACCTGATGCAACAAGGCAGGGCTCTATGGAAATATATATTGCTGCCTTAAATAAAGTAAATTAAGAGTATGGAGAATTAGTATGCTGGATAAAAATGAATTAGAAGATTTATTAGTAAAATTAAGGCTTGGCACAATTTCAATAGAAAGTGCTGTTAATGAAATAGAGCAGAATTTTTATTCAGCAGAAGATAATGACAGCTTAACAGTATGGCAGAAACTTGGCTGCCCTTTTGATGAAATGGTAGAATGTAACGGCAAAGATGCCCATTATATAGAACTGCTTATTCATCAGATGCATAAAAAATATAATAATTTCATATTAACTGGTATTGAAGAACATATTATGAGAGAGCTTGCTCCAAAATTTAATAAGTGTATGTTTTTATACGATGCTGGAATAATCACATATATAGAAAAAGAGCAGACAGTAAAATATGATAAAACAGTGGTAGTGGTTACTTCTCTTGCTCATGATGATAAAATGATAAAAGAGCTGGAAGCTGTATTTAATATTTTAGGTATGCAGGTAGAAATATGCTTTATATCAAAATATGAAACAGTATCTATTCAGGTTGTAAAGAACTATCTTTCAAAAGCAAAGGCTGTAATTGTTGCATTTGATAAAGATATAAGACTTACATCTATTATATCAAATATATCTAAAAAACCAGTTGTTCTTTTAAGTAAAAACAAAAATATAGAAGAATATATGCTTTCAAATGGAGCATTGCTTGCAAAACCAGGTAGTGCAGTTTCAGCTGCTATGGCAGTAGCAAGAATTATTGGATAAACATTTTTATAAAGGAGGATAGTTTATTTATGAAAAAACAGCTTATATCTGCTCTAATTCCTGCTTATAATGAAGAAGAATGTTTACATGAACTTTATAAGAGAGTAAGTAATGTTTTATCAAAACTTGAAAAGTATGATTATGAAATACTTATAATAAATGACGGTTCAAAAGATAAAACTTTAGAGATATTGCGTGATTTAAATGCAAAAGATGACCATGTGCAGTATGTGAATTTAGCTAGAAACTACGGTAAAGAAATAGCAATGGCTGCAGGGTTTGATTATGTGAAAGGTGATGTTGTTGTTATTTTAGATGCAGATTTGCAAATTCCCCCAGAATACATTCCAGAAATGCTTACTTATTATGAAGAAGGCTATGATGATGTATATGGAAGAAGAAAATCAAGAAATGATGAAAGTTTTTTCAAAAGATTAGGAACAAAGATATATTATAAAGCATTACAGTCATTAACTCGTGTTGATATTTTAAAAAATACAAGTGATTTTAGACTTTTAAGCCGCAGAGCAGTGGATGCATTAAAACAGTATAAAGAACAGAGAAGATATACTAAAGGGTTGTTTGCATTAATAGGCTTTAATAAAAAAGAATTTATGTATGAACCTGTTAAAAGATTTGCAGGTAAATCTAAATGGAATTATTTTAATCTTTTTAACCTTGCAATAGAAGGTCTTACATCTTTTTCTACATTTCCACTTAGATTAAGCTCATTTTTAGGAATAATTGTTGCAGCTGTTGGGTTTATTTATATTGTTTTTTTAGTTTTAAAAACTTTACTTTTTGGAGAACCTGTTCGTGGTTATCCTACATTATTATCAATTATAATATTTTTAGGAGGTATTCAGCTTTTATCACTTGGTGTAATAGGTGAATATTTAGGCAGAATTTTTGATGAAGTAAAAAACAGACCGCTTTATTTTGTAGAAAAATACAGTGGTGATGAAAAGTAAATGCAGTTAATTAAAATATTTTATGATAAAACATTTTTAAAATTCATAATAGCAGGTATCATAAATACAGCAGTTGGTGCAGGTGTAATGTTTGCACTATACAATATTTTTAACTGTTCTTACTGGATATCTTCTATTATGAATTATGTTGTGGGAAGTGTAGTCAGTTTTTTCTTAAATAAATATTTCACATTCAAAAGCAATGCTTTTTCTTTAAGAGAGGTTGTTTATTTCATTATAAATATTGCAGTCTGCTTTTTTATTGCATATGGAGCTGCAAAGCCATTTACAATGTATTTATTAAGCAGCTATTCTGTTAGTGTACAGGAAAATACTGCAATGTTTATTGGTATGGTTTTATTTACAGGGCTTAATTATTTAGCTCAAAGGTTTATTGTTTTTAAAAGTTTATAAAATCGCTGGGAGTGCATATACTATGAATTATACTAATCAGGAGAAAATAAAAAGGTACATTTATTATTTTTTTACTGCATTATTGTTTTTTTACAGCATAGAGATAATTTCTCAGATAATTATATACCAGATAGATGAATTTAAGGTGAAAGTCTGGGTATATAGTGATTTACCTTCACATATTCATATGTCTATAACAGGACATGAACGGTATAGTCTTTTATACATATTTTTTGGCATACTGTATAAAATATTTCCACATCAAGTCAGTATTGCTGTATGTATATTAATTATAATAGGCATTACAATATATCTTTCTGGTAAATATTTATATAAAAATACAAATTTAAATAATTATTCTTTATGTTTTATTCTTGCTCTTTTTGCATATATTGAAGCAGCAGTATATATTCTTCCACTTAGCCCTAATAGACATGTTGGGTTATATATGTCAGGAGTATGGCATAATTCAAGTTTAATTGCCCTTAAATTAACAAGTTTAATCATGATGTTTCTTTTTCAATCTATTGCAGAAAAAATTAATCAAAAGCAAAAAATACCATATTCAGAATTTATTATTTTTTCTTTAGCAGCAATGATAGGTGCATGGATAAAGCCTAATTTAGTATTTGTAATGTATCCTGCACTTGCTGTTATGATTATTATATGGTATTTCAAAGATAAAAGTTTATTTAAACAGCTGCTTTATTTATCACTGACCATTATACCAACATTATTTATTTTAATTATACAGACAAAAATAATGTTTCCAGATAGAACTGGTGAGGCTCTTGCTATAAGGCCATTTATATATATGAATTTTCATTATAATATACATCATTATCCAACTATTCTGGTGTTTTTATCTACAGTTATTCAAAGTTTTTTATTTCCACTAGCTGCTCTGCCATTATTGTGGGAACATATTAAAAAAATGGGAAATTATACTTATGTATGGATATTTGCTGTAACAGCACTGCTTGGAGCTGTGCTGATAGTAGAGCTTGGCTGGAGACAGTATCATGGTAACTGGATATGGGGTGCTTATGCAGCTATGTTTTTATTGTTTTTAGTAACAATAGAATATCTTGTGAAATATTCGTCTAAATTATGGCAAGAAGGGGGGGGGTACTTTAAAAAAATATGGCTGATAGTATGCTATATATTATTTGTAATACATGCAGTTTATGGATATGATTATATGCACAGAATTCTTGCCGGTAACACATATTTTTAAAGTTATTATATTTGGAATGGGAGATAAAAATGAAAAATATTTTTAAAAATATGTCAAATAGTAGTAAATATGCTGAAAAATTATATAATTTTATTTTAGAAAATAAAAATATAATATTAATTAGTTTTTTTGTGGCTTTAGTGATAAATGCTGTTGATATTTTTACAATTAAGTTTGGGATAGATTCTGAAACATATACACTAGCAGACGGTCCACAATTATACTATGATACTCAGCGTTACGGTTCATGGATATTATATTATATACTACCGTTTGCAAGATATCATATAGTATCACAGATTATTGGCATATTTGCTCTTACTCTAGCTGGACTTTTAACTGTTTCAAGGCATAATCTGCAAAACAGTGCTAAATTATTATTTGTATTATTATTTGTAACTTATCCAAATTTTGCATTTTTGCAGTATTTTTATTTTCAATCAGCTTATAATTTTATCGGGCTTTTATTAGTTGTTATTGCATACAGGCTTATAGAAAAAAATAATATTTTATTATATTTTGCAGCAGTAGTATTGCTGTTTATCGGTATATCATCATATCAAGCAAATATAGCAGTTTTTTTATCAGTTATGATGATAAATGTTATTCTTGATTATATTAATGATAAAAATATCAAAAAATCCATAAAACATATTATTAAATCAACTATAATACTTCTTATACCGATTATTATTTATTATATAACTATTGTATTTACAAACAAAACTTTAGGTGCTTATCACAGCGATTTTATTGGATACAGGCAGGGAATAATAGAAGGGTTAGGAAATGCCTTAACAAATATATGGCGTGTTTTATCAAGTAATGGTTTTCAAGGCAGTCATACTGCAAATATTATAATCACAGTTATTGTAATAATTTATATACTGCATAATATAAAGAATTATAAAACATATAAAGAGAATATTAAATTTATTATTCTAATGCTTTTCTGGTTGCTTTCTATTTTTTCTTTAAATATAGTTTTTGGCACTGCTTTACCTGTAAGAGCAAAATTAGCTGTTGCTTTTTATCCTGCATTTATTTTACTGCTTATATATTGTTTTAATAATAAATTAAAATATTTTATTATTATTTTATCAATTTTTATAATATGTTTTCATACAACTAATATTGTAAAATATCAAATAAGTTATTATATGACATATAAACAGGATGAAATAACTGCAAATAATATAATAAGCAAAATATATAATAAATATCCAGAAATAGTTAATGGTAAATATAAAATAAATTTTACAGGTGCAGTAAATTATACCCATAAAAATCCATTAATAAATGGTAAAGATGTATTTAGTGCATCATTTTTTTCATGGGATGGTGGCAACAGTTATAGAATACTTTCATTTTTAAAACTTCAAGGATTTCCTATGAATATACAAATAGGTAATATGACAGATGATATGATGAAAAAGGTAAAAGATATGCCATCATATCCAGATAATGACTGTGTTAAATTAATTGACAATACAGTGATTATTAAACTAAGTAATTAGATAGATTACCTATGTCATTTATAATAATTATCCCCACATATAATGGCTGTAACACTATTGAAAGGCTTTTACAATCAATTAAAGAGCAGAGTGTTGTACCTGCAAAAATATGTATAATTGATTCATCATCTACTGATAATACAGTAGAGATATGCAGAAAATACGGCTGTGATATTACTATTATAGATAAAGGCAGCTTTAATCACGGCTTAACAAGGCAGCAGGGAATAGATAATAATAAAAACTATGACTATGCAGTATTTATGACACAGGATATTTTATTAAAAGATAATAATACATTAGAAACACTGCTTTCATCATTTAATCATGACAATGTATCTATTACTTACGGCAGGCAGCTGACGGATAACACTTCATCTTTTATAGAAAAAATAAGCAGACATTTTAATTATCCTCCCCATTCTATTATAAAATCAAAAGACGATATTGTAAAATACGGCATATCTACTGCATTTTGTTCAGACAGCTTTGCTGCATATAAGATAAAAGATTTACTTGCTGCTGGCGGCTTTCCAAAAACTGATTTTGCTGAAGATATGCTTGCAGCTGCGAAAATTATATTAATGGGAAAAAAAGTTTATTATAATGCTGAAGCAAAAATATACCACAGTCATCCATATTCTTTAAAAAATGAATATGCACGAGGAAAAGCAATAGGCAAAATGCATAAAGAAAATAAATGGCTTATAGATACTTTTGGCAGGGCAGAAAGCAAAGGAAAAGAGCTTTTACACTCCCTTCCAATTCATAAAAAAATATTATATATTTTGCAGGCTCTGCCTAAACTGATAGGTTATAAAACTGCATAATTAAATATATTCTGGCATTAAAGGCCATATTATATTTTCAGGAAAATCAATTTGCTTTGTAATATCTCTTAAGTTTTGCTTATACTGTAAAAGTGCATTATAATATTCATCGTTTACCTGTATTATATTAAGGGATACCTGTTCCTGATATTTCATAAGTATAATATCGGCTTCATTTAAAAGGCTGTTTCGTTTATTTCTTATATGTTCAACTTTTTCTTCTGCAGAAGGTATATATTGTTTTTCTATATAATCTTCTGCCTGTTCTGGATATTTTTCTATATATTCAGTGAGCCAGTTATATTTTTCCAGCATTTCATCACTGTTAGAAATATGGTAAGGCATATTGTTATAATTAACAATAAAAGAGCCGTCATTTTTTTTCTTAATATTTGAAATAGAGTTTAAAAATAATTTTTTATTTTCATTATATTCTACTGTATTCTCCATATAAATCCCCCAAAAGTTTTTTTATTCATAGATGCAGAAATTATTTCACTTCCACCTTCTGCAATTCCTGCCTTATTATCTACAGCATTATAGTTATTATAGTCATTTGTGCAGGTAAGAAAGTAGAAATAAGTGCCATCAGAAGGAAGCCTGTAAGTTACTTGAACTCCTTGTCCTGCAATTTGCTGTAAATATCCTATTCCATTATTTTTTGATACTTTTGGCATTTTATTTACAACATCATCATTAAATGCAATTTGTTTCCACCTATTTTGCTTAAAATCAAAAATAGATACATAAGCATTACCTAAATCAAAAGCTAAAGCACTTTTAAGGTTGCTTACAAAATAATTTCTTATCATTGCTCCTGCAGTATAAGGCAGCTTTTTGCTGGCAATATCTGTAGTCTGCCAGTATAAAACACCTAACCCTCTTTGCTCTGCAGTCTGCCAGTTATTTTCTGTAATTATAGTATTATCTGCAATACCATTTGACATTCCATTTGTTCTTCCTGTGCCTCCTTTACTTATGGGCAGTATTCCAGTTATGGCATTATTAGTAAGTGCAATATTATTAAGCAGAGCAAGTGTACCTAATGACACACTTAAATTATCTGCATTGATTTTTCCATTACTGTTTATAATTTTAAGCCAGTATGAAGATGCGGACACTGGGTTTTGAGGACTTGCTGAGCCATTTGCTTTTATGCAGTAGTACAGTGCATTATCACTTCCTAAAACGGCAGCACCTAATTTATAATCTGCTGTTTTGTTCCAGTAAACATTATTTCCAGCCATAAGGTTGAATGCATCTTTTACTTTATTATTTATTTCTTCATCTACTTCATTTTTACTTATTTTTTTGATACTTCCATTTTCTTCTGCTATAATGTTTGTTATATCAGAATATGATGAATTAGATGATACTGTTATATTATTATTAGATAAATCAAGGCTTTCTATATTTTCCTGTTTTATCATTTTTTTCTGCCAGCTGCTCCATAAGTTATTACTGAACTGGCGCATATAACCTGATGTAAATAAATAATCAGGGCTTAAAAATTGATGTATTTTATTATTTTCTGCCTGTACAAGCATATATCCTGTTTGTAAATCAGGACCGTTATTAAGAGTTTTTTCTATTATATATATTCCTGGTGTTTTAATATCGTTATAATCATTAATCGTGCTTTTGCTGTCTATATTTGTAATTTTAATCTGTCTTGTATCAAGTGAAGTGCATTCAATAAGTAAATCATCACTGTAAACTGGATATTGAGAGGTATTTTTGCCAGTTCTGTATGCAAGATAATCTTTTAAAGTCTGCGGGTTAACTGCTTTATCTACATTTTCATCATGTATAATTTCATTTAAAGTTGCAAACATAATTCCAGCAAGTCCGCCATTTGATGAACGGATTGCATTTAAGTGATTTGCCTCATTATCTGCTGAAAATGTCATAAAAAAATAATCTGTTCTTAAAATATTATTCCATGCTCCATAAGGACATGGTGTTTTTATCCACCTTATACCGTCACTGCTTGCAAGAGTAACACCATTTGATGAGACAAGAGTATATACATTTGCTCCATAACATATATCTTTCCATGGTTCATTATAGCTTAAAGCTGTATTTTTCCACACAGGATTGCTGCTAATAATATCCTTTTCAAGACAGTAAGCAAGCCTTATGTCCCCATCATAAGCACAAGCCATAAATCTATCTTTGCCATAAGTTAATGATATCCATGATGATGAGGGCATCTCTATTTCATTCCATGATGAGCCGTCATCTATACTGTAGATTGAAAGGGGACTGCCAGAAACTGCAACTGCCATTATAATGTTTGATGATGAATATGTTATTTTTGAAATCTGCATATTATTATATTCGCACACCTTTTGCCAGTTTTGCCCATAGTCTTCTGAAACATATATTCTGCCTGAAGATGTACCTGCAATAAATTTATTATTGTTATATGTAATACATGAAAAATTATCTTCATCTATTATGCTTTCTTCCCAGGATATACCTTTATCTGTGCTTTTAAAGCATTTTCCAGTATTAGAAAGCAGTATAAATACACCATTACCGTATGAAGCAGCAGTTAAGTTATCGTTTATCTGTTTTTCTTCCCAATTTGTGCCGTAATCATGGGATAAGCATATTTTACCATCAGCTGATACTGCAATAATAGTATTGCTGCCGTAAGCAGAAGATACCCATAAACCCTGTGGCATATATAAAGCGTCCCATGGAGCATATTTTATTTCACATGCTTTTTGATTAAGTGCATCCGTAAGCCATGATATATCTATCTGCCCATTAAAATCAGCAGGCTTTTCAGATAATATATTATCAAGAGAAAGACTTCCTTTTTCCTGCACATATATAGGAGTTGTTCTGTTTTCAGATGTGTTTTTTGATACTTCTACTGATATATAAGATGTATTACTCATTTGCTGCTCCCTGATTTTTAAGTAATGCAGCATAATGAAGTGCAGAATAGCTGCCATTTTCTACAGGCACATTTACAGGACTGCATGCCCATTTCTTACTTATTTCTGCATATTTTTTACTTTCATCTGTTTTAGCAGATACTGCATTAATGTATTTATTATAAATATTATCCATATTTAAGCGGACAGCCATATATTTTGCTGCCACCTTGTTTTCTGCCTGCTCCATAAGGTCAGATATATTTACTTGAGCTTTATTAAAAGAATATTCTGCCTCTTTTATTTTATTATCAGTATCGTTTTGAAACAGGGAAAGCTGTTCCATATATTTTTCAGTTTCTTTTTGTATAGATTTTTTATATTCTTCTGCCTTATTAATGATTTTTACATATTCATTTTTTAAGTTTTCTATTTCCTGCATAGTATTTTGAACTGCTGCAAGCTGGTTTAATGAATTTTCAATAGTTTCCTGCATATTTATTAGATTATCAGTTTTTTCAGCTATAATATCTTTTATATCATTTGTAACCATTTCTATATTTGATGATATTATTTTTAATTCATCAATATTGAAAACAGCACCTAAATCGGTATAACTGCTGCTATCAAAAAGATGTGCTTTATCATCACTTACTAAGAAGAATGGTGATATTGTTTTGATTTTTCCATTGTCATTTATAGATATTTTTTGTGTATTCCATGAATATAGTTTCATATTATCCTCCGTTGATAGCAGATATTAGCATATATAGAAAATAACCCTGTCCAATAAATGCAAAAAAGTCCATAAAGGTATAAAAAGTCCGAAAAAACATGAAAAGTGTATTAATTTAGAAAAGTAATAAAAAAGTATCTGAAAAAATATTATCAGGCTGGGAAAATATTTATAAAAAAAATTATTTTTTGACAAGGTGAAAAGTGCCGAATATTTTCGGCACTTTATTATAATCAATATTTAATATCTGGATGGTGTATAATAAAAGCAGAGGTAGAATATTCTGGATGCATCTGATTAGACTGGCTTAATGTTACACCAATTCTTTCGCTTTGCAGCATATTTGCAATAACAGTATTATTTTCAATATCTGGGCAAAGCGGATATCCAAAGCTGAAGCGTTTACTTCTGTATTTTCCTGCAACTGCATTTTCTGGAGTATCACTGTTTTTATCAATAAGGTTTAATTCTTTTCTGATAATTCTGTGAGTATATTCTGCCAGACTTTCAGTAAGCTCAGTAAAAAGACCATGAGCCATATAGTAGTTTTTATAATCATTATTTTTAAAAAGTTCTGCACAATACTGGGCTGGTTTTTCCCCTAATGTTACAATCTGCATAGGAAGTACATCATATCCCTCTTCACTGCTTGATATGTAATCAGCAAGACTGTATTTTGGAACAGCTTTACTGTCTGGAAAATTAAATGTGTGAAGTAGTGCATCATCTTTAGCATAAACTTCAATAGAGTTATTTATACTTCTGCATTTAAAATATCCATATATTGCTTTTGCTTCCACTGCTTTTTTGCTGGTAATATCTTTAAATAAGCCTTTAAGCTCTGGAATAACTGTTTCATTAATTAAAAATTCATATTCTTCACAGCTTAAATCTTTCTTTTTATAACCCCATATATTTGAGAATAAAAAGTTTTTATTAAGATATTTATATACATCATAAATATCAGCACTTATAACTTTAGTGCCGTAAAATGGCGGTACAGGTATCTCTTTAATATCTAGTTTTCTTATATCTGCCCGTTCTTCTTTTTTTACATCAAATTCTTCTATTATTTCTATAACAGGTTTTTCAGCTTTCATACCTGCTGCTGCTTTTTTAGAGCCGTCCATTGCAGAAATATTATCAAAAGCATCTTTGCAGTAGAAAACTTTATCAGGCATAATAGGGGCACAGCTTTCGTTTACAAATTTATTAGTTAATGCAGCACCGCCCAGCATAATTTTAATATCAGGCAGTTCTTTTGCTATTTCTTCAATATTTTCTTTCATGATAAGAGTAGATTTTACAAGCAGGCCGCTCATACCGATAGCCTGAGCACCTACTTCTTTTGCTTTTTGTATCATATCAGCAACAGGAACTTTTATTCCAAGATTATGTACATTAAAGCCGTTATTGCTCATAATAATATCTACTAAATTTTTACCAATATCATGAACATCGCCTGCTACTGTTGCAATAACTATTTCACCTTTTGATGCACCTTCCTGTTTTTCAAGGTGTGGCTCTAGTATAGATACTGCTGCTTTCATAGTTTCTGCAGATTTTAATACGAAAGGTAAAAGCATTTTTCCTTCACCAAACATATCGCCAACCTGCTGCATTGCAGGGAAAAGTATATTGTTAATAATATCTTCTGCCTTATGGTTTTCTAAAAGAGATGATATGATAGTATCAAGTTCAGTTTTATCGCCTTTAATAATTTTTAACGGCAGCATTTCATAAGGTGGTAAATCTTTATCTATTTCTTCTGCTTCTACTTTTGCATTTGCAAAATGCTCTATAAAGTTAGGCAGAGCGTTTTCTCTTGCATATATTAAATCAAGGCAGTAATCTACATCAACTTGAGACATACTTGCAATAGGTGTTAATTTAGATGCATGAACTATAGCTGTATCAAGCCCAGCTTTTACTGCTTCATTTAAAAATACAGAGTTTAATATCTGCCTTGAAGCAGGGGATAAGCCAAAGGATACATTACTTACACCGAGAGTAGTTTTTACCCCTTTTAAATTTTCTTTAATCATTTTAATAGCCTCTAATGTTTCAATGGCAGCAGTAGTTAATGTTTCATCCCCTGAGCCAATAGAAAATGTAAGAGCATCTATAATTAAGTCTTCTGCTCTAAAGTGATATTCATTTACCCATGTGTCATAAAGCCGTGCAGCTATCTGGAATTTTTTATCAGCTGTAGTTGCCATTCCTTCTTCATCAATAGTTAAAGCAACAACACATGCAGGGTGCTCTTTTACCACTTCAAGCATTTTATGAAGTTTTATTCCGCCGTCTTCAAAATTTACAGAATTTATAATAGGCTTGCCTGAATATCTTTCAAGGCTTGCTTTTACAGTTTCCGGGTCAGTAGAATCTATTACAAGTGGAGCTAAAAGCAGCGAATTTAAAACAGGTACTATATTTTTATAGTCATCTATTTCATTTCTGCCAGCATAAGCAAGTGATAAATCTATAAAATGGGCAGCATCTTCCTGATTTTTGCATATTGCAGTAATACCGTCAATATCTTCTGCTAAAAGCATTTCTCTAAATGCTTTTGAGCCTGTAGCATTTGCTCTTTCTCCAATCATAGCAGGTTTTGGATTCTGCTCTAATGATACAGCTGTAAAAAGACTTGCAGCTTCTCCAAAATATGCGTTTTCATCTCTTTCAGGAACTTTTCTTCCTTTTGCCATTTCACTTAACATTTTTATGTGAGTTTTATCTGTTCCACAGCAGCCCCCTGCCATAGATACAGGATATTTTTCCATTATGTTTTTCATAATGGCAGTAAATTTTTCATCATTCATAGGGTATATAGTTTTGCCGTCAATAGTTTCCGGCATACCCGCATTTGGAGAAATATATATTCTGCCCTGCCATATATTAGCAAGTGAGGCAATAGCTGGTTCCATCATATCTGGACCCATTGCACAGTTAAGACCAAGAGCAAATAAAGGCATACCTGCCATAACTGCAGATATTGCAGAAATATCTGAACCTGTTAAAAGAGTATAGTTATTTTCAACAGTAAATGATACAAGTATAGGTGTATCAGTATTTTTACGCCTGTTTGCTTCTCTACAGGCATTAACAGCTGCTTTTAACTGTAAAATATCCTGAGCAGTTTCTATATTATATAAATCTACATCAACACATTCTGCCTGTTCTAAATACTGCTCATAAAGTGACTGGTAAGTAGTATGTCCCAAACTTGCAAGTTTTGTTCCAGGGCCCATAGATAAAGAAACAAAAGTATTTTCTTTACCTTCTGCAGCACGCCTTGCAATATCTACTGCCGCTCTGTTTATTTCAACAACTTTATCTTCTAAGCCATATTCTGCTAAAACTGATTTAATAGCACCAAATGTATTTGTAACAGCAACATTCGCACCAGCGTCAAAATAACCTTTATGTATATCATATATCACTTCAGGATATGAAATGCATAAAAACTCGTTACAGCCATTTTTACCCTGCCATTTATCTTCACTAATATTTATTTTCTGGATAGATGTTCCCATAGCACCGTCAAAGACAACTATGTTGTTTTTTGCAAACTCTTTTAATGACACAGCTACACCCTCATTTATTAGATTAAAAATAATTTTTTTACTATATATAAAAATAAGATTTTTGCAAGAACATATTGCATTATAAGGTAACTTTATATATGATAAAAACAGCTGTGAAAAAATGATAGAGGGGAGATATGAGCGACAGTATAAATACATTGTTTTCCGATGTAAATACTCAAAAGCAGTTTTTGAAAAACAGTATATTAAATTCTGTCATTATATATAAGTATCTTATAAAAGATTATTTTAAATATTATCTTCATAACCTATCCCCATTATCAAGATATGAATTTTGGTGTTTCATTTTTTCTCTTTTTGGCTCAACTGCCATATTATCATCTTTACTTTATTTTGTTTATACATTAGTTCCTGCAGCTAAATTATTTGCAGATATTATTTTTTACAGCTATGTAGTCTTTGCCTTAAATATATCTGTGCGTGCATTTGCCTGCAGAATTATAAGTGTTCAGCTGTATTTAAGTAATATTAACTCAGATATTAAGCACCATAAAGCAGCATTTATTGAAAATTTAATTAAAAAGTTTTTTATTAATACAAAAACTTATTTTGTTGCTGGATATATAAATATCTTTATTATTATTATTTATTTCTTATACCGTTTATTTCATGACTATGGTTCATTAAGTATCACAATAAATAATGGTCTTCTTTTAAATATAATTACTTTTTTAGTGTTTACCGTGCAGATGTCTGCTGTAATGTATGTTATTCTATTAATTCTTCCAGCCTGCAGCGGTTTTGAATATATGAAACATAAAAATATTAAATACTATCATATTTTTAGTCATTATAATTTATTTTCAAGAAATTATATGGTAGACTATCTTACATTAGCAGCTGGTATTTTAGCTGTTGTTTCTGTTGGTCATCTTCTTATTATTGGTTTCACATTATCATGCCATATTATAGTAAGTGCAGCTCTTTTATTGGAAAGTGCAGCACTTATATTTTCAAGCAGATATTTTGCTGTATTTGTTGGATTAGTTAATTTAGTATATAGTGTGTATTATTTTATTTCTATATTTATTAATGGTATGGCTTATACTTTTTATGATGCAAATACAGTTATGCATATATTGAATTATTATGAAGTTTCTCTTGCAACACTTTTTATTGGCTTATTTTATCATATTACTTTTGATAAAGATATGCTGAAAATGGCAACAGTGCTGGGCTGTTTTTTAGCTGCTTTATTTTTATGGGAAGACCATGCTGCAATTAGAAATATTGTAGTTTATGATAACCACACAATACCAGTATTATTTTATGGATTAGTTGGACTTGTTACATTTTTTATATATCTGGTGAGAGTTGCTAATAATAAAGGATACTATATAACTGAAGAACAAATATGGAATGAATATGGTCATTATATAAATCAAGTTGAATTAAAACATATTTATATGATAATTTTTTATGCATCTTTATTACTTTCATTATATTGTGCAATGCTTTTAATTGCTCCTATCATAAACCAAATATTAAATGTTAATTTATTTGATAGTTATATATTAAATTTTCTTCATAATATTAGAAAAATGTTTACACTTTATATTCTTTTAGGATTGTATTTGCTTTTTAGAAGTTATAAAGATATGTTTTCAATTTTTCTTATTATCTTTGTAGTAATATGCGAACTTTATATTATAATATATTCCGCATTAAATAATCTTTTCCCAGAATATATGGTTTATAAAGTAGAGTATTTATATGCAGCAATTAATGCAATATTATTTGTTTTATCCATAAGTCTTATTAAGTATTGTAAAATAATGGCTTATGGATATTCTTTAGCAGGAATGCTTTTTATATTATCACTTATTGGTATTTTTTCTAGTTTTTCATATAAGAATACAGTTATTATTTTTTATTTATTTTTCGTATTACTTTTAGCTGCTAATATAATAATATCAGCTGGAGCATATAAAAAAATAAAGCAGTATTCATAGAATATGGTTTATTAAGGCTTATTTTTAAATAATAATATATTGCAGCAGCTTTAATTTTTATATATAATATATAATTCTACACAAAAAAAGGAGAGTGTTTTTTGGTTACTGATTTAAAAGAAACTGCATCCAAAAATTACACACAAAAAATTTTTTTAAAACACAGTCTTTTCAATGCGGTTATATTATTTAAACTTGTTGCAAAAGATTTTTTTAAATATTTTATCTTCAAAATAAAACCATTCTCACGGTATGAATTTTGGTGTTATTTTGCTGCTAATCTTACTGCACTGTTTTTTACAGGCTCTGTATTAATCCTTATAAGTTTTGCTGTACCAGTAATATCATCTGCTGCCGAATTTATGTTTTATGTATGTGTGGTTATTACTGCATTAATGTCTTTGCGGGTATTTGCAGGCAGGCTGATAAATGCTAAAGAATATGTTTCTTATGTAGACCTTATTCCAAATAAATATAAAATCTTTGATAAACTTGAAAAGGCTTTTCTTGACTTTTTTTTCAGTATCTCGTTATTTTATACCGCTGGTTTTTTGAAAATTATTATTTTATCAGTATATTTATTTGGTAATTTTTTTTACGGTTTTGGAAATATAGAGCTGGTTGACAGGCTTTATGAAATAAAACTAATAGATTTTATCGTTTTTGTATTAAAAGCTATGGGCACAGTTTATTTTGTATTTTCAGTTGCCCCATCTGTTCACAGGCTTGATTATTTAGAGAAAAGCGGTGTAGAATATTACCCTGTCGCTAAATATTCTACATGGTATTCAAAAGAATATATTATAGACTATCTTTCTTTATTAGCCTGTTTTTTTGTTATTATATCTGTCGGTTATATTTTTATTGTAGGTTATTCTGTATCACTGCATATAGTTATATGTGCAGCCATTTTGATACAAGGAACAGCCCTTATGCTTTCAGGCAGGTTTTTATCAGCTTTTATGGGCTTAAGCAGTATTTTATTTATTATATATACAAACATAGTGTTTGCCTTTTTAGGCTTTGAGCAGCTTTTTATTTCAAATGATGCAGTATATTTTACAATCAACTATTATCAAGTATCTGTTGCCATGCTTTTTGTTGGTATGCTTTATTTTACTACTTTTGACAGAGATATTATAAAAATACTTTCCATTATCAGCTTTTTCTTATCAGCATTATTTGTGCTTGAAGATTCTGTTGCATTTAAAGGTATGATTGTTTATGATTTTCATTCATTAAATATAGCTTTTTATGCTTTTATAGAGCTGATATCTATATTTATATTTTTAAGCAGGGTGGCATATAACAAAGGCAGTTATCAGTCTGATGCAAGATATGCTGCTATGCTTTGGAATGATTTTAGAGAGATAGTTAATTTCATTAAGCTGAAACATATATATATGATATTATATTATGCTTCAATAGTTATGGTTATATATTCAGTATTTATGTGGCTGATACCTTTTGTATTTAATATTACAGCAGGGGAGCAGATAGATGCTGATATCATGACAACATTTTTTCAATTCAGGCATATAATTGCTTTTTATGTATTTTTAGGGCTTTTTCTGCTTTTTAAAAATTATAATGATGTGTTTCCTATGTTTATTATTTCATCAGTTATCCTTGGTGAAGTGTATGTTCTGCTGTTTACTCCAATAAATATGCTTATTACTGATTTAAGAGTATATCCTGTTGAGTATATTTATGTATTTTTATATTCTGTAATGGTTGTAATCGCAATATGTGTTAACAGATACAATCATTACATTGCAGCAGGCTTTGGGTTATCAATTATTTTAGTTTTAATCACTGTTATAGATATTTTATTTCATAAAGGTTTTAGAGACAATATATTTATATATAATTTATTCTTTTTTACTTTAATTATAAGTAATTTATTAGTAGCAATAGGCTCTTATAATAAGATTAAGGAAGAAAAAAGGCTGGAATTAGAAGAATATGCAGGATAGTAATATTTTATCACTTGAACAGGTAAGCAAGTATTTTTATACATCTAATGGTTTTTTTAATAATGGCAGACACTTTGCAGCACTTAATAATGTAACATTAAGTGTAGCTTCTGGCTCATCGCTTGGTATTGTTGGAGAATCTGGCAGCGGCAAAACAACTATAGCAAGGCTTATGTGCAGTATATATAAAGCAGATAAAGGCAGAGTACTCTATGATGGTAAAGAAATATCTATGTTATCAAAAAATGAAAAACAGGAATATATGAAAAATGTGCAGATGGTATTTCAAGACCCTGATAACACACTTAATCCAAAACTTACAATTAAATCTGCATTAAGTGACGGCATAAAGCAGCATATTACAAAAGATAAAGATGAGATACAGGAAAAATTAAAACAGCTTATGGAAATGGTAGGGCTGCCTTATGAATATTTAGAAAGGTATCCTCATGAATTTTCTGGGGGACAAAGGCAGCGTATATCAATAGCTCGTGCTTTATCCATTAATCCAAAAGTGATTATTGCAGATGAACCTGTCAGCTCTCTTGATGTATCGGTTCAGGCACAGATTTTAAATTTAATGAAAGCCTTGCAAAAAAATGGAATTACCCTTATATTAATATCCCATAGTTTAGCAGTTGTTTCAAACTTATGTGAAAATATAGCAGTTATGCAGAAAGGAAAGCTGGAAGAATATGGAAACACATTAGAAGTGCTTTCAAATCCACAATCAGAATATACAAAAAGCCTTTTAGCATCATCAAGTTATACATTTATGAAAAATAATTAATAATGGAGAATATATGAATATCACACTTTATAATACAATGACTTCAAAAAAAGAAGAATTTAAGCCTATTAATGAAGGCAAAGTCGGTATGTATGTATGCGGTGTAACTGTGTATGACTATACCCATATAGGCCATGGCAGAAGTTCTGTTGCTTTTGATGTTATTAGAAGATTTTTTGAATATAAAGGCTATGATGTTACCTTTGTTAAAAATTTCACTGATGTTGATGATAAAATCATTAACCGTGCTAATGAAAACCATGAAGCATGGAGCGAGCTTTCAGAAAGGTTTATAAAAGAGCATGATACAGATATGGACAGCCTTTATATTAAAAGACCAACTTATACTCCAATGGCTACAAAATATATAGAAAAAATGATAAACTACTGCGAAAGGTTAATAGAAAAAGGCAATGCTTATGCAGTAGACGGCGATGTATATTTTAGAGTTAATTCTTTTAAAGAATACGGCAAACTTTCCGGCAGAAATTTAGAAGATATGATGGCGGGTGCAAGGGTTGATGTAAATGATAAAAAAGAAAACCCACTTGATTTTGCATTATGGAAAGCAGCAAAGCCGGGTGAGCCTTCCTGGACATCTCCATGGGGGCAGGGCAGACCTGGCTGGCATATAGAGTGCAGTGTTATGAGTGAAGCTATTTTAGGCAGCCATATTGATATTCACGGCGGCGGTCAGGATTTAATATTCCCACACCATGAAAATGAAATAGCACAGTCTGAAGCAATCTCATGCTCTACCTTTGCAAACTACTGGATACACAATGGTTTTGTAAATATTAATAAAGAAAAAATGTCAAAATCATTAAATAACTTTTTTACTATCCGCGATATTTTAAAAATATGCCACCCAGAAGCATTAAGGCTTTTATTTTTAATGACTCATTACAGGCAGCCTCTTGAATATTCTGAAGATAAATTAAAAGAAGCATCAGCTGCACTGCATAGAATATATATTTTCCTTGATGAAGTGGCACATTTAACCGGCTCTAAAAAAGGCAAAAATATGGAGCAGGAAATATGTGATATGAAAGGTCATTTTATCAAAGAGTTTGAAGAAGCTATGAATGATGATTTTAATACTCCAAAAGCAGTAGCTGCAATTTTTGAGATTGTTAGAATGGGCAACACTATTATTGCAGGAAAACCTGATACAGACAGTGCAGAGCATTTAAAAGAAGTAAGCAGTTATATTTTTGATATTGTTTCAAAAGTGCTTGGTATTATAAACCACAGTGCAGATGAATGGTATAAAAGCAACTTAAAAATACCTGTAAGCGAAGTGGAAGCATTAATTGCAAAAAGAGCAGAAGCCAGAAAAAATAAAGATTTTGCTCTTGCAGACAGTGTTCGTGCAGAATTAACTGAAAAAGGTGTTGAAATTATAGATACACCAGAAGGCACAAGGTTTAGAACTCTTGTATAAAAAATTATAATAATATATGACAGGGCGGCTTATTTGTAATATTTAAGCCGCCTTTTTCAAATATAAGTAATTAAATATTTATATAAAGGGAGCTGATTATGCAGAAAGTCTTTTATACGGCATTATTTCAGATAATATTTTATCTATGAATGTAATGTATTATTTTTATCCCTTTAATAAAAATATATATGTTATAATGTCAAAAGGTTCTTCAAAAAACTATAATGTATATTTTCTGAATTCTGATATTTTTAAAAGGAATAAATAAATGACAGTAAATCAGTTAAATAATAAATGCAGTGATTACAGGTTAATATTTGATAATGTATCACTTTATGCAGGGGATAAAGTAATACTGGAAAATGAAAGTTTTAATATAACATACAATAACATAGTAATATTAAAAGGGCAGATAGGAAGTGGAAAAAGCACAATTTTAAAAGCTATAGCAGGTATAAATAAATTAAACAGCGGCAGTATTTCAATGTATAATAAAAATAATGAAAATGCAGGTGCAGTTTATGTTCATTCTCAGCCTGAATTAAATTTTTTAACAGGCTATATAAAAGATGAATTAAAAATATTAGGTATTAAAGACTATTCCCCTTTTGAAAAATATTTAAATAAATCAGTTTATGAGCTTTCTGGCGGTGCATTAAAGAAAATATCTTTACTTATGGCACTGCATATAAGCAACGGCAGAATTATTTTATCAGATGAACCCCTTGATATGCTTGATGATATGGAAGCTGATAATTTATCAAAAGTTATTATAGAATATTCTAAAAATACACCTTTTATAATAGCAACCCATGATAAGCATTTTAATGATTATGCAGATGTTTTAATTAATTTATAAAAAAATTTTTATGCACGACACCTGTTATCGCCACCTTATGGTATGGAAAAATATCATATATTGGAGGTGCGATATGGCATTTTACTGCGAATATTGTGGCAAAGAAGAAAAAGAATTAAGAGTATTGTTAAATGGTTACTGCTCTAAATCACCATCAAAAAAACATAAAGCATATGATGGAAACAATACTAACCCATTTTTATGCAAACATTGTGGGAAAAAGGAACAAGAATTGAGAGTATTAGTTAATGGTTACTGCTCTAAATCGTCGTCTAAAAAGCATGAACCCCTTTAAATTTTAATTAATTGATTATATTTATACTGTCTGTAATGAATAATTACAGGCAGTTTTTTTATGCTTTTTGCACTTGATGAGAGATTCTGTTTTGCAGGAAACTGTTAAATATTTCAAAAGGGTTAATATTAAGCTCTGTATTATTAATTTCTTTTACTATTTTAATGTTTTGATGAGTTTTTAAGTTTACAAGTTCAATTTTTTCTGGGTTATCTTTTGACATCATTAATATTTTTGGTCTTGCCTGGTCCTGCTTATTTACTTCACATACTATACCTATTGCACCATTGCTTAAGGTTACAGCAGTACCTACTGGATAAACGCCCATTATAGATACAAATGTTTTTACAATATCCGCCTGATATTTTTTGCCGGCTTCTGCATATATTTTTTTGATTGCATCAGTATTATTAAATGCTCTTGGAAATTCAGGGCTGTATGTAAGCATAGTGTTGTATGCTTCTGCAATAGCTAATACTTTTGATGACTTTAAGATATACTGAGCATTAATGCCTGATGGATAGCCTGAACCGTCGCAGCATTCATGGTGCTGGTATATAATATTTACTACATCTTCGCTTATATTATCATACCTTTGAAGTACCTGCCCTGCATATTCTGGGTGTCTTTTTAATGCTGCCATTTCATATTCTGAAAGGTTAGTTTTTTTATTTAATATCTGTTCAGGTACTCTTACTTTGCCTATATCATGTAAAAGCCCGGCAAGTCCTAAATCATGCAGTTCTTTTCCTTTTATACCTACAGCCTGTCCAAGTGATACTGCATTTATACACACATTTAAGCCATGTGTATATTCATCTTTGCTCATGCCTTCACTTAAAGCAATTTTTGTAAAAACTTCTGGGTTATCATTAGTCATAAATATAACATCAGAAACTACATCTACAACTGCAGGAGCATCAATAGCTTTTCCCATTTTTAGTCCTGCCATAGATTCTGTAAAGTTTTCTTTAAGCATATGGACAAGCTCTGTAGCAGATGATAATAATATTGCATTAACATCATCATCTTTTGCCACAAGATATTCTACAGCTTTTGGTTTTTCTTCTTTTTTAGCAGCTGATTTTTCTTCAGGGGTATCATCTTCGCTCCATATATAAACATGTTCCACCCCGTAATCATGCAGGCTGTGTATATAGCCTAAGTTTGAAAGGGGACGGCCATATTCATTAAATGGAACTCCAGCTTTATCACACTTGACAATAACCATGCCAAGCTGTATATCCCATACACCTATTCTTTTAAGTGATGCCATTTATATTTTATTACTCCAAATTATAAATTTTCATCTGCTATTAATAATGCAATAGCATAAGTATTATCGGCTATTTTTTCAAGTGTATTTAGTAAATCAATAAATGCAAGCCCTGCTGGAAGTGAGCATACGCCAGCATCTAGCCGTTTTAAATGGTTTTTCTTATATGTTTTACGAATTTGGTCAATTCTTTCTTCATTTTCTGCCAAATCAGTTATTTCTTTAAGTTTATCACCAGAAACATACAGCTTTTCAACCTGATGACAAAAATCTTCTACTAATTTAATAATATTGTTTAATTCTTTTGATGCATCAGCAGAAAAAATAATATGTTTATCATTCATTTTAATTTTAGTTTTAATAAGTTTTACACTTCTGTCACCTATCTGGTTTATTTCTTCTACAGCAGTGCTTATATTATGTATAATTCTTAATGACCTGGCAGAAAGAGATTTAGCAGAAAGTTTTGTTAAAAATACATTAATCTCATCATTAAATATATCCAATGTTTTAGAAATAGCTTTACCTTCTGCAGCTGCTTTCATATCATTTTCAATAACTGCTTTTTTAGCACAGTTAAAAAGATTAAGAGCATATTCATACATTCTTATAGCTTCTTTTTGGGTTAAGCCTACAGCAATTTCTGGAGTGGAAAGCATTTCATTAGATAAATGCACAACCTTTGCTTCTGTTTCTTCTTTTTTATCATTTTTTATGATTTTTTCGCAGAGTTTAGCTAAAAACGGTAAAAATGGCAGGAACACTAATGTGTTAATAATATTAAACATAGTATGCAGGTTTGCAATATGTCTGCCTATATTAGGATAAATTACTTCTGTACCTTTTTGAACAGAGTAAGCCACATCACCTGGTGTAATATAGTTAATAAAAGACATAAAAGGCTGCAGGAAAATAAGCATATATGTTACACCGATTAAGTTAAAAAGAAAGTGGCCAAGTGCAGCTTGTTTTGCTGTGCGGCTTGCGTTTAATGCTGCTAAGTTTGCAGTGATTGTTGTACCAATATTTTCACCAAGAACTAAAGCTGCAGCTGCAGGGAAATCAATAATACCTGCAGTAGCCAGTGCTATAGTAATACCTATTGTGGCAGAAGAACTTTGTACTATAAGAGTAGTCAATGTTCCTGCCAGCACTGCCATTAATGGATTGTGAGAAAAATATACAAATATTGATTTAAATTCTTCAGAGCGGGAAAGTGGCTTAAAGGCATCTGTCATAGTATCCATACCAAGAAAAAGCAGACCAAAGCCAAGTAAAATCTGCCCAAAATAGATAATGGCAGGACGCCTGAAAAATATATATAAAACAGCCCCAAGACCAATGCAGGGCAGTGCAGCTGCTGATACATTAAATGCAATAATCTGACCTGTAATGGTTGTACCAATGTTTGCACCTAAAATAACACTTAAAGCCTGAGTTAAGCTCATAAGCCCTGCACTTACAAAGCCTACTACCATTACTGTGGTTGCGGAAGAACTTTGGATAACTGCTGTAACAATGGCACCAACCCCTGTGCCTATTATTCTGTTTGTGGTAAGTTTTTCAAGGATTTTTTTTAAACTATCCCCTGATGATTTCTGCAGCCCTTCAGACATAAACTGCATACCAGTAAGGAATAAGCCAAGTCCGCCTATAAGCTGGAAGACGATTGCTGTTACATTGATATTTTCCACAAGTATTCCCTCATATCATTTTTAAATATAAATATATATTATATAAATATTATGAATTAAAATGAATGTCAAATATTCTTTTTAAAGCTGTTTACAAATTCTGCTGTAATTTTTTATTGCATTTATTATGAAAAATTTTTATATTAGGACTTCACGAGTATATTTTAAAAAAAATAAGGGTATAATACAGATTAATATACTTATGTTTAGATTTAAAGCAGTAATTAATATGATATATTAAAATAAATAAATTTAAGGTGAAAATATATGACAGAAAAAAAAGTTCCTTTTACAAAAGCAGAAATAGAAAAGGTGATTGAAAAATATCCTACGCCTTTTCATATATATGATGAAAAAGCAATATTAGATAATGCAGAAGCATTTCTTGATGCATTTAAATGGGCTGCAGGCTTTAAAGAATATTTTGCAGTAAAAGCTCTTCCTAACCCTGCAATATTAAAACTTTTAGCAGATTTAGGCATTGGTGCAGACTGTTCATCTATTGCTGAGCTTTATTTAGCAGAAATGGCAGGCATCAGAGGCGAAGATATAATGTTTACTTCTAACGATACCCCAGCTCATGAGTTTAAAAAAGCCTATGAAATGGGTGCTGTTATTAACCTTGATGATATAACACACATTGAATTTTTAGAAAAAGCCTTAGGTCATCTGCCAGAGCTTTTATGTTTCAGATATAACCCTGGTCCATTAAAAGGTGGCAACGATATTATAGGCAAGCCTCAGGAAGCTAAATACGGCTTAACTAGGCAGCAGATGATAGATGCTTATAAAATATCAAAAGAAAAAGGTGTAAAACGCTTTGCAATGCATACAATGGTTGCATCAAATGAATTAAATCCAGAATATTTTGCAGAAACTGCCATTATTCTTTTTCAGCTTGCTGCAGATATTTATAAAGAAACAGGCATTAAAATGGAATTTATTAACCTTGGCGGAGGTGTTGGTATCCCTTATAGACCTGAGCAGGATAGAATAGAGTGGGTAGATTTATCTGCACGCATTAAAAAAGCCTATGAAGATGTATTTAACCAATTAGGTTACAGTCCAAAAATATATTTTGAATTAGGAAGGGCAATAACAGGACCTTATGGCTATCTTGTTACAAAAGCAATCCATGAAAAACATATTTATAAAGAATATATTGGTATTGATGCCTGTATGGCAAACTTAATGCGTCCAGCTTTATATGGTGCTTATCATCATATTACTGTTATGGGTAAAGAAAATGCACCATGTGATTATACTTATGATGTTTCCGGCTCACTTTGTGAAAATAATGATAAGTTTGCAGTAGACAGAAAACTGCCAAAAATAGAAATAGGCGATATTATAGTTATTCACGATACAGGTGCTCATGGTCATGCAATGGGCTTTAACTATAACGGTAAACTTCGCTCTGCAGAGCTTCTTTTAAAACAGGATGGCTCAGTGGAAATGATTAGAAGGGCAGAAACTTTAGAAGATTTATTTGCAACATTAAAATTTTAATAACTTATTTAAAATGAGGGAGTATGGAAAAACAGTCGTTTTTAAAAAGCATACTGTTTTTAGATAAAATGTATATGCCTAGAATTATAAATGTCTTATACATTTTATCAGTTATTGCATCAATTGCAGGTGGTATTTTTCTCTGCTTTTATGAAATACCTGATATTTCTATATCTTATAATATGGATGTATCCGTTGATATGAAAAGTTATATAAAAGACAGTATTATTTTTATTATTTTAGTTATAGCAGTTAATACTGGTCTGTATATTAACCAAGTTCTTGGTATTGCTCTTATTATTTTAGGACCTATAGCAGCTCGTATTTATGCAGAACTGCTTATTATACTTTTTAAAATTAATGAGCAGACTGGCAGGCTTGCAGGTATGACGGAAAAAGAAAATCAGCAGAAAGATATTTAAAGGCTGGTGATATATGAAAAATCTATTTATTTTAAATGATAAATTTATTTTGCTAACCGTAATAAATGTTTTATACATTCTGGCGGTTATTTTTTCTATATTTTTTGGTATATATTTTATTTATGATGAAGTAATAGTATATGGATACGGCTGGAATACAGAATTCTTTTTAATTCCTGGTATATTTTTTATTTTTGTTATGCCACTTATTATAAGAGTATATGCTGAAGTACTTGTTATTTTATTTAAAATATATAAAAAAATGCAGCTGATTTCAGAATTAAAAGCAAAAAAATTACAAAGAGAAAATGCAGGGGAGTAATAATATGCAAAACATTTTATTTTTAAATAAATTTTATACACCTAAAATAATTAATGTAATATACTGGATATCTGTAGTATTGTATATTTTAGCTGGCTTATTTTTAGTTATAGAGGGCTATGATGCAGAAGAAAGGCTGCAAGGCTTATTTTTACTTGTTTTTGGTCCTGTTCTTTCAAGAATAATGGCTGAATTAACAGTTGTTCCATTTAGAATATATGATAAAGTCTGCAAAATAGCTGATAAAATGGCAGCTGATGAAGAAAAATGCAGTGTAGAAAATACTGTAAAAGAAACAGCAGAATAATAAAATTTTTAATAAAAATGTATAATATACAAAGGCACTAATTTTTATTAGTGCCTTTTTTTGTATAAATTGTATTGATGAGGCAGGCTTTTTTAAAATTATCTTGTATTTTTTAATAATCTACACTAAAATCTATAAAATCTATTAAAAAGGAGAAGATAATGGATAAACAAAAAGTAATTCTTCTTATTCTTGACGGCTGGGGCTATAGAACAGATACTGAACATAATGCAGTATTAGCAGCTAATCCAGTTAATTTTAAATCACTTCTGCAGGATAATAAATGGACATTAATTGATGCTTCTGAAGAGCGTGTTGGACTGCCTGCCGGTCAAATGGGCAATTCAGAAGTTGGCCATACAAATATAGGTGCTGGTAGAATAGTATATCAAGACCTGCTTCGCATTTCTAACGATATTAAATCAGGGGGAGCAAAAAATAACCCTGTTATTAAAAAATTAATGGAAGATACTAAAAATGGCAGCGGCAGACTTCATCTTTTAGGTCTTATTTCTGACGGCGGCGTTCATTCCCATATAGAGCATTTTAAAGGAATATGTATGATAGCTAAAGAATACGGCATAAAAGAAGTATATATTCATGCTTTTACTGACGGCAGAGATACTCCACCTAACAGCGGTTTAGGCTATATTACAGATTTAGATAACTTTTTAAAAGAAAATAATGCAGGTGTAATTTCAGATATTACAGGCAGGTTTTATGCAATGGATAGGGATAAACGCTGGGACAGGGTAGAAAAAGCATGGAATCTGCTTAGAAACGGCACAGGCGAAAGTGAAGCTGCAACACCAGAAGAAGCTATGAAAGCAAGTACAGAAACAGATGAATTTGTGAAACCTGTAAAAATCAAAGGTGTAGACGGCATATTAAAAGACGGTGATAATGTATTTATGATGAATTTCAGAGCAGACAGAGTTCGTGAAATTGTAAGCATTATGATACAGGATAATTTTGATGGCTTTGACCGTGGAGCAAAACCAAAACTTAATGTTGTTACTATGACAGAATATGAAAAATCTTTTGGACTGCCTATTGCATACCCACCTGAAGATTTAGTAAATATTTTAGGTGAAGTTATCAGTAACAGCGGTTTAAAACAGTTAAGAATTGCTGAAACTGAAAAATATGCTCATGTAACATATTTCTTTAACGGCGGCAGAGAAGAACCTTTTAAAAATGAAGAAAGGGCATTAATTGCATCTCCAAGAGATGTGGCAACTTATGACTTAAAACCACAGATGAGTGTATATGAAGTAGAATCAAAATTTGAAGAACTTTTTAGAAAAGGCGATATAGATGTGGTTATTATGAACTTTGCAAATCCTGATATGGTAGGCCATACTGGTGTAGAAGAAGCTGCCATAAAAGCATGCATTGCAGTAGATGAATGTTTAGGAAAAGTTATGCAGACAGCTCGCGATATGGATGCAGTGCTTTTTGTTACAGCAGACCATGGCAACTCTGAGCAAATGTGGGATTATGAAAATAACCAGCCACATACTGCACACACATTAAATCCAGTAGTTTTTGCAGTATATAACTATAAAGGCAATTTAAACGGAATTCACGGTAAACTTGCAGATATTGCACCAACAATATTAAAAGTATTAAATATTACTCAGCCTAAAGAAATGACTGGGGAAAGCCTTTTAGCTTAAATTATGCTTAATGAAATATTTTCAGGCAAATGCCCTGCATGCAGCGGGGCAGCTGCCATTAATGCAGCCCTTTGTGATGACTGCTTATCTTTGCTGCATCCATTTAATCACTTCTGTGGTAAATGCGGGTTTCCTTTATCCCGCCCTGGCATATCATGTTACAGGTGCAAAGGCAAACTTTCTAAAAGAATAACTAATATTTATGCTTTATATCATTATGATAAAGTTGTCAGAAGTATGATACTGCAGATGAAGTTCCACTATAATATAAGGCTTAAGTATACTTTAAAACATTTAATCAATCTTCCAAATTTCCTAACAAAGTATGATGGCATAGTTACTGTTCCAAGCCATTTTTTAAGGCATTTTGTAAGATTTTATCATCCTGCTGATATTTTAGCAGAATATACTGCATATAAACTGAATGTGCCAGTGCTGCATAACCTTAAAAGAGTGCGTTATACTAAATTTCAGTCACATATTTCAAGGCTTGCAAGGAAAGAAAATGTGAAAAAAGCATTTTACTGCAAAAAGTTTAAGGATAATGTAAAAAATATTCTGCTTGTAGATGATATATTAACAACTGGTGCTACAATTAATGAATGTGTAAATGAACTTTATAAAGCAGGGGCAAGACGGATAGATGTATTAGTATTTGCAAAATAGCAGATTAAAATAATAATGGGAAGTTTTTACAGTTTAATTTACCAGCAGGAAAAAATTGCCGCACTTATATTGTTAAGCTTTTTAGATAAAGTATCTAAAGCATTTATAGTTATGGCATAAAACTATTCAGCAGGTGGCAGTATATTTAATATAATATTTTAAAATAACTTCCCATTAATTTAAATTAACCTGCCATTTCTTTTAAAGAAACTTCTTTATTAGCAATAGCTTTTTCATATTCTGGGTCTATTTCAATAGCCTGTTCAAAGCATTTAATAGCTTCTGCAAGTTTGCCCCATTTATGCATTGCAACACCTTTATTATTATATGTAACAGCAATATATGGGTTTAATTCTATGGCTTTGTCATAATTAACAACGGCATCTTCATATCTTTGTATTTTATTTAAAAGAGCTGCTTTTTTAGTGTACACTTCTCTTAAATCTGGTTTTAAAATTGCAGCAGATTCATATACTTTTAATGCTTCATCTATTTTATTCATTGCAGCAAGGCAGTCTGCTTTATGCATATAGCATATAACTGATGATGGATTTATTTTTAATGCTTTATCATAAGAGTTTAATGCTTCTAAATTTTTATCTATTTTTGTAAGAGCATCGCCTTTATATAAAAATGCTTCTGAATCATAAGGGTTCATATAAGTAGCTCTTGCACAGTATGCAATGGCTTCATAGTATTTACCAGTCATTAAAAGAGATAGGCCTTTGCCAGTATATGCTCTTGCAAATTTTTTATCCATTTCTATTGCTTTATCAAAATAAATAATAGATTCAGTATAAAGGTTATGCATTTGCAGTTCCTGAGCAAAGTCAAAATTTTCTTGAGCAGATTTTAATGTTTTTGGAACATATTTATAGTTAGTATTATCTGTTGCAGTATCAACAGCACCATTTTCTATTAAAAATTCTTTAATTTCTTTAGATTTTGCTTGATTTAATGGAGTTTTGCCGTCTTCTGTTGCAGAATTAACATCAGCACCTTTTTGAACAAGCAGTTTTACTATTTCAAAGTTATCGCAGAAAGCTGCAAGAGTTAATGGACTCATACCTTCTGGGCTTTTTTCATTAATATCTGCACCTTTATCAATTAAAAGTCTGCATGTATCATAATTACCAGTTCTAATGGCAATCATTAATACACTCCAGCCGTTTGGTATTTTAGAGTTTGCATCAGCACCATTTAAAAGTAATAATTTAACAAGCTGATATTTATCTTCCTGAGCAGCAATAATTATTGCATTTGCTCCATCTTTTAGTGAGCGGTTTACATCAAGTCTGAATGTTCTATCAAAAATTAAATCTTCTACAACTTCTAAGTCGTTTGTCTGGCATGCTTTTAAAAATTCATCATATCTTTCTTCAATACTTAAACCCATAACACACTTCCTTACTAATATTAAATTTAATATTAAATCGAAAAGCAAAAAATATGCCAAATATATTCATAATAACTGCTAGGAGTACCCTATTTTTTTATTAAAAATGCTATAACTACTTGATAATATATGTAAAAATATAAATAATTGCCAAATTTATTTAGTGGCTTAGTCCAACTTTTTTGGGTAAGTTCACGCTTCGCTCTGAGTGACATAAGGTGTTGTAAAAAAATGGGGTACCCCCAGATAATAACTGTAATTGATAAAGTCTATTTTATGTTTATTAATAAAATATTATATAAAAATATAAATTAAGGCTAGTTCTGTATTGACATTAATATATTTAAAAGTATAAAATAATATAATTATAAAAAAGCAGTAGGAGAATATTAATGAATACATCTACTATACTAGGCATTATTGTAGGTCTTGCAACACTTATGGGTGGGATTGTTTTAAAAGGTTCTAGTTTATCTGCTCTTGTTAACCCAGCGGCTTTAGTTATTATATTTGTTGGAACATTTGCTGCCCTTTTAAATGCTTTTCCAATGAGCACTATTGCAAAGCTGCCAACATATTTTAAATTGATTTTTACAGCATCTAAACAGCCTAAGGAAGTTGATATTGCAAAAGAGTTTTGTTCTCTAGCTCAAACAGCAAGAAGAGATGGTATTCTTGCCTTAGAAAAAATGGAATTCAAAGAGCCTTTTTTAAAACTTGGAGCTTCTATGCTTGTAGATGGGGTAGACCCTGAAGTTTTAGAAGATGTTATGGAGCAGCATTTAGAAGCTATGGAAGAAAGGCATAGAGTTGGAGCTCAGGTATTTGCTCAGGCAGGTATGTATGCTCCTACATTAGGTGTTATGGGTGCCGTTATTGGTCTTGTTGCAGCACTTGGTAATTTAAATGATATTGAGAAACTAGGCCATTCTATTGCAGCTGCTTTTATAGCAACACTTTTTGGTATTTTTTCTGGTTATGTTTTATGGCACCCATTTTCTAATAAATTAAAACAAATGTCTGCTAAGGAAGTTGAAATAAAAAGAATGATTATATCAGGGATAAAAGCTATACAAAATGGCGAATCAATATATGTTATTCAAGAAAGAATGCTCGCTTTTCTGCAAGAAAAGGATAGAGAAATATTAAGAAAAGAGTGGGAAAAATAATATGTCAAAACGAAATAAAAAAAAGCATGAAGAAGAACATCCTGATGAAACATGGCTTGTCCCGTATTCTGATGTATTAACTCTTCTTCTTGCATTATTTATTGTTTTATTTGCTTCTTCTACCATTGACGCAAAAAAGTTTGAACAAATGATGCAGACTTTTGCAATTGAATTTAATGGCGGTGGTATGTCGGGAATATTAGATGGTGGTGTTAAACCTATTGAGCAGGGTGGCAAATCAGAAAAACAAATAAAAACTGAAGATACAGCAAAACCTGATGTTGCAAAATCTGACAGCAGTAATCAAGGTAATATAAGGCTTAATACTATTAGGAATGTTATTGATACTAATATTGCTAATAATAATATGAAAGGTGCAATTGGCACTCATATAACGGAAGAAGGTGTTGTTATAGAGATTTTAACAACTGCATTATTTGAGACAGGTAGTGCAAAACTTACACCTACTGCAAAAGAAATAGCAGAGTTTGTTTCTAAACAAATAGAGCCATATTCACAAAATATTTTAATTGCAGGTCATACTGACAATGAGGCAGTTGCAAGTTCCAGCAGATTTTCAAGTAACTGGGATTTAAGTGCAAAAAGAGCCATTAATTTTATGGAATATATGTTTAAAATTAATCCTAAATTAAACCCTATGAATTTTGGAATAGCAGGATATGCACAATATAAACCATTACTCCCAAACATTACAGCATATAATAAGAGGGAAAACAGGCGTATAGAGGTGACTATTTTAAAGGACAGGTAAATGTAAAATCATATGTAGTAAAAATATATTATTCTAGGCTAGATATTTTTACATATACATGTTAAAAAATTAAAAAAAGCTGTAAGTTTTTTAAATATATTTAAAGTGTAGTTAAAAAAATCATCGCTGTAAAAATCTTTATTTACAGGCATTTCATCATTAATATATATATGCTTATATTTTAAAAAGTCTGCTGCTGTATCATTTATTGGAGTGATACCTTTTGGCACATTTTTTAATTTTTCACCAAGTATATTAAAATAATTTGTCTGTACAGTATTTTTTATGTTTATAAGAGTATCCTGATATTTTTTACTGTTTACCATAAGCCTGTAAGAAGCAAGTATTTCAGGGGAAAATCTTGCAATACCGACACCAGTATAATAAAATGGCGGCTCAATATGCAGATAAAAGCATGGGTTTTCAAGCCTTGAAGCACCATGCCAGAAGATTATGCCAAGGTGAGTTTTAAAAGGGGGCTTTCCTTTATTTATACGCACATCTTTATGTATGCGGAAAATAGAGCCATCTATTTTTGGAGCATACTGAATATCTGGCACAATAGTCTTTAATTTTTCGCCCATATCTATAATATATTCTTTAGCTGCAGGAATTATTTTAGTATCATATATATGTCTGTTTTCTGCAAACCATTCTTTATTATTATTTCTTGCAAGCATCTCATAAAAACTAATCATTTCTTTTGTAAAATATACTTTTTTCATAACACATTCCTTTAAAATAAGTGATATATGTTATATAAATAAGAGCCTGAATGCAAGAGAAAAAAAACGATATTTCATTTCTTAAAAACATCTTGGTTAAAAATGATAAATTTTAAGATATTTTTAGTTTTTTTATTTGACAATATTGATTTTAAATTATACCATATAACATACTACAAATAAAAGCCCGCAGCGGCAATTTATCGGAGGCAAAAATGGCTGTAAAAGTTGGTATTAATGGTTTCGGACGCATAGGTAGATGCGTACTTCGTTCTGCTTTAGAACATAATTTAGATATTGATTTCGTATCTATTAACGATTTAACAGACCCTAAAACACTTGCTCATTTATTAAAATATGACTCAGTTCATGGAAACTTAAAAAATGAAATCACTTATGGTGAAGATTATATCGCTATAGATGGCAAAAAAATTCAAATCACAAAAGAAAAAGACCCTGCTAACCTTCCTTGGGGTAAATTAGGTGTTGAAGTTGTTTTAGAATCAACTGGTCTTTTCACTAAACGCCCAGATGCTGAAAAACACCTGCAGGCAGGCGCTAAAAAAGTTATTATTTCAGCTCCAGCAACTGACCCAGACATTACAGTTGTTTTAGGTGTTAACTTTGATAAATATGACAAAACTAAACACAACATTATTTCTAATGCATCATGCACAACTAACTGCCTTGCACCAGTTGCAAAAGTTATTAACGACAAATTCGGTATTGAACATGGTCTTATGACTACAGTTCACTCTTACACTAACGACCAAAGAATATTAGACCTTCCACATAAAGACTTAAGGAGAGCTAGAGCTGCAGCTGTATCTATGATACCTACATCTACTGGTGCTGCTAAAGCTGTTGGTTTAGTTTTACCAGAATTAAAAGGTAAATTAGACGGTTTTGCTATCCGTGTCCCAACACCAAATGTTTCTGTTGTTGACTTAGTATGTAAAGTTAAAAAAGATGTTACTGCAGAAGAAATCAATGCTGCTATTAAAGAAGCTGCAGAAGGTCCATTAAAAGGTATCCTTGGATACTATGATGAAGAACTTGTTTCTATTGACTTCAATGGTAACGATAATTCTTCTTCTTTTGACTCTAAACTTACTAAAGTTATGGAAGGCAACATGGTTAAAGTTATCTCTTGGTACGATAACGAATGGGGCTATTCTACAAGAGCAGCTCAACTGCTTACTAAAGTATTATAATCTGATTATAATATATATTCTGCGGGGAGTTATTATGCTCCCCCATTTTTTTATCATTTCATATTAATTAAAACTTGGGAGTCCGTTATGGTTAAAAGCATCAAAGATTTAAACTTAAAAGGTAAAAAAACATTCATAAGGGTTGATTTTAATGTACCTATAAAAGATGGTGTTGTTGGCGATGATACTCGTATTCAGGAAGCAGCAAAAACTATAAAATATGCAATAGAGCAGGGTGCAAGAGTTGCTTTATGCAGCCACCTTGGCAGACCAAAAGGCGAAAAGAAAATGGAATTTTCTTTAAAACCTGTTGCAGACTATATTAATGCAAAAAATATTTTCCCTGTTAAATTTGTAGAAGACTGTGTTGGCAAGGTAGTTGAAGATGCAGTGAATAATATGAAAGACGGCGAAGTTATTTTACTTGAAAATGTCCGCTTTTACAAAGGGGAAGAAAAAAATGACCCAGAATTTGCTCGTGAACTTGCAAAACCATTTGAAGTATATGTAAACGATGCTTTCGGCACATGCCACAGAAAACACGCTTCAGTTTACGGTGTTGCAGAGTTAATTAATGATAAAGCAGCTGGCTTTTTAGTAGAAAAAGAAGCTCAATATTTTGATAAATTAATCAAAAACCCAGAAAAACCATTAGCAGCTATTATTGGCGGTGCAAAAGTAAGTGATAAAATAGGGGTTATTAAAAGCCTTTTAAAAATTGCCGATGTAATATTAATTGGCGGTGCTATGGCTTATACTTTCTTAAAATATAAAGGTATCCCAACAGGTACTTCATTAGTAGAAGAAGAGCAAATGGATACAGTTAAAGATGTACTTGCTCAGGCAGATAAAGCTGGTATTAAAATATTACTCCCAGTAGACCACATTATCTCTGACAAATTTGGCGGCGAACCAAAAGTTTGCAACGAACAGGCTATACCTGATGGCTATATGGGGCTTGATATAGGTCCAAAATCAAGGCAGGAATATGCTGCAGCATTAGAGCCTTGCAAAACTGTTCTTTGGAACGGACCTATGGGCGTATTTGAACAGCCAGCTTATGCAGAAGGCACTTTTGCTGTTGCAAATAAACTTGCATCTCTTGGTGCAACAGTTATTGTTGGCGGCGGCGATTCTGTTTCTGCAGTTAAAAAAGCAGGTGTTGCAGATAAAATTTCTCACATTTCAACAGGTGGCGGTGCTTCATTAGAATATGTAGAGTTTGGCACTCTCCCAGGAATTGATATTTTAAGATAATTAAATAAAATATAAAGGGAGCTGGTAAGGCTTCTTATCAGTTCCTTTTTTTATAATGTATTTTATTGAAATGTATTATTTATCAATAATTTTCAATAAAGTCTATTAAAACGAACATAAAAAAGCAGGTGAGTATATTTTTCTACAAAAAGAGGGTTTAGTATGCTTTATAGTCAATGTAATTCAAGGAAAAATACTTATATTCTTAATATCTATTTTAATTTTTGTATATAAATATAATTAAATATCATCAGCAAAAGAGCATAAATAATGGGCAGTAATTTATTACAATTTTTTAGAAATATTATTAATATTTTTCCAATAAAAATTATGATTATACTGATAATTACTTTCTTATTATTTGTTTATAAGCTCACAGATATTGTTACTAATGATGATATATTTGTGCCAGAAAACAGATATGAGCTTGAAATGATGATACAGGATGATAATATTTCATTAGGCAGTATAGATATAAGAAATATCACTGATTTATCCCGCCTTTTTTATCTTTATCCAAGAGATAACTATTCTGGTATAGAAAAATGGAATGTAAGCCATGTAAAGAATATGTCTGAAATGTTTAAAAATACTGCAAAGATTTATGGGGGTATATCTAACTGGGATGCATCAAATGTAGAAAATATGGAAGGAATGTTTTATGGAGCAGGCATAATAAATGCTGATTTAAGTTCCTGGGATATATCAAAAGTAAAGAATATGCAGTATATGTTTGCTTATACTACACTTATAAGCAAAGAGAAGGTTAATAACTGGAAAGTATCTGATGATGTAAAATATTATGGAATATTTCGCGGCACAAAATTAGAACATACTCCACCTGACTGGTTTAAGTTAAAAAATGAGTTTGAAATAAAATATTATCCTGAAAGTAAAGAGGAGTTAATTAGAATGCTGAAAGATGAAAATATCCTTGCAGGTGAGATTGATGTTAGTAAAGTAGATAATGCTGCTTTGGCACTTGATAATGTAAAGAGATATAATAAATCATATTTGAATGAATACGATAACTTACTATCTATGTGGAACACCATTGAGATGACGATAAATGAAATACAGTATTCTGGATACGGCTACCAAAAAGAGCTGCGGATAGAGTATTTGAAGAATATGAGCCGTGAATATGAAGAAAAACTGCTGAATATGCGTAAAAAACCATTTTACGAAGAACTACAAGAGCCTAAAAAATTAATACATGATGATTACCCGGGCATAGAATTCTGGAATGTGCCTGATATTGATAAAATATTAGAAAAAGTTAGTGAGCAATATTATTCTGAATAAATATATACTGCAATTAATATTATATTTTATAGATAATAAAATCTAAAAAAACTGTTTGTTTTAAAAAAACATTATAAGATAAGTAATAAAAACTGGTATAAGATTATCATTTGTCAAGAAAAAGTCCTATGCATATATTTTTTATGTTTTTCATTCTTTAATATAATGTTTTAATCTTGACACTTTAAAATATTACTGATAGAGTATATTGTTAGTAAAATTATGCTTAAAGATTGGCATATTTTATTTCGGATATATTTGTGCAGTTATTTGCAAAATATACTACCAAATCACATAAGGAGCATGGCTGATGATTTCTATCGGTTTAGACGAAACTCTTTTTATCCAACTTTTTCTTCTTATTGTAGTTATTATTATGGCTAAGTTTTTATACCTTAACCCTGTAAAAGCTACTATCGAATCAAGAGATGAAAAGATTAAACAACTTAAAGCAACAGCAGATTCTGGGCTTGCATCTGTTGAAGATTCTAAAAAAGCTTACGAAGAAAAACTTCTTGCTGTCAGAGCAGAAATGTCTGCTTATCAAATTAAAATGAAAGATGAAGCGACAAAAGAAGTTGAAGCTATTATTGCAGAAGCAAAAGCAGAAATTGCAAAATCTACAGAGGCTTCCCGTAATGAATTAAAGCAGTCTTATGACACTGCTAGACAAACTTTACAAAAAGAAGTTAATGATATTAGTGAAATAATATACAAAACCATTTCTGGTAATGTAGCATAAAGGGGGAGCAGGTGAAAAAAGCATTTTTATTAATTACATTGCTTTCTTTTCCATTAACTGCATTTGCTGCTGGTGGTGAGCTTGATTGGAAAACATTTGGCTGGCGTGTTGCTATGTTTGTTATTTTTGCAGCACTTTTATATTTTCTTACAGCTAAACGAATAAAAGCTATGCTTATCCAAAGAACTGAAGATATTAAAGCAGCACTTGCTGAAGCTGAAACTGCTAAAGATGAGGCGATGGCTAAAGTTAAGCAGTATGAAGCTAAAATGGTAGAGCTTAAAAAAGAGCTTGAAGAGATGAAAGCAAATGCTAAAAAAGTAGCAGAATCAGAAAGAGAAAATATGATTGCTGATGCTAAAAAGCATGTTGAACAAATGAAACAGTTTGCTATTAATATGATAGAATCAGAAAAAGAGCGTGCTATACAAAATTTGCACCGTGAGGCTGTAGAGCTTGCAGCAAGTCAGGCAGAGCAAAAACTTATTAAAGAAATAAACGGCAGCAAAGCCGCTAAAATATTAGATGAATACGTTAAGCGTATAGGGGAGTAGCAGGTGAGTAACAATACTATTGCGCGTCGTTACGCAGGTGCTTTTTTCTCATTAATTAATGCAAACCATGCAGCAAGTGCAGCAAAAATATGGGATGAGCTTTCTGCTCTTGCGTCTCTTTGCAGCACAAGCAGTGATTTTGCTAATGTGGTAAAAAACCCAACTATCTCTCATGAAGAAAAACTTGCTATATTTTCAGCACTTAAAAAGTCAGGTAAAATCTCTGATGAGCTGTATAAATTTATAGCTGTTTTAATTGAGAAAAAGCGTCTTATATTACTTGCTGATATTGATAAATCTGTTAAACAGTTTATCATGGAGGCAGAAAACAAACTTGAAGCAGAAGCAGTGTTTGCTGAGGCTGCAAGTGATGCAGTTAAAAAAGAGCTTGTTAAAAGGCTTGAACATTTAACTGGCAAAACTATTGTATTAAAAGATAAGATTGACCCATCAGTTATTGGTGGTGTAAGAGTGAAGCTTGGCAGCAGACTTTATGATGCAACAATCAAAGGTCAGCTTGATAAATTAAAAGCTTCATTAATGTAAGTTAAGATTTGTTAAAACTTATGGTTTCATAAGTAAAAGAATATATTCAAGGAGCATGGCTTTATGCACATAAAAGCGGAAGAAATAAGCCAGATCATACGCGACCAAATCAAAGATTTTGATAAAAAGGTTGCTATGGAGGAAGTTGGCACCGTAATCAGCGCAGGTGATGGTATTGCGAAAGTTTACGGGCTTGACAATGTTATGGCTGGGGAATTAGTTGAGTTTCCTGGCGGTATTTATGGTATGACATTGAACTTAGAGGAAGACAATGTCGGTGTTGTTGTTATGGGTGATTACCTTGGCATTAAAGAAGGTGATACTGTAAAACGCACAGGTAAAATTGCATCTGTTCCTGTTGGTGAGGAACTTGTAGGAAGGGTTGTAAATGCCCTTGGTCAGCCTATTGACGGCAAAGGCCCTATCAATGCTAAAAAAACAGATGTTATTGAAAAAGTTGCCCCTGGTATCGTATTAAGAAAACCAGTTCATGAACCAGTTCAAACAGGTATTAAAGCGATTGACTCAATGATACCTATAGGCAGAGGCCAAAGGGAGCTTATTATTGGCGACCGTCAAACTGGTAAAACTGCAATTGCTCTTGATACTATTATCAACCAAAAAGGGCAAAATATGATTTGCGTTTATGTTGCAATAGGTCAAAAACGCTCAACAGTTGCACAAGTTGTTCAAACATTAGAAGAGCATGGTGCTATGGACTATACAATTGTTGTGGCAGCAACAGCTTCTGACCCTGCTCCACTGCAATTTATTGCTCCTCTTGCAGGCTGTACAATGGGTGAATATTTCAGAGATAATGGCAAACATGCTCTTTTAATCTATGATGATTTATCTAAACATGCTACAGCTTACAGACAGATGTCATTATTACTTCGCCGCCCACCTGGCCGTGAAGCATATCCTGGTGATGTATTCTACTTACATTCCAGATTATTAGAAAGAGCTGCTAAATTAAATGATGATTTAGGTGCTGGCTCATTAACAGCATTACCAATTATTGAAACACAAGCAGGGGACGTTTCTGCATATATCCCTACAAATGTAATTTCTATTACAGACGGGCAGATATTCTTAGAAACAGACCTTTTTAACTCTGGTTTCCGTCCAGCAGTTAACGCAGGTATTTCAGTTTCTCGTGTTGGTGGTTCTGCACAAATTAAAGCAATGAAACAAGTTGCTGGTAAACTCCGTCTTGAGCTTGCTCAATACAGAGAAATGGCAGCTTTTGCTCAGTTCGGCAGTGACTTAGACCCAGCTACTCAGAAACAGCTTACTCGCGGCAGCCGTTTAATGGAACTTTTAAAACAAAATAAAAATAAACCATTCCCAGTTGAAGAACAAATTGCTGTTATATTTGCAGCAATCAACGGCTACTTAGATGATATAGAAGTTAAAGATGTTAGAAAGTTTGAACAAGACTATTTAGCATACCTTAAATCTGGTGGCTTAGGCATACTGGAAGAAATTGCAGAGAAAAAAGTTATTTCTGATGATTTAACTAACAAAATGAAATCTGCTTTAGAAACATTTAAAAAACAATTTACTGCATAAAATAACCGCAGAGAAATCTGCGGTATGCTCACTGATAATTTTAGGAGATTAGGAGCTTTTAATGGCTAGTGCACGCGATATTAAACGAAAAATAAATTCTGTCAGCAATACGCAAAAAATCACAAAAACTATGAAAATGGTTTCTGCAGCAAAAATGCGTAAAGCTATTGAGGTTATGCAGTCAGCACGCCCTTATTCAGCTAAACTGGCAGAACTGATACAAGAACTTTCTAACCGTGCAGGCGGCAATGCGGAACATGCTTTTTTTGAAGCAAAAGAAGAAGTGCGTACAATATATCTTGTTGTTGTAACAAGTGATAAAGGCTTATGCGGTGCTTTCAACTCAAATGTATTAAAAGCTGCATATAACTTTACAAAAGAACATAAAGACAAAACTATCAAAATAGTTCCTGTCGGCAAACGCGCATTTGATTTCTTTGCTAAGCGTGGTTTTGAAATTGTTGAGAAGTGGATTGGTTTTGGCGGAAAATATACTTTTAATGATGCTGTTAATGTTGGCAGACTTATTTCTAAGTCTTTTATTAACGGTAACGCTGATGAAGTTCATCTTATATATAATGAATTTAAATCTACTTCTTCCCAGGTAGTTAGAAGTAAAAAATTATTACCTCTTGCAGTTGAGAGTGGTTCAGAGCCAAGCTATCCTGATTTTGAATATGAACCAGATGTAACTGTTTTATTAGACAGTTTACTGCCTCAATTTATAAATACAAGCATATTCCAAAGTATGCTTGAATCTGTTGCCGGAGAACATGGTGCAAGAATGGTTGCTATGGATAATGCAACTAGAAGTGCCGGCGAAATGATTAAAAAGCTTGTTCTTAACTACAACAAAACAAGACAAGCTGCTATTACTACAGAGCTGTTAGACATTGTCAACGGTGCTGAAGCATTAAAATAATTAGGAGAACATTCATGGCTGAAAATACAGGCAAAATCCTTCAGATTATTGGACCTGTTGTAGACGTTCAATTTTCTTCTGGCAAGCTTCCAGAAATCTACAACGCTCTTGTAATTGAAGATAAAGCTCAAAAAAGAAGTGTTATATGTGAAGTAGCACAGCACCTTGGTGAAGATACAGTTCGTGCTGTTGCAATGGCTTCTACAGATGGTTTAGTTAGAGGTATGGAAGTTTCTAACACTGGTAAACCTATATCTGTACCAGTTGGTAAAGAAGTTCTTGGCCGTATATTAAATGTTGTTGGTGAACCTGTTGATAACAGAGGCCCAATCAATGCTAAAGCTACAAGAGCTATTCACCAGCCTACTCCAGCACTTGAAGACCAAGAAACAAGTGTTGCTATCCTTGAAACAGGTATTAAAGTAATTGACTTACTTGAACCATATACTAAAGGTGGTAAAACTGGTCTGTTCGGTGGTGCAGGTGTTGGTAAAACAGTTATTATTATGGAGCTTATCCACAATATTGCACATGGTCACGGTGGTTACTCAGTATTTGCGGGTGTTGGTGAAAGAACTCGTGAAGGTAACGACCTTTTCTTAGAAATGACAGAATCAAACGTTATTGATAAAGTTTCACTTGTATATGGTCAGATGAACGAATCACCTGGTGCTCGTATGAGGGTTGCTCTTTCTGCACTTTCTATTGCAGAGCATTTCAGAGATGAAGGTCAAGATGTGTTATTATTCGTAGATAACATTTTCCGTTTCTCTCAAGCAGGTAGTGAAGTTTCTGCACTTTTAGGCCGTATGCCATCTGCCGTTGGTTATCAGCCAACATTAGGTACAGAAATGGGTGAATTACAAGAGCGTATTACATCAACTAAAAAAGGCTCTATTACATCAGTTCAAGCAGTATATGTACCTGCCGATGACTTAACTGACCCAGCACCAGCAACAACATTTGCTCACCTTGATGCAAAAACAGTTCTTTCTCGTGCTATTGCAGAAATCGGTATTTACCCAGCGGTTGACCCACTTGATTCTACATCAAGAATATTAGACCCTGCTTATGTTGGTGAAGAACATTATAATGTTGCCCGCGGTGTTCAGGCAGTGCTGCAGCGTTATAAAGAATTGCAGGATATTATTGCAATCTTAGGTATGGAAGAATTATCTGATGATGATAAATTAACTGTTGCAAGAGCAAGAAAAATCCAAAGATTTTTATCTCAACCTTTCCATGTTGCAGAACAGTTCACTGGTGCACCTGGTAAATATGTATCATTAAAAGACACTATTGCTGGCTTTAAAATGATATTAGAAGGAAAATGCGATGAAATACCTGAGCAGTTATTCCTTATGAAAGGCGGAATTGATGAAGTTTTAACTGCATTTGAGCAGTCTAAACAAGGAAAATAATTATGGCTGATAAATTGTTTCTTGAACTTGTTTCACCTGAAAAGTTACTTGTATCATCAGATGTAGATAATGTTTTTGCTATGGGTGCAGGCGGTGCATTTGGTTTATACCCTGACCACTCCCCATTTTGCACAGAGTTAGTGCCATGTGTACTTACCTATGCAATAGGTCAAGAAACATTTAAGGTTATAGTATCTAAAGGGTTTCTTGAAGTAGCAGATAACAAAGTTAATGTATTAGCTGAAAGAGCAGTATATGTAAAAGACATTGATGCTGCAAAAATTAAAGCTGAATATGATGCATTAAGTGCAGAGTTAGCTGGTGAAATAGCTGACGAGGAAATCCGCAAGGAAAAAGAAACTGCATTAAAATTCTGCGAAACAGCTTTAAATATATAATATAAACTAAAAAATATTATATAAATTATTAAGGGATATACTCATTATTATGGTATATCCCTTTTTTATTGAGTAAATGCAGTATGAAATATAAACCGTTGAACAGGAAAGAGCTTGAATTATTAATAAGAAACGAAAAAATTTCTCTTGGAGATATTGATGTATCAAATATTATAGATATGTCACGGTTATTTCAAAATTTTTTTGAAAGAGATGATTATACAGGGCTTGAAACATGGGATGTATCTAATGTAATAGATATGAGTTATATGTTTGCAGGTTTTGATTATGATGAGTTTGATATATCAGGCTGGAATACATGTAATGTAAAAAATATGGCAGGATTATTCTGCAATAATCTATGTTTTAATCAGGATATATCTAAATGGAATGTATCGCAGGTAGAAGATATGTCCTATATGTTTTCTGCTGCTTTAGATTTTAACAGTGATATTTCAATGTGGAATGTATCAAGTGTTACTAATATGCAGGGAATGTTTTTATATGCGGATAGTTTTAACCAAGATATAAGCAAATGGAATGTATCAAATGTAATTAATATGAACAATATGTTTGATAATGCAAAAAGTTTTAATCAGAATATAAATAGCTGGAATGTATCAAAAGTAGAAACTATGGAAAATATGTTTATTGATTCACCTCTTAAAAACAACCCACCTGAATGGTATCAAAATTAATGATATTTATATTTAATTAACTATAAATAGAGATATTAAATGAAAAATAATATGATAATTATACTCGTAATAATATTTTTAGTCATTATTACAAATGACTATATAAAGAGTAAAGCTGCAGTATATATGCAGTCAGAAAATATAAATAATAATGGCTTAAATACTATGAAAATAAAATATTTCCCAGAAACTAGGTATGAGTTAAGAAAGTTAGTTTGTAATGAAAGTATCAAACTATGGGAAATTGATACAAGTAAAATAACAGATATGCATAATTTATTTTATCAAAGTGAAAGAAAAGATTTTACAGGCATAGAAGATTGGAATGTATCTAATGTAAAAGATATGTCGCATATGTTTGAATATGCAGTAAGGTTTAATCAAGATATAGGAAGCTGGGATATATCAAATGTCAGGAATATATCATGGATGTTTGCAGGAGCAAAACAATTTAATCAAGATATTGGAAACTGGAATACTGAAAATGTAAAAGATATGAATAGAATGTTTTTAAAAACAGTAAACTTTAATCAAGATATAAGCAGCTGGAATGTTTCTAATGTAGAAGATATGTTTTGTATGTTTGAAAATGCAGAAAGTTTTAATCAAGATATATCTAACTGGGATATATCATATGTCCGAAATATGAGAAAAATGTTTTATAAAGCAAAAAACTTTAATCAGGATTTAAATAACTGGGACATTGATAGCGAAGATAAACCTAAGCGTGAAAATATATTTGTTAAATATTCAGTGGCAAAAAATCCGCCTAAATGGCATAAGTGGTATATGGAAGATGATTAAAAATAAGTCCATTTTATATAGGCTTTTTTAATTAAAAAAGTTTTGTATTATAAATAAAATATTACCTGTTTATATTTAATAATATATGGCTCTAATCAGAATTTATCTTAACTTTTCATTGAGAAATATAGAAAAGTATGGTAATATAGCCCCTTAAAATATATATTAAAGGTTATATTATGGAAAGTTTTGCATCATATTTAAGTGATTTTAGGGATATAGTATGGGGCGTGCCTATGATTTTACTGCTTTTAGGTACGCATATTTATCTTACATATAAAACAGGCTTTATTCAAAGAAAAGTGCCGTTAGGTATTAAACTTTCCATAACAAAAGACAGCGGCTCTGCAGGTGATGTAAGCCAGTTTCAGGCATTAACTACTGCACTTGCTTCCACAATAGGAACAGGTAATATTATAGGTGTGGGTACAGCAGTATATTTAGGCGGTCCTGGTGCAGTTTTCTGGTGCTGGATAACTGGTGTATTTGGTATTGCTACAAAATATGCAGAATCATTAATAGGTGTAAAATACAGAGTGCAGTCAAAAGACGGCAGAATGTTAGGCGGTGCAATGTATGCTCTTGAAAGGGGCTTAAATATGAAAAAAATGGCAATCGCCTTTGCTCTTTTTGCTATGCTTGCATCTTTTGGTATAGGATGCGCCACTCAAATAAATGCAATTGCAGAAGTTTTTGATTCTAACCTTGCTTTTATTGGTGTTCCCCGTATTTACATCGGTATATTTTTTGGAATTTTAACTGCTCTTATTATTATCGGCGGTATTAAATCTATTGCAAAAGTATGCGCAAATTTAGTGCCTTTTATGGCAATATTTTATATATTTGGAAGTATTTATATACTTTTCTTAAATTATGACTATCTTCTTCCAGCCTTAAAAGCAATAATCACTTTAGCATTTGCTCCAGGCTCTGTGGAAGGCGGTTTAGTAGGTCAGGGCATTATAATTGCTGCCAGATTTGGTATTGCAAGAGGTCTTTTTTCCAATGAATCAGGTCTTGGTTCTGCTCCACTTGTGGCTTCAGCTGCACAAACTAAAAACCCTGTAAGGCAGGCACTTGTTTCTGCAACAGGTACATTCTGGGATACTGTTGTTTTCTGCCTGATTACTGGTATTGTTATTGTTTCTACAGTTATGAAATACCCAGAAGTGCATATGATAAATTTCCAAAACGGCGGCCAGATGACTACTGCAGCTTTTAACCAGATACCTTATTTTGGCTCATTTATATTAATTGTAGCTTTAACAACTTTTGCTTATTCTACAATTTTAGGCTGGTCTTATTATGGGGAACGCTGTGCAGAATATCTTTTTGGCAGAAAAGCTATTTTACCTTATAAACTTTTATATGTGGCAGTATTAGTGTTTGCTCCAGTGCTTGCTCTTGATATGGTATGGACTATTGCAGATATTTTAAATGCTTTTATGGCAGTGCCAAACTTAATTGCTGTGCTGCTGCTTGCATCTCAAATTTCAAAGGATACAAAATTTTATATAGAAAATATTAACCACATACATAAGGAAGAAATTCCAGTGATAGATAAATAATAAAATAAATTAGCAAAAATATACTTGATAAACAATTAAAAAAATAATATTATCAAATGCAGTTTTTATATAAGGGAAGAAATATGGTAAATGCGGTTTTTATTGAAGGTTTGATTTATGCAATGATGGTTCTAGGAGTTTTTATGACTTTTAGAATCCTTGATTTTCCAGATATGACAGTAGACGGTTCATTTGCAACAGGTGCGTGCGTTGCAGCTATGTTTATTGTTAATGGTTCAGACTTATATTTAGGTTTAGTTGTTGCAATTATTGCAGGTATTACAGCCGGTGTTTTTACTGCACTGCTTCATACTTTATTAAAAATACCAAATCTTTTAGCTGGTATTATTACAATGACCATGCTTTATTCCATAAATACACGCATCACTAACGGCAGCAGCTTTGTTCCACTTCCTAATAATAAATATGATACTGCAGTTACAAATGCAGACAGTGCAATTTCAGGATTTTTTGGCGGTTTTGGTATAGAAATCAGCTCAAGTATAAGCATACTTATATTTTTTCTGCTATTACTTATCTATATAAAAATTCTTATAGATATATTCTTCAGAACAGATTTAGGTATATCTCTTGGTGCATTAGGCTCTAATGAGCAGATGATATTATCGCAGGGTATGAACCCTAATGTATTAAAAGTATTAGGTGTTGGTATGTCTAACGGCCTTGTAGCATTAAGCGGTGCAATGTATGCTCAGTTTACAGGCAGTGCTTCAGTGCAAAGCGGGCAGGGTATAATTGTTGTAGGCCTTGCAGCTGTTATGATAGGTGAATTTTTAATCCGCTCTAATAAAATATGGCTTATTACATTAGGGGTAATAGTAGGTTCTATTATATATAAGGCAATTATTTATTTTGGCTTAAAATATGGCTATGATATAGGTCTTGGACCTAATGACTTAAAGCTTATATCTGGTATATTAATAATATTAATTATTGTTGCCAGCAAAATGCAGAAAAAGAAAGGCGGCAGTAAAAAAACTGCAGATAAGCAGTCAAGCCCTGTTATTGACAGTATAGCCCGTGTTGTTGACGGCTTTATTAATAAAACATATCCATTTTGGTTCTTATCACTGTACTTAATACTTTTTATATACCCTATGGTTCTGTTTTTCAAATACTGCCAAAACAGCGAAAATTCTATGTGGATGCTTATTTTTGCTCTTACAGTATTATTTGCCCTGTTTATTCATATAAAAATATTCTTAATGAGTAAATATGGTGCAGAAAGCAAACTTAATATGGCATTTAAAAAAGTATCTTTTGGTATAAATAAACGCAGTAAAACAGTAGCTGGTGCAAATACTGGCGAAGATTATAAAGGTGATAATGTTTTAGTGCTGCAGAATGTTTCAAAAAGTTTTTTTGAAGGCACTCCTGATGAAAAACATGTATTAAAAAACTTATCATTAACTGTGAATAAAGGCGATTTTATTACAATAATAGGCTCAAATGGTGCTGGTAAATCTACACTTTTTAATGTAATTGCAGGTACATATAAAGCATCATCTGGTAACATTATATATAAAATGAAAAATATTACAAAAATGCCTGAATATTTAAAAGCTGCTTTTATTGGAAGAATATTCCAAAATCCACTGCTTGGTACAAGCGGCGATATGGCATTAGAAGATAATATGATATTATGCCGTAAAAAAGGTTTTAAACTTCCAATAATCAGCCTTAATAAAAAAGTAAGGAAAGAATTTGCAGACCATGTTGCTCGTCTTAATATGGGACTTGAAAAAAGACTTGCTGATAATGTGGGACTTTTCTCTGGTGGTCAAAGACAGGCTCTTACTCTGCTTATGACAGCTATGAGCCATCCAGAACTTGTGCTTTTAGATGAACATACTGCAGCTCTTGACCCAGATAACTCTAACAGAGTAATGGAACTTACTTTACAGTTAAGAGAAGAATACGGTCTTACAATGATGATGATTACTCACAATATGCAGCATGCTATTAAATACGGCAACAGGCTTTTAATGATGGATAATGGCGAAATCATTATGGATATTTCTGGTAAAGAGAAAGAAAACTTAACTGTTGAAGCTATTATGGAAAAATTTAAAGCTATTAGAAAAGATGAGTTAACTGACGAAAAACTGCTGCTTACAAGATAGGTAAATATGATATTAACTGATTTTATCCAGGGTTTTTTACTGGAACTTGGTTTAGTAATGACTGTGGGCCTGCAAAGTGCTTTTATATTAAAGCAGGGTATCCGCAGAGAATATGTGATAGTTGCTGTTCTTACATGTTTTTTTAGTGAAACACTGCTTGTTACAATAGGTATTGCTGGTATGGGGGCATTAGTCCGCTCCATACCACACTTATATGAAATAATTACAGGTATAGGTATTGTGTTCCTGCTTTTTTATGCAGGCAAGTCATTATATGCAGCTGTTAAGAAAAATGATTATATAGTAATAGATAACGAAGAAAAAGGGCTTGTTTCAAAAAAAGAAGTTCTGCTTTCAGGGCTTGCTTTTGCACTACTTAACCCACATGTTATTATAGATACTACTATAATGGGCTCACTTGCTGCTAACTTTTATCCTCATCACTGGATATTTGGGTTAGGTGTAATATGTGCTGCATTTTTCTGGTATGCATTTTTAGGAACTATTGGTGCTACTCTTGCAAAACCTTTAAACCATCCAAAAACATGGAAAGTTATTAATATTTTTATTGCTGCACTGTGCATATATATGGCTTCCCAGTTTATACATAATTTTAATAATCCAAATCATGAGCATAATCATATTAATCTCTTTAATGTGTTTGGTGTTGATGACAGTATAATAGAAGGTATGCATAATCATGGGGAAGAAGCTGACCATATTCATGATGACCATGACCACTCAATAGACCATAAACATGATGAATTTCTTCATGATGATAACCACACTCATGAAGAACATTCTCACGATATGAAGTGATATAGTATTATTTGCTAATTTTTTTAAGAATATCAGTTACTGCAATAATCAATGCAAATAATGCAGGGAAAGTATTAATAAGCAGTTTATTAATGTTTTCCATATCTGTCAGCAGGAAATGAATAATCAGCAGCAGTTCAAAAAAGCCTAAAACATATATCTGCCTGTAAATTATAACATACAGCATTTCTTTTAAATGATTATTTTTTTGAGTTTCTTTTGTATCTTTTATATTTTCTTTAATAATCTTTGCTTTTGTTTCATCGCTTAATTCATCAGCATCGGCATAAGTAAGCCTGTATCTGTTATCAAATAAAAGCAGTAAATATATAAATAAGCATATTAATACTGTAACAGAGAAAAAACATACTGCAAAAAAAAGTATTTTATATTCTCTATTAAACAAATACTCTGCCAGAAAAAATAAAGTGAAAACTGCAATTAAAGTAATAGCTGTATTTTTAAAATTAAATTTATATTTCATATAAATAATATAAAAGAAAATTTGTAAAAGTAAATAGTATCTTGTATATATTTTCTTGTTATGATATGATGCATACAATTGAGGTATATATGAAGAAAATAAAAAATTATTTAATCAGTCTATACAGATATTGTTATTTAAAATTAATTATTCCAATGAAAAAGGAGCGGAATAATCCGCAATATAGTGCATGGGGCACAGCTGTTGGTCTTTTCTGCGGATTTACACCTGTTGTTGGTCAGATGAATATAGTTCTGCTTATATGGTTGGTTGCTAGATTTTTTAAGTTTCATTTCAGCCTGCCAATAGGTATTGCATGGACATGGATTAGTAATTCTTTTACAAATATTCCACTATTCTATCTATATTATATAACAGGTTCCTTTATTATGGGGCAGGAAATAGGTGGATATAGTGAATTTATTGGTTTTTTTGAAAATGGGATAATGGAAGGTGTTAAACAGATATTTATATTCTGGGGTAAACCTATACTACTTGGCAGCTTTATTCTTATGATATTTTTCTCTGTCACAGGATATTTTATAAGTTACAGATATGCATGCAGGCTGAGAGATAAGTATGCTGCAAGAAAAATGCGAAACAGCAATCTGGAAGGAGCATTTTAGTAATTGTAAATTAAGCAAAAAGAGGATATGAGTTTTGTGAAAAAATTATATATAGTATTATTAGTATTATTTATGCAAAGTTATACTTTTGCATCATATTACACACCAGATATAAATAAAGACTGCATATTAGAAAGCTATAATAAGATTAATGAATTTATAAATAAATGCGGCGTAAATGAAAGAGCAGCTAATGAAGAAGTATTTTTAGATAAAAAGTTTACAGGCAAGTATCCAACTCTATTATATATTGCTGTATTATTTAATGATTTAAAAATGGTAAAAAAACTTGTTACTCTTGGTGCAGATGTAAATGCATTAAATTATTTTCCAGAAAGTTCTGCACTTATGAAAGCTGTTGAAAATAATAATATAGAAATGGTAAAATATTTATTAGATAAGGGTGCAGATGTAAACCAGACTACTCCAAAATATTATCTTTCAGCCATAGATTTTGCTGCAACTTATGAAATGGCATTATTACTGTTATCTCATAATGCAAAAGTGGATAAAATAAACGGCTATACATATTATACGCCACTGCAAAAAGCAATACTTTTAAAAAATAATCAAATGATTAAAGCATATCTTCCAAAATCTAATATTTATCAGAAAGATTATTTATTTGAAAAAGATGCTCTATATTATGCAGTATCTACAAGAAATATGGAAGCTGTAAAAATGCTTATTAATGCAGGGGCAAAAATTTCACCTGCAGAATATCAGCTTTATAAAGATATGGTATCTAATGAAAATATAATAAAAATGCTGTCAAATATTATAGATGAAAATAAGAAAGAAGTAAAATTAAGAGAAAATGTTAGTGCAGCTATATTATATGATAAAATAAAATCATCTGACTATAATTTACTTAATATATTTACAGATATACTTGAAGATGAAGAATACTATGCATTAACAGACCCATCTACAAATAATATGACTATTAATGAATATGAGCCATACAGGGATACAGTAAAATCACTTAATTACCCTTTATATGAAGAAGCGACAGGGTTTGATTTAAGAGCATATCATGAAGCAGAGGACCAAAAAGAATATGATGAGGACTTTGAACCATATTTAAGATATTTTCCTATGACAGCAGCTGTTACATATGATGATGTGGAGTTATTCAAAGCTATGCTGGATGCAAACCATTTAAAAATGCAGTATCCTGTAAAATATCATACAAATCTTTTTGCTGTTGCTATATTTAACCATAATATAGATATTATAAAACTTTTAATGAAATATAATTATTCACCTATTCCTTGTGCACCACCGCTTTATAATAATGAAGGTAATGGCTATTTTACACTTGAATACAGCTGTTCTAGTTTATTAGCAGATGTAATAAGTAATTTTGAAGATATTGTTGTAGAAAGTGAAGAACTGAATTATTATAAAAAGCTTTATGATATGTTTATAGATTATGAGCAAAATATATACAGTTATCTTTTAGATGAATTTATACGCAGTGAAACAGATGATATAGATTTAAGCGAAGAAGAACTTTTAGAGATTGTGCAGTCAAAACCAGCCGGAGTATTAAATTATACAAATGATGTATCTCAAGGGCTTTTGCATATTGCATTAAAAAAAGGCTATAATAAGCTGGCAAATTATTTGATTATAAATGGGTTTGATATTTATGATAATTATTATTTTGTGCCTATTGAGTTTGCTCGTGATAATAAATATATAGAGCAGCTTTTAATTATGGGTGAAAATATGTATCTTGGCAGCGTGCCTTTCACTGCTGTATTTAATAATGCAGGAGATACTGAAAAGTTAAAATTATTTATTAAATACGGGCTTGATGTAAATGTGCGTAACCAGTTTGGAAAACCTGTTCTTTTTGAAGCTGTTGAAAAACAAAGCCTTGATAGTGTAAAACTGTTAATAGAAAATGGTGCAAATTTAGATGACTTATATAAAGGTGCAAATATAATGCAGTATGCGGATAAACTTGGCACAAAGGATATTGCATCTTATATTAAGGGCGAGCTGCAGAAAACAAATATTGCATTAAAAGATGATGCACTTTTTAATTATATTATGGATAATTATGATGAATGTAAATACCGTAACTTTTACAGCGGATATCAGGAAAGCAGCCATATAAATGAAATAATCCGCTCTTTTAGATATTTTGAAAAAAATAAATGTGAAAAGTCGCCTTTAGAAGAAAAGCTTATGCCTAATGAAGTAACTCCTTTATTATATGCTGTATTAATAGATGATGAAAATATAGTAAAATTACTGCTTGAAAAAGGGGCAGACCCAGCTCTTTCTGTTGATAAAGAATACACTAACACTGCACCGTTTCCATTAGCTTTTAAAACAGAAAATGATAAAATTATTAAAATGTTTATAGAAAGAAAAACTGCTTTATCTAAGAAAAATTTAACAAGTCTTTTTATGTTTAAAAGCAGCCAGTTATTAGATAAGTATAAAATGATATCTCAAGATGATATTCCACTTGTTCAGATTTCTGCATGCACTAGTGATAGTAAATATCTTGCAACTGCTTTAAAAAATATAGATATAAGCAATATAAATAAATGGGATATTGATACTAGTGAGTATTATAATATATCTAAAAAGTCAAAATATACACCTAACCCATTACAATGTGCTATTCTTAATGATGTAGCAGATAATGTAAAACTGCTTCTTGAAAATAAAGCATATGTAAAAGACAGCAGCGGTTTTAATGCACTTACTTATGCAAAAGAGCAGAATGCTGACAGCAAAATAATAGATATGATTGAAAAATACTGTAAGAAAAATAAAGATAAATGCTGATAAAAAAGCCGTCTAATATATTAGACGGCTTAACTCCAAAAATTAATTTATATAAATAGTGCCAATATAATTAATTTTATGCTTTTGCATCATATTTTTGAAGACCATCGCTGTAGCCTGCATGTTTTTGTATAAGTTTACCAGTTTCAAGCTCAACAACATCTCCATTTGCTTTTCTAATTTCTGTAACAGGCTCGCTGCCGCTTACCTGAGATGTTTCAATAGTTATAACAGCCTGTACACCTATTGCTGACATTGCGTTGGAATTTTTTTCCTGTTCACTTAATTCTTTACTACTGCTGCTTCCAATCTGTACGCTTTGATACATTGCAAAGCCGTATTTTATTGTTAAAGAATTAGTGTTTGTGTTACTGTCATCTGGGTTTAAGTCAAGAGTATCTATTGCATTTTCATCATTTGCAGCTTCTGGAAGTGCATTAGAAATGCTGTAACTTTCTGTGCGTACATAAGTATGAGTAATATTACCGTTTTCGTCCATTGCAACAGCCATTTGCTGAGCGATAACATTATATTCTGTTCCGTCATCTAATGTACCACTTTCTTTTTTAGCGGAGTTAAAAAATTCTTCTAATTTTGCATTGATTTCTTTTGCAAATTCTGGGTCAGCTTCCATTTTTTCCTGTAATTTTTCAGGCAGGTACACTGCATAAGAGCGTTCTTCTACAGTCATAGTGTTGCCGCCAAAAAGTATATCGGAAGTATTTTCCCAGTCGCCTAATTTAAAGTCAGGAAGATAACCGTCATCTGTAGTGTTATATTTCCAGTCAAATTTAGGTTTTTCTATAACTTCAGCTTCAACTTCTTCTACATCTGTAGTGCCGGAAATATCTATGCTATCCATATTTGCTGGCAGTGTAATAGGTGTATTTGCAGAAGAATTTGCAGCTGTTGTGCTGTCATCATCGTTATCTGTTGCATTTACATCATTACTAGGGTTTTGTAAAGTATTTAAATAATTAAGATACATGCTGTTATTTATTATCATAAAAAGCCTCCGCTTTGATTCTGATAATTTTATAGCAAGCTCTGTGCCAAAAGATGATAAAATAAAAATATGTAATGTATTCCATAAAAAATATATAAAATACAGGTGCAGTATGCTGGAAAATTTATTCATAGAAATAAAAGATTTATTAAACAAAATAATATGCCGTATAAAAGGTATTTTATAGAAACCTATGAGTTAGGACATAGATTATCTATTATACAAGGTGCTAGAGGTATCGGTAAAACAACAATTGCTCAATATTTATCTAATTATGAATTAGATAAGGTACTCTATATAAGCCTAGATAATATATTAATGAGTGGTAATCAAAAAATTATAGAAGTAGCAGATGAGTTTGAAAAAAATGGCGGACAAATTTTATGCTTAAATGAAATACATAAGTATCCAAACTGGTCTCAAGAGTTAAAAAATATTTATGATAAATATAATAATATTAAAATAATAGTTTCTGGAAGTTCTGCTATGCATATACATAAAGGAAACTATGATTTAAGCAGGAGAGCAGTAGTTTATAAGATGGAAGGAATGAGTTTTAGAGAATTTTTGAATATTCATTATCAATATTCATTTAATAACTACAGCTTAGATGATATATTAGAACATCATGAAGAAATGGCAGAATTTATTGTAGATAATTTGCATGATGATAAAATAATCCCTTTATTTAAAAAATATTTAGATTATGGATACTATCCATATTCAATTACTATAGGTAATAAAGAAGATTTTTATAGAACATTACAGCAGAGTTTAAATACAACTATAGAAAACGATTTATTATCAATATATCCTAATTTAAGCGGTGTAAGCATAAATAAGATTAAAAAGCTGCTTTCATGTATAATATCTAGTGTTCCATTTAAGCCTAACTTTTCAGAATTAAAAACAATACTTGATATAAAAGATATTAGAACATTAAAAGAATATTTAGTATATCTTGATGATGCAGGAATAATAAGAATGCTTATGGCAAATAGTATGGCTTATAAAAATATTGATAAACCTGAAAAAATATATATGGCAGATACTAATATTATGAATTTAGCTAATAAAGATATAGGAAGTATGCGTGAAACATTTTTCTTTAATCAATTAAGCTGCTACTATTCTATAATATCAAATAATAAAGGGATTTACAGTAACAAATCAGGTGATTTTATATGTGAAGAAAAATATATATTTGAAATTGGTGGTCAAAATAAAAATTTTAATCAAATCAAAGATACAGATAATTCATTTCTTGCATTAGATGATATAGAGATAGAATATAAGAAAAAAATTCCATTATGGATATTTGGTTTCCTATACTAAAAAAGCCCTCAAAAGAGGGCTTTATATTTATAAGTTTTAGTTATAAACTTATTTTGTAACGCTTTTTACTAATTCTGCAAAAGCTTCAGGAGCATTTATAGCCATTTCTGAAAGAACTTTACGGTTTAAATCTATACCAGCTTTTTTCAGATTGCCCATAAGTTTGCTGTATGAAGTATTATTTAATTTAGCAGCAGCAGAAAGACGAGTAATCCATAATCTTCTCATGTCTCTTTTTTTCCTGCGTCTGTCTCTGTAAGCATAGCATAAAGCTCTTTCAACAGTAGGGCGGGCAATATTATAAACTGTCCTTCTTCTGCCTCTGAATCCTTTTGCTAATGCAAGTATGTTTTTTCTTCTTCTTCTGGTTTTGTAACCACCTTTAGCTCTAGGCACTTGTTCCTCCTTGTTAAGTCTTTTGACTTAGGTTATTTGATTTTGCCTGTCATACGGCGGCCTAATGCCGTACACATAGCGAGATTAAAAGTTATAAGATAATAAATATCTTATGCATAAGGCATAACGCGGCGCATATTTGCTGCCACTGTGCCAGTGATAACACCAGTTTCTTTTAACTGACGTTTACGCTTTCTGCTCATGCCAGTAGCAATGTGTCTCATTCCTTGTTTTTTGAAAATGAGTTTACCATTAGCACTGATTTTAAAGCGTTTTTTTGCACCCTTATGGGTTTTCACTTTGTGCGTAGCCATGTTTACTCCTTTATAGTTTCTAGCTTTACAAAATTAAGCGTTTATTTAGCTGCCTTTGGGGCAATAATCATCATTTGCTGTTTGCCTAATATTTCAGGCTTTTTCTCCATAGCGCCTAAATCTTCTACATCTACAGAGATTTTATTTAAAAGCTCGGTGCCAGAGTCAAGAAACATTATTTCTCTACCGCGGTAGCGGATAACTATCTTGACCTTATCACCATCAGTTAAAAAGCGTCTTATATGTTTAAGTTTAACATTATAATCATGCTCTTCAATTTTAGGACGGAATTTAATTTCTTTAACATCAACCTGATGTTGACGCTGTTTTTTACGAGCCTCTTTTTCTTTTTTGTTTTTTTCAAACTTATATTTACTGTAGTCCATAATACGACATACAGGAGGCTTAGCATTAGCGGCAACTTCCACTAAATCCAGTCCTTTATCCTTAGCAGCATCAAGTGCTTCATGCAACGATAAGATACCAAGAGCCTGTCCGTTATCATCAATAAGGCGGACTTCAGAGGCTGTTATCTCATCATTAACCCTTTCTTTGTCTCCATCTTTAACTGACGGTATGATACACCTCCATAAGAGAAATAATTCCCTAAATACCTTTCTAGCCTATATATATAATATTATTCAGCCCACAATTCAAGAGATTTTGAATCTATCAATGATTTTAATACACTAATATATGTAGAAAAATCAAGATTATTTTTTGTTTCACCATTTCTTAATCTGACAGAAACTTTATTTTCATTCATCTCATTATTACCTACAACTATCATGTGCGGCACTTTTTCCATTTGTGCTTCTCTGATTTTGTAGCCGATTTTTTCATTTCTTAAGTCTTTTTCTACTCTTATGCCAGCCTGTTTTAATTCTCTGTATAAATTTTCTGCATATTCTGCACTTTCATCAGTAATATTCATAATTTTTACTTGAACAGGAGATATCCATACAGGGAAAGCGCCTGCAAAGTGTTCAATTAATACGCCTAAAAATCTATCAACAGAGCCTAAAATAACTCTATGCAGCATAACTGGGCGGTGTTTTTCGCCGTCCTGGCCAATATAGCTTAAATCAAATCTTTCTGGCAGGTTAAAGTCGCACTGGATTGTAGCACACTGCCAAAGTCTGCCAATAGCATCTTTTAATTTAATATCAATTTTAGGGCCATAGAAAGCACCATCGCCTTCATTAATTGTATAATCTAAACCTTTAGCTTCTAATGCATCAATTAATGCTTTAGTTGCAGTATCCCAGATTTCTACTGAGCCGATAAATTTTTCTTCTGGTCTTGTAGATACTGTATGTATAAATTCAAAGCCAAATATATCCATTACAGTTTTAACAAAATCTAAGATATTTGTAATTTCTTCTAAAAGCTGGTCTTCGCGGCAGAAAATGTGAGCATCATCCTGAGTAAATGCTCTAACACGCATAAGACCGTGTAAAACGCCTGATTTTTCGTGCCTATGTACTGTGCCAAGTTCAAAATATCTTAATGGTAAATCTCTGTAACTATGTAAGTCATTTTTATATATCATAATATGAGATAAGCAGTTCATTGGTTTAATACCAAACTCCATACCGTCTATCTCAGTAAAATACATATTTTCTTTGTAGTTATCATAGTGGCCAGAGCATACCCATAAATCTTTTTTAAGGATAGTAGGACCGTAAACTATGTCATAGCCTCTTTTAATATGTTCTTCTCTTTCAAACTGTTCTAAAACAGCTCTAAGCATACCACCTTTTGGAAGATAAATTGGGAAACCTGCCCCTGCATCTTCTTCTATAGTAAAAAGTTTAAGCTGTTTGCCAAGGCGTCTGTGGTCGCGTTTTTTAGCTTCTTCAAGCATATTTAAATAGTCATCAAGTTCTTTTTTAGAAAACCATGAAGTGCCGTATATTCTTTGCAGCTGTTTATTTTTTTCATCACCTCTCCAGTAAGCACCAGCAACTGATAAAAGTTTGAAATGTTTTATTTTACCAGTAGATGATACATGTGGTCCGCGACAAAGGTCTGTAAAATCGCCCTGTTCATAAAGAGATACTGTATCAACACCTAAATCTTTAATAATTTCTACTTTATATTTTTCATCTTCTTTTGTAAAGCGGTCAACAGCTTCACCAGCAGAAATTTCTTTTCTAGTAATAGCAATATTTTCAGCAGAGATTTTAGCCATTTCTTTTTCTATTTTTTCTAAATCTTCTACAGTAAATGGTGTATCTCTGTCAAAGTCATAGTAGAAACCGTTTTCTACAACTGGCCCGATAGTAACTTTTGTTTCTGGATAAAGCCTTAAAACAGCCTGAGCCATTAAGTGAGCTGTAGAGTGTCTAAGTATTTCTAATGCTTCTTCATCAGATTCCGTTAATATTTTTATATTATCTCCGTTATGAAGTGCAGTATTTAAATCAACAAGTTTGTTATTAATAACACCTGCTACTGCTTTTTTAGCAAGGCTGTTAGAGATTTTTTTAGCAGCATCTAATATTGTAGAATTATCTTCTAATTCTAAACTGCCACCATCTGGTAATGTTATATTCATAATTAGCTCCTTATACATTTGCAGTTGTATGAGCTGCACGCTTGAAAGCCTATATAGTAAATAAAGTTTATAATAGTAAAAATATGATTAGTCAATAAAAATAATGTGTGTTTAAGAATTTATTTAGAACAAATTTATATATATCAAAAGATGATGAAAAAGTGGCAGAAATTATCTTCTGCCACTTTAAGTTTAATTATTTATTTTGTATCAAAGCCATCAAATGTGCTGCTAAAAGTTCTATCTTTTAATATAATATGAAATTTAGCAGCATTTTTATGAATTTCAGGGTTATATTGATCCCAGTCAATTACAAGCTGCTCGTTACTTCTGTAATAAAGTCTTGCAGAGCCAAAAGAGAATATAGTATATATATTATATGTAGATTTACCGCTGTTTCTTACAGGAATATATAAATCGTTATGACCAACATAATAATTTATACCAGAACTTTTTACAGCTATATCTTCATTTTCTGGTCTTCCCTGCATACAGCCATATTTTTCACAAAAACCATAGTTACTAATATAACCATTCATATTTTTAGTTATCAGTTCAATGCCTTTTTTATCGCTTGGCTGCACATCTATCTGATTTATCCCCTTTAAACCTTCATTATTTTTTATATCTCCAGTAGAGCTTATAACATCAAACATTATTTTAATATACATTCTATCACTATGAGTTGCCATATCTGATGGATTAATATCATTATAAACAGGCGGCTCTTTGTCGTATGGGTCTTTAATATTAACAATCACTTCTTCAAACATCTCTGGGTGAAATTTTGATGTTACTGTTATAGTTGCTACTCCAACATTATCAGGTCTAAATTTACTGCCAGAAACCTTAAACAAAATATCACTATTACTAGATGAGTAATTAAAATCTTTTTCGTTAGTATCTGTTGGATTATATGTAATCTGAAATTTATCTGTTAATGAAAAAGTCTGATCTTTATCAACTGTAATAGATTTTGGTGTTATGCTGAAATTTTCAAGTGATATTTTTTTATCAACTGTTTTTATCATAATTCCAGTGTTTTCGTTAGAAATACTATTATTATTTTTTGATTTTATATAAATATTGCTTGGAGATTGTGTTTGAATACCAGTAACTTCACAAGTGTCTTTATTTAGTTTTATGTAAGCAGGGTTACCAGCAACACTACACTCAAAATCTCTTTCTGTTGTATTAACTGGTGTAAATTTTGGTGTTAATTTATATGTTTCACCCATTTGTAAAATAAGGCTTGTTTCTTCAAAACCTATCGCCTGCACAGGTATTGTTTCGCCTTTTTCTGCTGCACTGTTAGTTATAGTTAATGGAATAGATTTTTTTATTTCAGGGTTGCTGTCAGACTGCACAGTAATAGTGCCTTTTCCTGTATTTTTTGCTGTTACATTGCCATTACCGTCAATTGATGCAAGGCTTGATGGTTCAACTGAGTAATAAACTAAACGGTTAGCTGCATTCTGTGGTTTAGCATCACCTTGTATTATAGCACTTATTTTATTATTTAAATCAAGTGTTAATTCATCTATTTCTTGTTCGCATAATTTAATAGGATTATTTTCTTCATCAACAGTATTCATACAGCTTTTAATTGATATATCTCTTACATCATCTACAATTTCACTTCCAGTATTATCACCAGTATCGCCACTGTCAGAGCCGTCGCCTGTATTATCACCAGTATTGCCGCTGTCCGAGCCGTCGCCTGTATTATCACCAGTATCGCCGTTGTCAGAGCTGTCGCCTGTGTTATCACCAGTATTGCCGCTGTCAGAGCCATTGCCAGCATTATCACCATTATCGCCACTGTCAGAGCCGTCACCAGTGT
>CALUWI010000011.1 GCA_944324465.1 uncultured Mucispirillum sp. | reverse complement strand
CTGAATTTGATAAATTAAGTTATGAGAAAGCAGAAAAGTTTTTAAAATTAACAAGTTATCCTGTACCAGAAGAATGGTATGATATGTTAATGAATAAAAAATATTTAAAATATATAGAAAATATAAAATAATATAAAATGACAGCAAATTTATTAAATTTTAAGTTTATTGAAAACAATTAAGGGATTTAAAAAGGACCATTAAAGGAATGGTGCCCAGAGACGGAATCGAACCATCGACACGAGGATTTTCAGTCCTCTGCTCTACCGACTGAGCTATCTGGGCATCACCTGTTCTCATCAGGTTTGAGAATATAACCATATATTTTATTTTTAGTCAAGCACTTTTTTTAAAAAAAATAATTTTTTTTATCAGACCATACTAAAACCCTTATATAATAACACTTTTTTTAAGTTATCACAAAAGTATATCTGTTGTTTTATAATATTACTTTACAAAGATACAGCAAAATAGTAAAATGCATTGTTTTAAATAAAATATTGGAGTTTAAGTATGCCTAAAAGGGAAGACATTAAAAAAGTATTAATTATTGGCTCAGGTCCTATTGTAATAGGTCAGGCCTGCGAGTTTGACTATTCTGGTACTCAGGCTTGTAAAGCATTAAAAGAACTTGGTTATGAAGTAGTGCTTGTAAACTCAAACCCTGCTACTATTATGACAGACCCAGATACTGCTGATATTACTTACATAGAGCCTCTAAATGTAAAAAGGCTTGAAGCAATTATTAAAAAAGAAAGACCAGATTCACTTCTTCCAAGCCTTGGCGGGCAGACAGGCTTAAACTTAACTATGGAGCTTTCTAAAGCTGGTATTTTAGATAAATATAATGTGGAAGTTATAGGTATTAATCTGGAAGCTATTGAGCGTGGTGAAGACAGGATTATTTTTAAAGAAACTATGGAAAAAATAGGCGTTGATATGCCTAAAAGTATTCCTGCATACACTGTTGAAGAAGCAGAAAAAATTGCAAATGACTTAGGATATCCTGTTGTGGTTCGTCCGGCATATACTCTTGGTGGTACAGGCGGCGGTTTAGTATATAATGCTACAGAATTAAGAAAAGTTGCATCTAACGGTATTGCAGCATCTATGATTAATCAAGTATTAATTGAAGAAAGTGTTGCAGGCTGGGAAGAACTGGAGCTTGAAATTGTAAGGGACAGTAAAGGGCAGATTATTACAGTATGCTTTATTGAAAATATTGACCCAATGGGTGTACATACTGGGGACAGCTTCTGTGCAGCACCTATGCTTACAATCAGCGAAGATGTGCAGCAGCGTCTGCAAAAACATGCATGGGATATTGCTCATAATGTAGGTGTTACAGGCGGTACAAATGTGCAGTTTGCTCACGACCCTAAAACAGATAGAATTGTTATTATTGAAATCAACCCAAGAACTTCTCGTTCTTCTGCTCTTGCTTCAAAAGCTACAGGGTTTCCTATTGCTTATATTTCTGCAAAACTTGCAGCAGGGCTTACTCTTGATGAAATACCACACTATAAATTCGGCACACTTGATAAATATAAACCTAATGGCGATTATGTAGTTATAAAATTTGCCCGCTGGGCATTTGAAAAATTCCCACAGGAAGAAGATGTGCTTGGCACTCAAATGAAAGCAGTTGGCGAAGTAATGAGTATAGGCTCTACTTATAAAGAAGCATTCTTAAAAGCTATCCGCTCTCTTGAAAATGGCAGATTTGGTTTAGGCAACTTAAAAGAATATAAAGATAAAAGTTTAGATGAATTAAGAAACCTTTTATACCGTCCATCAAGCCAAAGGCAGTGGATAATGTATGAAGCTATGAAAAAAGGCATGACAATAGATGAGCTGCATAGTATTACTAAAATTAAACGATATTTCCTTGAAGAAATGAAAGAAATCGTTGATATGGAAAATCAAATTTCATCTTATACTATTGTATCTCTGCCTGATAATGTATTATACAGAGCTAAAAAATACGGCTTTTCTGATAAATATATTGCAGACCTTTTAAAAACTAAAGAAAAAACAGTTAGAGAACGCCGTCACGATATGGGTATTAGACCTGTATTTTTACCTATCGGTGTATCAGGTGTGCCAAAAGATGAAAAAACAGGCTTTTCAAGTGCATGTTATTATTATTCTACATATAATAGAGATGATGTATCTTCTGAACCAGTATCACATGATAAAAAGAAAGTTATGGTACTTGGCAGTGGACCAAATAGAATTGGTCAGGGCATCGAATTTGACTACTGCTCAGTTCATGCTGCATTTGCTATGAAAGAAGCAGGGTATGAAACTATTATTGTAAACTGTAACCCAGAAACTGTGTCTACTGATTACGATACATCAGACAGACTTTATTTTGAGCCGTTAACTGTAGAAGATGTTATAGAAATATATAACTATGAAAAACCAGAAGGTGCTATTGTTCAGTTCGGCGGTCAGACTCCATTAAATATTGCTAAAAAACTTGAATCAGCAGGTGTTCATATGCTTGGTACAAAACCAGAAGTTATTGCATCTGTTGAAGACAGAGAGCTTTTTGCAAGGCTTATGGATAAATTAAATATTAAAATGCCTGAAGCAGATACAGTAACAGATATAACTCATGCTGAAAGTGTAGCTGCAAGAATTGGTTATCCTGTAATTATCCGCCCATCTTATGTACTTGGCGGCAGAGGAATGGCTATAATCCATAATGAAAGCGAATTAAAAGAATATTTAGCTCAAGATATTGAAGTAAGCAGCAGTAAACCGCTTCTTATAGACAGATTTTTAAATAATGCTCTTGAATGTGAAGCAGATGCTCTTTGTGACGGTAAAGAAGCATTTGTTCCTGCTATTATGGAACATATTGAGCTTGCAGGTGTTCACTCTGGTGATTCTGCTTGTGTTATTCCACCAGTCCGCTTAACAGAAAAACAGCAGGAAACTATTGAAAGCTATATGAAAAAAATAGCTGTTGAACTTGGTGTTGTAGGTTTAATCAATGTGCAGTTTGCTGTTGAAAATAATGTTATATATGTACTTGAAGCAAACCCTAGAGCATCAAGGACTGTGCCTATTGTTTCAAAAGTAACAGGTATCCCTATGGCTAAAATTGCAACATTATTAATGGAAGGCAGAAGCCTTGCATCATTTAACTTAAAAAAACCAGCATTTGATTTTTATGCTGTAAAACAAGCAGTTCTTCCATTTAATAAATTCCCAAATACTGACCCAGTTTTAGGGCCTGAAATGAAATCAACTGGTGAAGTTATGGGTATTGCAGATACTTTTGATTATGCTTATTATAAAGCTGAAGAATCTGCAGGGCTTTGTATGCCTTTAAAAGGTACTGTTCTTCTTTCCTGCGATAAAAAAGACGATAAACTCTTAGAAACTGCTAAAATTTTAGAAGAAACTGGCTTTAAAATTGTGGCAACAAGAGGAACTCATACATTTTTACAGGAAAATAATATTAAATCAGAATTTATATTTAAAGAAAGCGAAGGCAGGCCAAATATTACAGACTTAATTATAAATGGCGAGCTTAACTTAATCATTGATACTCCAGGAAGCAGGTCATTAAAAAGTGATGGTGCATTAATCAGGAAAAGTGCTGTAAAACATGGTATTCCTTATGTAACAACAATAGATGCTGCCATTGCTGCTGCAAGCGGTATAAAAGCAGCTCAAAACGCTGTAAGCAGATTAAGAAGCCTGCAGGAAATTAATAAAAAGTGAAAGTAATGAAAAAAATTCTATCCTATAAAACATTTTGGTTTGCAGTTGCATTAATATTATCTATAACAACAGATTTTCCAGCTATTGGACTTGTTATAGGTATTGCAATTGCATTAATTTTTGGTAACCCTATAAAAAGTGTTACTGGTAAAATATCTAAACAGTTACTGCAGACTTCAGTTATACTTCTTGGCTTTGGTATGCAGATAGGTGTTATCTTAAAAGTAGGCTTTGCTTCAATTGGTATTACTTTTACAAGTATTGCCATAACAATGATTGCAGGGCTTTTATTAGGCAGATTTTTTCAGATTGAAAGAAACTTATCTATATTATTAACAAGCGGTACTGCTATATGCGGCGGCAGTGCTATTGCTGCTATGGCTCCAGCAATTAATGCTACTCAAGGTCAGACAGCAGTTGCAATGGCTGTTGTATTTTTATTAAATGCATTAGGACTTATAATATTTCCACCACTTGGCCACCTTTTAGGTATGGATGAGGCATCTTTTGGATTATGGGCAGCAATAGCTATTCATGATACATCAAGTGTTGTTGGTGCTGCTGCTCAATATGGTGCAGTTGCTGCAGGTATTGCTATTACTGTTAAATTAACAAGAGCTTTATGGATATTCCCACTGGCTTTTGGTGCAGCAAAATTTAATAAGTCAGAAACTAAACCGCCTTTTCAATGGTTTTTAGTAGGCTTTTTAATGGCAGGACTTATTACAACACTTTTTCCTGCAGGTAATGAAGTATGGCATTCTTTATCAACAGCAGGCAAACATTTAATGACAGGAACATTATTTTTAGTTGGTGCAGGACTTACTATGGAAGAATTAAGAAAAGTAGGTGTTCGTTCTCTGCTTGTATCAGTTATCTTATGGATAATTATAACAATAGTATCTCTTGCAGCTATTTCTATGGGTATATGGTACATATCCCCTGAAATATTAAATTAATACAGGTAGATAATTTATTATGGATACATTAAATCCTTTATTATTAGCACTAATGGCAGGGCTTTTTACATGGGCTATGACTTCAGCAGGTGCTGCATTAGTATTTTTATTTAAAGAGATAAATAAAAATATATTAAATATTATGCTTGGCTTTGCAGCAGGTGTTATGGTTGCTGCATCATTTTGGTCGCTTTTACTGCCTGCAACAGAAATTGCCGAGCAGGCAGGAATGATTGAATGGCTGCCTGTCATTGTTGGGTTTGCTGCAGGCGGGGCACTGCTTATGATTATGGATAAAGTACTGCCTCATTTACACCCTAATTCAACAGACGGAAATCCAGAAGGTATGCCATCTAATTTAAGAAAAAGCATACTGCTTGTATTTGCAATTACTCTGCATAATATTCCAGAAGGATTTGCTGTTGGTGTGGCTTTTGGTGCTATGGCAAATGAGGGTGTAACTCTTGCTGCAGCAATAGTGGTGGCTTTAGGTATAGGTATCCAAAACCTTCCAGAAGGTGCAGCTGTTTCTATTCCTTTAAGAAAAGAAGGTTATTCTCGCAGAAAAAGTTTTATGATAGGTCAGTTTTCTGGTGCAGTTGAGCCTGTTGCAGCAGTGCTTGGTGCTTATTTTGCTATGAATATGACTTATCTTCTGCCTTATACTTTATCATTCGCAGCAGGTGCTATGATATATGTTGTTGTAGAAGAACTTATTCCAGAATCTCAGTCAGAAGAACATTCCCATGGAGCTACAATAGGCTCTATGGCTGGTTTTTTACTGATGACATTTTTAGATATAGCATTAGGGTAGTTTATTTTTTACCAGAAATTATAAGCCCTAAAATAATAAGTATTATACCAATAAAAGAGTAAAAAGTTAATTTCTCATCTAATATAATAATTGATGATATAACAGTCATTACAGGTATGAAATAAATATAAATACTTGTTTTGACTGTTCCTAAAAGCCTTACAGCCTGAGACCATGTTACAAAACACAAAGCAGAAGCACCAAAGCCTAAAAACATAAGGTTTAAGATATTTTTAGGTACTAGAAATGATTCTATATCAACACTTATTCCAGTCCATAATAAGTATGGCAGAGTAAAACATAAACCATAAAAAAATATTTTTCTAGTAGACTGGATAGGGTGAATATTTAAAAAGCTGATTTTTTTTACAAATAAAGAATATACTGCCCATGAGGCTGCAGCAAGCAGAGCTAAAATATCGCCAGCAGGGTTTAATTCAAGCACTATAGTTCCGTTAAATATAATCATAGATACGCCAAATAAGGCTAACACTATACCTACAAAGAAAAGCGGTTTCAGCTTTTCATCTTTTAAAAAAATATATGCAAGTAAGGCAGAAATAAAAGGGGATATAGATACTAAAAGCCCTACATTTGATGCAAGAGTATATGAAAGAGCAGTATTTTCAAGAATAAGATATAAAAATATACCAAAAAAGCCGGCAAGAACAAAAAGCAGTTCATTTTTTATGCTGTATATTGGAGCAAATTTTGGATATATTATAAACAGTGCTGCAAACCCAAGAGAAAACCTTATAAAAAGAATTTCTGCAGGTGTAAAAGATGCAAGCAGTATTTTTGTAGATACAAAAGTTATGCCCCAGATAAATACAGTTCCAAAAGCGATTAAGTGGCCAGTTAATTCTTTATTCATATTTTCCCCATTACTGTTATTGTGTAGTGCTTATAAAAGCCTGCAATTTAACTGCAATATACTATAGCCTGATTTTCATTTATCTATAGAGTTTAAAGTGTATTTCTTAAGACAGTGTAAATCTTCTTAAATTATTTATAATATTATTATTTAGTCTAAAGCATTATATGTTTAGATTATAATAACAGATATATTATTACAGCTCTGATATTGTATAAAGTGCAGAATGATTAAAACAATATTTATATGCTTATAATACTAATATGCTTGTTTTACAAGAGATAAAAAAAGCCCCTGAAATATTTCAGGGGCAGATTATGATATGGTTAAGATTTTAGTTTAATTATTTAGTTGCAGCAGCGTTTGCAGCAGCCTGAGCACCTGCAATTCTACCGAAAGTTACTGTTTCTGAAATAGAGTTACCGCCAAGCCTGTTAGCTCCGTGAACACCACCAGTTACTTCACCAGCAGCATAGAAGTTAGGTATAGGTTTGCCGTTATTATCTATAACTTGTGCATTAGTGTTGATTTGAACACCACCCATAGTATAGTGGATACCAGGGGCAATTTCAATTGCAACAAATGGACCAGTTAAAACTTTTTTCTCTAATGTATCAGGTTTTTTGCCATATTTATCTTGTTTAGTATCAACTGCTTTATTGTATTCTTCAACTGTTCTTTTTAAGTTTTCTGCAGGAACATTGATAACTTTAGCAAGTTCATCTAATGTAGCAGCTTGTTTAGCAAGATTTAAATGGAAATATCCTTCAATTTGTTTTAAGCTTTTACGGATATTGTCATCTAATATTAAATAAGCTGTTTGACCTTTTTGAGCTAAAATAGCAGCAGAAACTTTATCACGAGTAGAAAGTTCATCAAAAAATCTGTTACCTTCATGATTAACCATAATTGCACCAACACCTCTAACTGCTTCAGTAATAAGTGTGCTGCTGCCTACAGCAATAGACGGGTGGATTTGGATTTGGTCCATATCTACAAATGAAGCATTAGCTTCTTTTGCTAAATCAAGACCGTCACCAGTAGCACCTGGCTGGTTAGAAGTAGTCATACCTTTATAGTTAGGTTTGTAAGAAACAACTCTGTCAGCATTAGCAGAGAAACCGCCGGAAGTTAAGATAACTGATTTTGCATGTATTTCATAGAAACCATTATGTTTACCATCAATAACAGCACCATAAACAGCACCTTTATCATCAACTAAAAGTCTAACTGCAGGAGAGTTAACTCTTACATCAAGTTTACTTTTTTCTGCTGTATCTTTATAGATATTTACAAGATAGCTGCCCACTGCTGCACCACCTTCTGGAGCGTGGAACCTTTTATTTGTAGCACCACCACCGAAGTTTACAGCACTTAATTTTGCACCAATAGAAGTGAGCCATGCCATAGAATCTGCAGAGTTATTTGCAAGAACATGAACTAAATCAGGGTTAGAAAGGTTTTTACCGCCTTTCATAGTATCTTGGAACATTGTTTCTGCATCATCTTGAATATTTTGAGCTTTTTGGTAAGTTGTACCAGCAGCGTTCATACCACCAGCTGCAAGCTGAGAGTTACCGCCAGGAATAGGCATTTTTTCTACTAAAATAACATTAGCGCCTTTTTCTTGAGCAGTTAATGCAGCAATAAAGCCAGAACCACCTGCACCAATAACAAGAACATCAGTATTTACTACAATATTAGATGATGCTTTATCATAAGATGCAATATCTAATTTTCTTGGAAGTGGTTTAACTCCAGCATGGCTTATTTGGTTAGAGAATGAGTGGCAGTTATTACAGTAAATAGCTGAAGGTTCATGGCCACCGTGGCATGCTGTACAGTTAATTTTATCTAAGTGTGATTCGTGTGGGTTGATTTCTGATTTATTTGTGATTGCAGCCATTGCTTTTAAATCACCATGGCATGAAATACAAGTAGCATTAACTTGTGTTTCTGCATCATCAAGTAATCCATTTTCCCCGTGGCAGTCTGCACATGAAATAGCAATATTTTTATCAGTCATGTGGTTGCCAGCTAAATATTTAGCTTTTTCGCCTGTAGTATATTGAGCATCATTTTGTTTTTCTAAAACATTAATCGTAATTTGCTCATTTACTACTGGAGTAACAGCTTCTGCTTTAGCTGTATCTGCAGCAGGTGCTGTTGTTGAAACATCTGTTTTATTTTCAACAGGTTCTGTTGTCTGCTGTTTTTTGCAGGCAGTGAATGCGATAAAACAGATAGATAATAAAATTAAGATTTTTTTAAGCATAATCCTCTCCTCAACATATCATAGGGATAAAGTATGCTTATTTTTTTTATAAGTCAATATTTTTTTGAAATGAGTTTAAGAAAATTTTTAAAAACAAAATAGTGTTTTAAAATTTACTAAATACCTACTTCTACAATCTGGCTGTCAAGAATTTCAGGCAGAACTTTTGGGTCTATTTCTACAAGCATACCTTTTCTGCCGCCGTTTATGTATATTTTATCTAAATCAAGAATAGTTTTTTCAATATATACTTTCATTTTTGTGCGAGTGCCAAAAGGGGATGTGCCGCCTACAAGATACCCTGAATGTCTGTTTGCTACTTCCGGCTTACATGGCTGAACAGTTTTTGTATCCATAAACCTTGCCATGTTTTTTAAAGATACTTCTTTATCTCCATGCATAAGGATTATAAAATATTCTTTTTTATCGTTTTCCATAATAAGGGTTTTAATTACTTTATGCTCATCAACTCCTAATTCTTTTGCAGAAACTTTTGTACCGCCATGCTCTACATATTTATAAAACATCGGTATATATTTAACTTTCTTCTCGTTTAAGTATCTGATAGCATTGGTAGATGGTACTTTATCTTTCATAATTAAAAACTGTTATTTAAAAATAATTTAGTGCGTTCATTTTTAGGGTTATTAAATATTTCATCAGGTGTTCCGCTTTCAAGGATTTCACCATTAGACATAAATAATATTTTACTGGCAACTTCTTTTGCAAAGCCTATCTCATGTGTTACAATAAGCATAGTCATTTTTTCTTCTGCTAATTGTTTCATTGTATGCAGTACTTCTTTTGTGATTTCTGGGTCAAGTGATGAGGTCGGCTCATCAAAAAGCATAATTTCAGGGTTCATCATTAATGCTCTGACTATTGCTACACGCTGTTTCTGACCGCCTGAAAGCTGGTCAGGGTAGGTATCTGCTTTATCTAAAAGTCCCACTTTATTAAGAAGCATCTGGCTTTTTTCCTGAATAGTTCTTTTATCCAGCTTTTTGACGATTTTAGCTGGTTTTTCTAAGTTTTTCATAACTGTCATATGTGGGAAAAGATTAAAATGCTGAAATACCATTCCCATTTTCATAGTGGCATCTTTTACTATTTTATTTGGCATATATACACCGTTTTTTACAAATGTATCGCCATCTACAGTAATTGTGCCGTCATCTATTTTCTCTAAATCAATTAAACAGCGTAAAAGGGTGCTTTTACCACTTCCAGATGAGCCTAATATGGCTATAACATCGCCTTTTTCTACAGTAAAAGATACATCTTTTAATACATTAAGGCTGCCAAATGATTTTTTTAAATGTGATACTTCTATTATGCTCATAGTGATTTACTCGCATAGCTGAATTTTTTTTCTATTAATCTTAAAATGATTGTAAGTATTAGTATTAGTAAAAGATACAATGCTCCAGCAATAACAAGTGGAAATACTGATGCATCTCTTGTAACTGCTGTTTTTGCTACATAACTTATTTCTGCTATACTTATAACAGTAAGAAGTGATGTATCTTTTACTAATGTAATAGACTCGTTACTTAATGCAGGAAGGCTTACTCGTATCATCTGTGGTATAATAATATGGATAAAAGTTTGTATTTTATTAAAGCCTAAAACTTTTGCTGCTTCGTTCTGACCTTTATCTATAGCCATTAAGCCGCCTCTGAATATTTCTGCAAAATAAGCAGCATAGTTTAAAATAAAGGCTATTAATGCAGCAGGAAGCCTGTCTAGTGTAATATATTTACCAATTAAAGGAACATAGGGCAGGGCAAAATATACAAAGAAAAGCTGTAATATTAATGGTGTACCACGCATTATTGTAATGTAGATATTTACAAGCCAGCCGATAGGTTTAAATTTTGACCTGCCAAGAAGTGTTACAAAAAAACCAAGGGGTATAGAGGCAATAATAACTATAAAGAAAACTAAAACTGTTATTTTAGCTCCCTGCAGCATAGTTGATGTAATATTTAAAATGTAATTGCTGTCCACTAAAAACCTCTTACCCTTGTGTTTTAATAATTATTTAAGCACTATATCTTCGCCAAACCATTTTTTAGATATTTCAGATGATGTGCCGTCTGCAGCCATATCTGCTAATGCTTTTTCTACTTTATCTTTTAATTCTGTATTGCCTTTTTTAAATGCTATTGCATAAAATTCTTCATCAAAAGAATCATTTAATACTTTATATAAGTTTGCACTTTTAGAAATCATATATCTTGCAACAACTTCGTCCATAACTACAGCATCAATTCTGCCGATATTTAAGTCAGTTAATGCAAGAACATTGTTTTCATAAGTAACTTGATTAAGTTTTTTAGAAATAGGGTCTTTTTCTAAAGCTGCAACAGCTGTTGAGCCAGTTTGAAGACCTACTTTTTTGCCTTCTAAATCTGCTTTTACTTTAAGTGGTGAATTTTGGTTTGTAATAATTATCATTCTATTTGCAAGATATGGTTTAGATAAAGTCATAGCTTCTTCTCTTGCAGGGCTTACACTTAAACCATTCCAAATGCATGTTATTTTTCCTGTGCTTAATTCAAGTTCTTTAGATGCCCAGTCAATAGGCTGCAGTTTAAGCTCCATACCTAATCTTTTAGTAACTTCTTTTGCCATATCAATATCAAAGCCAACTATTTCATTATTATCATCACGGAAACCCATTGGCGGAAAGCTGTCATCAAGCCCCATAATAAAAAGATTTGCAGTATTAGTAGTTTCTGCTTCATTTTGTGCTGAATTTGTATTTTTTTTACAGCCTGCTGCAAGTACAGATACAGCAATCAATGTTAAAATAAGTAATTTTTTCATTTCTCACCCTTAAATAAAAATAATAACTAATAAAGAAACACTTTACCATAATGTATAAAAAAATCAATGAATAATTACACATATTTTATGAAAAATAATTTATATATCTTATTTTATAAAGAAAAAGTGTATAATACTATGCAAAACTATTGTTTTATAAATATAAATTTGATATAAAATTTTAACTAAGGAGTTAATATGATAGATATTCAAAGTATAAAACTTTTAATGGCAGGCAGAGCAGGTGTTTATGGACTTTTAGCAGATATATTTACAGCACCAGCAGATATGGAAATGATTTATAATCTGTGTAAATATTTATATGATTTAACAGAATCTGTGGAAGTGATAGATGAGCAGGAAGAAATAATGCAGGGGTTTAAAGGGCTTGCATTATGGCACCAAAATGCACAGAAAGCAGAAAAAGGGTGGGTTGAAGCAAAATTAAAAGAAGAATTTGTTTCAGTTTTCAAAAATCCTGCAGGCTCTATTGGTATAATTTTCCCAAATACTGAAAATATTGATGAAGTTTATAATCAATACGGTTATAAGGCAGAATTTAAAAGCGGCGGTTTAAATGAAATGCTTTCATTTTTAAGTTATATGGCAGTAGAAACAGCTAAACAGGATAGCCATGAAGCTGTTTCAGTATATGCAAAAGCTCAGCTTTTATTTTTAGATACTTATATTATGCCTTATATTTCAGGCTTTTGTGAAGCGTTATATGAAGCTGTGCCAAATTATGGAATATTCCAGTATATAGCAGTTATTCTGCATGGCTTTCTTATGCTTGATGAGCCAACCTTAAAATATTTCTAATTTAATAAACCATTATCTACATAATACCGCATAGCTCCAGGATGAATTGGAGCTGTGTTGTATTTAAGCATTTCTTTAATATCCAAGTTCCTTAAAGATGGATGCAGTGTTCTTAATATATGCAGATTTTCAATAATTTCTTTTGCTATAATATATGCTGCATAATTTGATGTTTTGCTTGATGTTACAATAGATGTCATAACACTTAAAGTTTTTGTACTGTTAGGGTTATTGGCTTTTGGATATACTGATTTATTAATCTCTGTAATTTTATAATCTGGGTATTGTATTAATAATTTATTTGCACCAGTAATATCTACAAATCTTATTTTGGTTGTTTCTGAAAGCTGTTTTATTACATATAAAGGTAAGATAGAATTAATAAAAAATCCATCTAATCTGCCATCCTGCAGCATTGTAATAGTTTCTTTTAAGCTGGTGCTTTGGTTGTCATAATTTACACTATAATTATCAAGCCCGTAAGAACTTAAAATTAACTGGCTGTTATAATATGTATTTTCGCCAATCATTCCAATATTTATATTTTTATTCTGCAAATCCATTAATGTTTTGATTTTAGAATTTTCACTTACTATCAGCTGCATTATTTCTGGTGCAAGGCTTATAATAGAGCGTAAGTCATACTGCGGCATACCTTCCCATTCGCCAAATCCTTTATATGCTCTATACTGCACATCATTTTCAACAATACCAAGCATTAATTCGCCGCTTATTACTTTATCTATATTATAAACTGCCCCTGCTGTTTCCATAACATTAGGATTAAGTTTATGTATTTTAGAGTTTATATTTAATATTTTACCAATAGATACGCCAATAGGGTATAAGCCGCCATTTTTATCACCAGTACCTATTGTAAGCTGCATAGGTTTTACCTGCCTTTGCTGAGCATAAACTAAGTTTGTAAAAATAAGCATAAAAGATATAAATAATAAAATAAATTTTTTCATATATTCACCAGAATGTTATAAATATATAATATATTAGATAATATATAATGGAAAATCAAGTTTTTAAATAAATCATCTTGTTTTTTATAAATAATTTTATGTATAATAAATAAAAATTTTTACAGGTGTATTTATGGTAACAGATAAACTTCCAAAAGCTGTAGTATATAAAAACGGCATACTTTCATTTTTAGACCAGACAAAACTGCCACTTAAAGTTATATATGAAGAACAGAAAACATGCGGGCAGATATATGATTCTATAAAAATGCTTAAAGTTCGCGGTGCACCTGCTATTGGTATTGCTGGAGCTTATGGTTTAGTTGTATCTGTCAAAAAATATATAAATGAACCTGTTGATAATTTTATTACAGAGCTTAAAAAAACTGGGGAATACCTTAATTCATCACGACCTACTGCTGTAAACTTATCATGGGCGATTAACCGCATTATAAAAAAGGCAGAAAATAGTATCTGTAATTCTAGTGAAGAATTATGGCTTGAACTTGAAAAGGAAGCAGATAATATTTATAATGAAGATAAAGAAATATGTGTAAATATAGGAAAGTATGGTGCAGAATTAATTTATGATAATTTTGGAATACTTACTCACTGCAATGCTGGAGCATTAGCTGTATCAGAGTTAGGCACTGCACTTGCTCCAATATATACAGCATTAAATCAGGGTAAAAATTTTAGAGTATATGCAGATGAAACAAGGCCTCTTTTGCAGGGAGCAAGGCTTACAAGCTATGAATTGCAGCAGGCTGGTGCTGATATTACATTACTATGCGATAATATGGCAGCTTATGCTATGAGTAAAGGGTTAATAGATATGGTAATAGTAGGCTGCGACAGGGTTGCTGCCAATGGAGATACTGCAAATAAAATAGGCACAATGAATGTAGCAGTTTTAGCTGATTACTTTAAAATACCTTTTTATGTAGCATGCCCTTCATCTACTTTTGATAATATGACATTAACTGGAAAAGATATAATGATAGAGCAAAGGGACAGCCATGAAGTTACTCATTTTGGCGGTGTTCAGACTGCACCTGATAATGTGAAAGTATTAAATCCAGCATTTGATGTAACACCAAACGAATTAATTACAGGTTTTATTACAGAATATGGCATTATTAAGCCGCCTTATATTATTAACCTTGAAAATATATTACATAAAGGCAGGAAATAATTATGAATTATGCTTCAGATATATGTGAAATTGGCAGAAGAATGTATCAAAGAGAGCTTGTGGCTTCAAATGACGGCAATATCTCTATAAGAATAGATAAAAATAAGGTACTTATTACACCAACTCTTACAAGTAAAGGCTTTATGAAAGAAGAAGATATTATAATGATAGATTTAGAGGGCAATGTTATAGAAGGCAGTAAAAAGCCATCATCAGAATATCTGCTTCATACAACAGTATATAAAATGAGAGATGATGTAAATGCTGTGGTGCATGCTCACCCTGTAACAGTTTCTGCTTTTGCTATTGTAGGCAGAGCAGTAGATATGAGCTATATGCCGGAATCATTTATGTCTTTAGGATATTTTCCTGTAGCAAAATATGCACGGCCTGGTACAGTAGAACTTGCAAAATCAATAGAGCCATTTGTTAGAACCTGTAATGGCTGCCTGCTTGCAAACCATGGGGCAGTATCATGGGCAAAGGATGTATATAGTGCCTATTACCTTATGGAGCAGTTAGAGTTTTACTGTAAAACATCTCTAATAGCAGAAAGAATAGGCACTCCAAATATTATTCCTGTGATTTAAGAGTTTTTAAAAATTCTTCAGTCAGTTTTGTGTCGTATTTTACAAACTCATTCATTATGCCTGCAACTGCATAATACAGGTTGCTTTCAGGCTGAGTTATTTGTTCTTTTAAATGTATGGTAAATTCATTTATCCATGTAAGAATATGAGCCTGTAAAAAATTATACTGTTCCTGCAGAATATTTAAAAGTTTGTCTTTATTTTCTTCTTCTAAAAATTTAGTAAAAAGAGCATTGATTTGCTGCATATAAAGCATTTCTATACTTATATGGTCTACAGGGTATGTATTTTCTTCTGGTGGTAAAAAGTTATTGATTTCATATATATTTTTTACTTTTTCTATTTCTCTAACCTGCATATCGCTGCTTGAAATATATCCAGAAGCAGTGCATGGAATAGAGTATATATTATCTAAAAATAATTCGTGGTATATATCCTGTAAAAGTTCTAATAAATCTTCTATCTGGTCTTCTTTTAGGCTTTGCTCATAAGTGCTGTAGTTTTTTAATACATTAACTGAAGTGCTGTAATCATTATTCATTATGTGTTTTTTAAGTTCATCAAAATATGGTATAAGGCGGCTTGTTGTGCCAATAAAGCTGGTTTCTGGATATGAATAAAATACTTTATAGAAGTAGTTATAAAAATTCGTTTTTATAATACCTGCAGAGTGCATATTATCTTTTAAAGTTTTACTGATATTATCCATGTATCACCTCTAAAATTAATACTTATTCTATTATAGCAAATAATTTATATTTATCTAGCTTTTTTTAATGTTTTTATGTGGAATTTATAAATATTTATGATAATATCATCTTTTTATTGTGTTATTTATTTTTAAGGTATAGTATATAAAAAATTTTTTTAAGGTGTACAATGTTAAAGATAGGGTTTATGGATTATGCAAATGTATATCCAATTTTCCATTACTTACTGCAGGATAATAATTTAGAGTTTGTAAAAGGTTTCCCTGCTGATTTAAATAAATTAATGAGAAGTGGTGAAATAGATTTATCGCCAGTATCAAGTATAGAATTTGCCCGCAGGCATAATCTTTATGTGGTGCATAATAAAGTGTGTGTGTCTTCTATTGGTGCAGTAAAAAGTGTAAATATATACAGTAGATATAAAGCGGAAGATTTAGACGGCAAAAAAATATATTTTACAAAAGAATCAAATACATCAACAGTGCTTTGCAGAATAGTTTTAGAAAAATTTTATAATGTTAAGCCTGTATATGTAGATGATGAAAGTAATGCAGATGCAAAATTATTGATAGGTGATAAGGCATTATTTGCATATTATAACTCTGACAGCAAATATATAATAGATTTAGGCGAAGAATGGTATAAGTTTACAAAACTTCCTTTTGTTTTTGCTTTATGGACTATTAATAAAAAAGCAGTGAATGATGAATATTTTAATACATTAAAAGATAATATTACACATTATGCTTCCCTTTTTCCAAAAGATATATCAGTGCTTTCTCCAAAATATTTAGAAAGGGGATATGCTTTAGAGCAGCTTGCAGATTACTGGGATACTATTAAATATGATATTACAGATGAACATAAAAAAGGACTTTCTCTTTTTTACAAGCTGGCTTATGAAATAGGGGAAACAGAAGATAACGGGGCAGATTATATAGAGGCTGCCTTTATTAAATAATATTATTTTTTAGTAAAATCAGGCTTAACTATAACAGCCTGTTTTTTTTCTGTCTGTTTGCCTGGCATTGCAGGGTATTTATTTATACGCAGAACATTTTCGTTATTTTCTTCATAGTATGGAAAATTAAAAATGCAGAGCGGTTTATGTAAATCATTTAATACTGCATCTACTGCTTCATAAGGAATAAAGACATTTTCCCATACACCATTAAAGCGAAGTTTTGCAAATATAAAATCATCTTCCATTTTAAATTCTGAACATGATGATGAGCCGATTGCAAGCACAATACCATTATTTTTTTCTGCATTAATCAGCCCCCGTTCTCCAACTATAAGTTTAGGGTGTGGTAAAGCATGTATATAGATTTTATCAAATTCTTCCATAGCAGCATTGATTGTAATTTTTTTTAATTTATTCATACTTTCACCATTTAAATTTTACAGTGGATTGTGGCATTTGCAGTTATTATTAAATACAGGTTTCTTATTAAAGCACATATCTATACTGTTACTGCATCTATCGGCAAAAATACATTTTTCATTATATAAAAAGTTATTTTTTTCAATAAATCCTTTTATAGCAGTCAGTTCATTTTTAGAGCCTATTTGTGGAATACACATTTTTAAAGCATGAGTGTAAGGGTGTTTTTCCTGATTGTTTATTAATGCTGATGGCTCAACTATTTCCATTAATTCTCCAGAATAAAGCACTGCAATTCTATCACATATTGCAGCAAGCAGAGCAAGGTCATGGGAAATAAATAAAATAGAAAGTTTTTTTTCAGTATTTAATTTTTTTATTAACTTAATAATTTGAGCCTGTATTGTTACATCAAGAGCAGTAGTAGGCTCATCAGCTATTAAAATATCAGGGTTGCTGGCAAGAGCTATTGCTATCATTACTCTTTGGTTCATTCCACCAGATAACTGGTGCGGGAAACTGTCAAGCCTGCTTTCTGCTAAATCAATTTCTACATCCTGCAAAAGCTCTACAGCTTTTTCTTTTGCCTGTTTTTTATTAAGTGATTTATTATGGAGCATTATAGTTTCAATAAGCTGACTTCCAATAGTCATAACAGGGTTAAGTGAGCTTTGTGGGTTTTGAAATATCATAGATATTTTTTTACCCCTGATAGATTTATAATCTATATCGTTTTCAATCAGCTTGTTTTCAACTAATATACTGCCGCCAGTTTTATATATAGGTGCAGTATTTAAACCAAGCACACTTTTTGCAAATACGCTTTTGCCAGAGCCTGATTCTCCAGCAAGTCCTAATATTTCGCCTTTATTTAAATGAATAGAAAAATCCCGCAGGATATAAAATTCATCTTTTTCAGATTTAAGTTTAATTGTAAGATTTTCAGCCTTTAACATATAATACCTTTAATTTAATAGATATTATTATAGATATAAGATAAGAAAATGCAATAAGATTTTAAACAGCATACTTTTTGTTTATATATTTACTCTATTAATATATCAATAACAGCTTTTTTTTCTTTATCTGTCAGCTCTATTATCGGCATAACAGCATTTTTTTTCAAACTTCTAGGGTTTATAAGCCATTTATCAAGTAATTCTTTATTCCAGTGTCTTCCATTTAAATAATCTGGATATATTTTTGATAAACCGCTTAAATTAGGTGCATCTTCTGATGTGCCTAATGCACCGGCACTGGTTAAGGCTTTATGACATATACCGCATTTTTTTTGATATATATCATTTACTGCTGCATTATCCTGAAAGTGCACTACCTGAGTTATAGATTTAGAGCCTTCTGGTATTGTATAATAATATATTCCTGTAATTAATGCTTCTATATCTTCATCATTAAACTGGAAAAGCGGCATATTAACAACAGGTTCTTTTATTGATTTTATTATTTCATCAGTAGTAAGTCTTTTTACAGCAGAGTTTAAATCAGAAGCCAGTGTTGCACCACTTTTACCAATATTATGGCATCTTGTGCATGATGCATTTTCTATTATTTTTATACCTTTTTGTGTTTTTGGATTTGATTTATCAGTATATGATGCATACTTTCCTTTAATCAGCTTATAATGAGCTATATCTTTTCTGGAAGTAGAGCTGTCGCCCCTGTGGCATGATGTACAGTTATTATTTTTATCTGCACACACATTTTCATGGCATGAAATACATTTATTATCTCCAGCATACAAAAAACTACAGCTTAAAAGTAATATTATTAAAATCCTAGCAGCCAATATTCTTTCCTGAAAAAATATGCAATTACTGTTAAAGTAATAATAGCAAGAAAAACAATAACTGATATTATATTTATCCATTTATAAGCAGAATGAAACCATACTGCATGTTCTGGTGTTTTTTTCATAAGGAATGGCAGTATCATATAAAAGATAAAGAAAAATATAATAATATAAATATAATAGCTGCCGTATGAAGCAAGCTCCTGAGTCCATAATAAAAACCATGCAGATTTAGACGGGTTTGGAGCATTATAAGGTTCAGCTTTTTCTTCTAAAGGTGCATCAAAGAATATAGAGCCAATCAGAATAAAAATTATAAGTACAGCAGAAGATATACCTATAATCTTAAAAAAATATGGATTTGATTTTATATATAAGTCTTTTTTATTTTTTTCATTTATCATAGATATGGCAGCACCCCTTTATCACGCCTTACTCTAAAAAAATGTATAAAGGAAAGGGTGGAAATTAAAAAAGGCAGTATAATAATATGCAGAGCATAAAATCTTATTAAACTAAGCCTGCCACCAATAGTATCTGGTATTATAATATTATAAATATAATCTCCAAATGGCAGAATTTTAATTAATTCAGCCCCTGTCTGTGTTGCCCAGTATGAAAGCTGGTCCATTGGTAAAAGATATCCTGTATAGCCTGTAAATATGCTTAAAAACAGCAGAAAAAGACCAATAACCCAGTTGTATTTTCTGCTTAAAAAAGCACCTGTTAATATTACACGCAGAATATGCAGAAACATAAGTATTAAAAACGCGTTGCTTGCAAACCTGTGCAGGTTTCTAATATATTTGCCGCCTGTAACATTTTCTTCTATAAATATAATGGAATCATAAGCCTGGTTTGGCTCTGGAATATAGTATATGGCAAGCAGAACACCTGATATTACAAGCATAATAAATGCAGTAAAAGAAAGACCGCCTAAACATAAAGTATAAGTAAAACGCAGATTTTTTTTAAGTGTAACACGGGGAAATAAGTGTTTTATAAATTCTTTAAACATAATTATATATACACTATAATATTTTCATTTTCAATTTTATATTCAAGCTGTTTTAAAGGTTTAAGTGCAGGACCTTTTAAAACATTGCCTTCTAAATCAAATATACTGCCATGGCATGGGCATATAAATTTATCATTTTCTACATTTAATACACAGCCTAAATGTGTGCATGAAATGCTGAAAACTTTTATACCTTCATTGTTTTTTATAATGCCTGCATGTTTATCTTTAATAAGATAAGCCCCCTTGAAAGGCAAAGATGCAAGGGGGACAGATATAAAATTATCTTTTTTTACTTTTGGTGTCAAGTATTTATAAAGTGGTATAAAAGGCGCAAGCCATAAAAGTTTTAATAGATTACGCCTTTTAATTTTTGATAATAACACCTGCATTATTTAACAAACATTCCTGGGTGTTTTTTCTTAGCATGTGCTAAATCATCTTTACCATCTCTAAACATTGCATTGTATCCTGCTTTATTTACAGGGTGAACTGCAAGGTAAATGTGTATGATAAGGAATAACACAAATACTAAAAATCCAATGCTGTGGAATAATCTCATAATACTTACAGTAGAAGAAGCAAAATCAACTCTAAACCATAAGATTAAGCCAGTAACAATCATAACTATACCAAACACGATAACTGCAAGTCCAGCAGCAATTTGACCTAAGTTATATTTACCAGCTCTTTTTGGATAGCTGAAATCTATATACATAGTTTTCATATCCTGTAATTCTTCTTTTACATAAGTACCCCAGGATTCGCCTTTTCTTTTTCTTAAAGCAAGCTCCCATTTAGTAAAAAGCATAGTTAAAACAAATGGTATGCTTGTTACTATCCATAATACAGCAGTAAGTCTGTGTATTACTCTGCAAACTTGAATACCTACATATAATGGGTCACCATTAGAATAAAATACTGATACAGGCACACCGATAATATATGCTACCCATGAAAAAGCATGGGATATTAAAGGAAGCCCTGTCAGAATAAATATCATCATAAAATGAATGATATGTTTATGATACCACATCTGCATATTTGAGAATAATGTAATTTTTTCATTTGAGTTACTCATTTTCATTCTCCTTGTGGTGTTTATCGTCATATTTAGCAGCTGTAAATACTGCGTGTCCTGCAACAGCTGCAGCAGTACCAATCATAGCAGCAGCACCAATAACTTTTGCAACTTCTCTGCTTGCAGCCACACCATTAGATGGGTCAGCAGGAAGTAAATAATCATCTCTGTTTTCAATAGGCGCAATAGTCATATATGATAATGTTCCAACAGTATTATTAACTTTATCTGCACCATAAACAAAATATTCTTTATTAAATACTTTGCTGTAGTGTTCAGCTCTTTTTCTTGCTTCTGCAATAACTTCTTCAGCAGGGCCTGAGAAAATAGCAACTGATGGGCAGGCAGCAGAACATGCTGTTGGAAGTCCTGCAGTTAATCTGTCATGGCACATTGTGCATTTATATGTTTTACCAGTAGCTTGTGAGAAAACTGGTACATCGTATGGGCAGGCATCTTTACATGACTGACAGCCAACGCATTTATCAGCATCAATAACAACTGCACCTGTATCTTTTTTACTGATTGCAAGAGTAGGGCATATATCCATACATTTAGGGTTTTCACAATGCTGGCAGTGTTTAAATGCAGCAATTTGTGTAACATTAGGGAATGTGCCTTTTTCATTACATTCTACTCTTAAATAATTTAAATGTGGATGTGGTTCAACCATTGATTTATCAACAGAGTAGTTATAATCCCTTTGTAATCTCATTCTATTTTCTGTGGAACAGCTTACAATACAGGCAAAGCATTTTATACATGATTGAGTGTCATAGCATACTGCCATTTTTTGATAACTCATTTTGCCCTCCTTATTTTAACAATAAAATCTTGTGATGGTGATGATGCTTCAACAGGCATAAATGTTAAATTACCTATATGGTTAGGGTTAAAACCTATTGGGCATGCAATACTTAATTTTTCAGAAAGTTTTGTATATAAGCCTGTTCCTACGCCATAGAATGAAAATAATGCATGTGGCTCAACAGTTTCTGTTAACTGAACTTCTGATTTAATAATTAAGCTAGGTTCTTCAATATTGAATATTTCAATAATATCACCACTTTTTAAGCCTAAATCCTGACCTCTTTTTGTATTAATAAATACAGCAGAGTAGTTAAGATTTTGTCCAACATTTTTAAGTAAAATATTGTTACGAGTTTGTGCACCAGTAAATGAACTTAATGGTGAAAAACCTGTTACAGGGATAAATTCATCATTATCCAGTTTTTCTTTTTTAGTTTGATAGTAAGTAGGTGGATAATCATATAACGGGCTGTAATATTTAGCTTCTTCAGCTCTGTCTTCTTCTATAAGTTTATTATGCCAGTTAGCCATAAATAATGAATAAACTTCCAGTTTACCTGATGGAGTAGGCTTATTCATTGGTTTAACTGGAGCAGGAGCACCACACCATACACCATCTTCAATTAATTTTCTGCGAGAGAATGTTTCAGCATCTTCATCGCTAAGGTATAAATTTTCTATTTGGTAATCTACTATGTATTTGATACCGCCTTGCTCAAAGTCATTAAAGTTATCATAATATTCATCTTCACTGAATATTCTTTTAGCAAGAGCAAGCATAATCCAGTAACCATTTCTTGTATCAAACATAGGTTCAACAACCTGGTCATGAACTGTAATAACTGGGAATGTTGCTTTATATGTGGCAAAAAGCGGTTCTGCTCTTTCTAAAAATGTAGTATCTGGTAATATTACATCAGCATATAAAAGTGATTCATTCCAGAATGGAGAGATAGCTGCTACCATTTCCATTTTTTCTAATGCCTGAGCCATTTTATGACCACCAGCACTGCCGCCAACTGGGTTTTGACCATTTAAAAATGCCATACGAAGTTTGTATGGTTCTTCTTTTTCAACAGCAAGTGGGAATGTTCTACGCATGTTATATGGGTCGCAAAGCTCAAAGCCTTCCATATTTTCTTTAAACCACATATTTACTGATATTTCATTTGAATCATTATATGAGAATGGAGTATCTAAATATGCATTTCTACCATAGATTAAACCACCTTTTCTTCCATATACACCTAAAAGACCATTGATAGATGAAATAAGATATTTTTCATGTAAAGAGTTAAAATATCTTGTAGCACGATAGCCTCTTTCAAGGAAACATGCAGGTTTTGCATCATTTAAATCTTTTGCAAGTTTAACAATCTGTTCTGCAGGAATACCACTTTTTTCAGATGCCTGTTCAAGAGTAAATTTTTCGCATGATTCTTTTAAAAGCTGTAATGCAGTTTTAGCTTTAACACCATCAACTTCACAGCTGCCAAAAATAGCAGGGCGTTCAGCTTCTGATTTCATAACAGCAGTTTTTGATACTTCATCATATACCATATAATCTGGTTCATCTAATTCACTGTCAAGGTATACAGGAAGAAGTGTTTCTGTATTGATAAGTATATCAGCATTTGTATATTCTCTTAAAAATGCTTCATCATAGTAATTATTTTTAAATAATTCACCAGCAAGACCAATTAAAAATGGAATATCTCCACCAGGAATAACTGGCAGCCAGTCTGTATCAGTTTCGCCAACACCTAATGATTTTTTAGGGTCAACAAGAACTGTTTTCATACCATTTTTTCTGCCTCTGCCAAACATACCGCCCCAAGGGAAAGCAACAAGGCCGCCAACAGGGTTTCTGCCTATTAATACGGCGATTTTAGCATTTTCATAATCGCCCATAACAGATGAGTTACCTTGACGAGGTTCTTCACCACCGCCAAATACTGAACCAAGACCTAACTGGTTAGTAGAACCAAAGCATGTATCCCCATAGCTGAATACATTGTCTGTTCCATAAAGATTAAATATAGTATCATCTAAAAGAGATGCAGTATTAAATCTAGGGAAATATGCTACAGAATGTGGTTCTCCCTCATCTCTTAATTGAAGCATTTTATTACCGATTAAATCTAATGCTTCATTCCAAGATGCACTGCGAAATTCGCCACTGCCTCTTTTTCCTGTTCTAATAAGTGGTGTTTTAATCCTTTGTGGGTCATACAGTGCAGCCGCCGCCGCTCTGCCTCTGCCACATATTGATGGATATGGTGTATTTGGGTTTGCATCAAGTCTGACTAATCTGCCATCTCTAATATAGGCAACCATAGGACAGTTTTGTGCACACATACGGCAGGTAAGAAAAACTTTGTTTTCTACACCATAATCTGCTGATGTGATTTCCCTTGCTTCAGCTTTTAAAGGAACTCCTGCTGCAATAGTAGTTCCTGCAAGACCAGCTACTGAAGTTTTAATAAAATTTCTTCGAGTAAGCTTCATCTTTCCCTCCTCATTTTTGCAATATGGGTAATATGTATTAATTTTATCTTTATACCATAATTTTTTTTTTTGCAAGTAAAAAAATATATGGTGTTTTATTTTTATGATTATTTAAAATTTATTTTAATTATATTGTTGTTTTAAGGGTTTATTATCATAGTAAAAAGGTAGTATTAATATAAAATAAAATCAATATAAATCCTAGTAAAAATACAGAAATTATTCAAATATAATAATGTTATAAAATTAAAATAAAAACGAAAAATAATTCTTGATTTTTTCCTAAAAGGTGGTAGAGTATTCGTAGAGGGTGATTATTTTGATGCATATACTATGCAAAGTATTTTATTAATTATTTGGAGGGATTATGGTAACGAAATTTTATACCAAATCATTTATGCTGCTTAAGCTGATGTTATTAAGTATCTTAATAATAACAGCATTAGCAGCTTGCAAAAAGCAGACTGTTGACAGTTATTATTCAATAGACAGCACTGCTGGCTCTGCTTTAATTGAACCTGCAGAGTTAAAAAAATATATTGACAACGGCTATAAAACAGATGATGGCAGAAAAGTTGTTATTTTACATGTAACACTGCAAAATGGAACTGTGCCAGAATCAACTATTAAAGGTGCATATTCTTTCAGTCAGGAAGAATATTTAATGGAAAAAAGAAGTGATGGTGTAGCCCCTAATGGTGCTATGGTTGCAAGCGGTGCTAAAGTAGATAAATTTTTATCTAAATACGGCATAGACGGCAACACTTTAATTGTTCTTACAAGCCATGACTTAACTAACCAGATGATATACAGAGCTTTCTGGGCATTAAAATACTGGGGCTTTTCTAATAAAGCTTTAAAAGTATTAAATGGTGCTAACTATTATTTCTTTGGCGAATATGCAAAAGCAAATAATATTAATACTGCTTCATATAAAGCAGCTCCAGCTGATATTTCAAAAATTACTCCGTCTACATTTTCAGTAAGAGATTTACCTGGCAATTATATTGATTCAGTTCGTGCTCCATTTGGTGAAATCATTGAGTATGCAAAAGAAGGCAAAATGAATTCTGATGCTTCTGGCGAAGTGGCTGTTCTTTCTACTATTGATGCTAAAAAACCAGTTAAATCAAATGGTCAGGTAGTAACATATACTATATATGATAATAATGCTGTTGATGGAAGAATAAAAGGTGCTACTCAGCTTGCTTATGAGCCTGTAAAAAATGGCGGTTATGCTACTCACTGGGCTTTATATCTTGATGCTCAGCTTTCTAATGATGGTAAATTTGCAATCACTGGTGGAAAAGGGACATTTAAAACTCCAGAGCAGATTAGGGCAATGGTAAAAGGTTTAACAGAAAATAACGGTAAAACTACTAAAAATGCTTCATTTTTAGAAAATATTGATAAAAACCCAAATAAAAGAATACTTTTCCACTGCTATACAGGAAGAACTACAGCACCACACTGGTTTATATTCAGAGAAATTTTAGGTTATCAAAATGCGGCTATATATGACGGCTCTTGGCAGGAATGGAGCTCATATTCTGTATATTATCCAGCAGATGCAGCAAATGCTGCTTATGCAAGAGTGCTTATAGGTGAAGATGACCCTAACACTTATGCTAAACAAAATACAGACTATATTTTCTGGAACGGTGAAAAATTTGTTATGTCTGATAATAAAACTGAACCAGAATTAGAATATGATAACCTGAAAATATTTATTGAAAAATGGGATGTTACAAAATATACTGATTTCGCTACATTAGGTGTAGAATCATACTATGAAGATGATGAAGTATATTATTATCCATTAACTAACCCTAATATAGATACATTATATGCAGGGGATGCTAAAGAAATCAATAAAGAAGATAAAGCCTATCAAGGTAAGTAATTAATTATTTGATGTACCCCATAAAAAAGAGTGCCTTTTTTTTACAGACACTCTTTTTTTATAATCAGCTGCTAAAAATAATTTTATGTTTTTATTATTTATTTAATTCTTCTCTAAATTCTTTTAAAAGCTCAATATCGTATTTAATATAATATTTCATAATAACAGCAGCAGAAGCATATAATTTAGAATTAAGTGTAACTGATTTGCTGTATACTGCATCTGCAAACATATCAATCCATACAAGTATATGGTTTGATGAAAAATTTATCTGGTCATCTATTGTAGATTTAAGCAGATTAATATCTCCATCTTCTGCCAGTTTTCCAATTAAATCACTTAATTTCTGCATATAAAGCATTTCTACACTAATATAATCTTCTGGTGCTTTAATAGAATCAGGCATTTGAAAATCCCGCATTTTATAAACAGATACAACTTTTTCCCATTCTTCGCCTTTTAATAAGCCGTCACTAGAAAGATAAGATGATGCAGAAGCAGGAATATTGCCCATGCCGCTTAAAAATAATGATGTAAATTCAATATTAAGCCTTTGGAGAAAATCATGAATGTTTACTGCTTTTTTTTCATCATTAATATATTCTTCAAAAATTTTGCAGGCATTATTATATTCATCGCTTTCTACATAATCTTTTAAATCATTAAAATATACAGAATATTTTTCAGAAACACCTATAAAGCTTTCATCAGCAATATTATTAAATACTCTATAGAAATAATTAAAGAAAGCACTGCGTAAAATTGAAGAATTGATTAAATCTTCTTGTAATTCTTGATTAAATGACATATAATCCCTCTTATAGAATAAGTTAAGCAATCATAATATTTTTTAATTATTTTTACAATAGATGATTGTATTTTAATGCAAAAAATATTTTTTAAAAATTTTTTAAAAAAAGTGCTTGACAAATTCTTTAAAATATGGAATAAAATACTTCCTGTTAAGGATACGGGCCAATAGCTCAGTTTGGTTAGAGCCACCGGCTCATAACCGGTAGGTCCTAGGTTCAAGTCCTAGTTGGCCCATTGTAGGGGAGTGTATACTCCCCTTTTTATTTTCTTTTTTTATAGAAGGTCAAGTTAAGGTAAGCAGCTTTTATATGATTAAAATTAGCGATATTATTAATTATTTAGAGTATTCATTTACAGATATTTCAGCCCAGTCTAAATGGGATTTTTCTGGAAAACAAGTATATACAGGTGATAAAGAAATATCTAAAATCGCTTTAAGTCTTGATGCTAAAGAAGATATAATTGAAAAAGCAATAAAAGAGGGGTGTGAGTTACTTATTACTCATCACCCCATTTTTTTTCATGAAAGTAAAGGCATAAATATAAATAAGCCAGTTGACAGAAAAGTAATAAAAGCCATAAAAGGCGGTCTTGATATATTAAGCTATCATACAAATTTAGATATGGCATGTGATGGTTTAAATGACTATATATGTGAGCTTTTAAATGCAAAAATGGATAAGGGTTTTTTAAGTTATGAGGGCAGCCAGCCTTTATATAAAGTGGCAGTATTTGTGCCTTATGATTATAAAGATGAAGTTTTTAATGCTATGACATCAAATGGAGCAGGCTCTATATACGGCAAATATTCTTCATGCGGCTTTATTGCAGAAGGTGCAGGTCTTTTTACACCTAATGATGATGCTAAGCCTTTTATAGGCAGTGCAAATGAGCCTCAGATAGTAGATGAAGTAAAAATTGAAACAGTAGTGCTTAAAAAACATCTTCATAAAGTTATTGCTGCTATGCTTGAAGCTCATCCTTATGAAGAAGTCGCTTATGATATTATAGAGCTGCATAATAAGTTTGATTACGGTTTTGGAAGAACTGCAGCTTTAGATAGAGAATATTCATTACAGGAATTTATTAAATTAATTCAAGAGAAATTAAATATAAAACATATTATTACCAATATGAAAGATATTAAGCCATTTTCCCGTTTTGGAGTATGTACAGGCTCTGGGGCGTCTTTGTGGAAAGATGCTTTTAATAAAGGGGTAAATGTTCTTTTAACTGGTGATTTAAAATATCATGATGCTCTTGATGCTTATGAAGCTGGTGTATGTATAATTGATGCTACACATCAGGCTACAGAAGAAATATATATGAACAGATTAGCTGAAATTATAAAAAAACAATTTAATATAGAAGTTAAAGTATTAAAACAGGAACAACAACTAATATGCTGGGGAGGTAATAATTAATGCAAGAAATATTAGAGCAGCTTATTGAACTTCAAAAAATTGATTCTAAAATCGCATCTATCGAAGGAGTTATAAAAAATACTCCATCACAGATTAAAGCAGTGCAGGAAAAATACGAAAAAGCTATTACAGGTTATGATAGTATTAAAGCAGCACTTGATGAAAACAAAAAAACATACCTTGCTTTAGAAGCAGACCTAAATGAGAAAAAAAATAATCTTTTAAATTCTCAAAGTAAACTTTCTTCTGTTCAAAACACAAAAGAATATGAATCTGTTATCCGCGAACTTGATACTCTTAAAAAATCAGTAGCAGAAGATGAAACTAAGCTCAAAGAAATGATGAACCTTGATTTTAAATATGAATCAGAGCTTAGCAAAATGGTAGAATTAAAAGAGAGCTTAGAAAAAGAGCTTGAAGAAGTAAGTACATCAAAAGCAGATGAAGATAAAGAAATGCATGATGAGCTTGCAAGCCTTATGCAGCAGAGAGAAGAACAGGCTTCTAAAATCAAAAAAAGTACACTTATGAAATATGACAGAGTAAGAGCTCACCGTCATAATATTGGTATAGCATCAGTAAAAGATGAAGTTTGTAACGGCTGTTATATGCATATTCCACCACAGCTTTATGTTGAAGTTAAAAAAGATTTAGAGGTACATACTTGTCCTCACTGCCAAAGAATACTTTATTATATACCTCCAAAACCAGCAGATGATGCAAAAAAATAGACTGCATTTAAAATAAATTTAATTTTTTTATAAAGCATACTTGATTTATGACGAAAATATAGTCATAATAAAGTATGCTTTTTTTATTTTCAGCATAAATCTATTAAATATTTAGGAGCTTATTTTGGCTTTAAAATTTAGAGTATTTCTTTTACTGTTTATTATAATAATTTTTGCTTCTGCCTGCAGTGAGAAAAGAACAATTGTGCAGGATAATGCTACTGCTAATTTAAATATTAATTCTGTTGCTCAGTCAGAAAATACTGATATTTTAGAAGGAAATGAAAAATTTTCAGCAGGAGACTTTAATGAAGCTATTAAATTATACGAAAAGGCTTCAAAAGAAAATAAAGCGACTGCATTTTATAATATTGGGGTAAGCTACTATTTATTAAATAATACACCTATGGCTGAATTAAATTTCAGGGAGGCAGTGAAAGCTGACCCTGATTTCCCAGAAGCTATGATGAACTTAATAGCTGTTTTAGCAGAGCAGGGTGGAGAAAAAGCCAGAGAAGCTGAAAAATATGTAGAAAACTATATAGATAGTGCCAACCATTCTTCTGATGCATACAGCGGTATTGCAAATGTTTTTTTAAGTGTAAATGATACTGCAAAAGCTATGTATTACTATAAAAAAGCATTAGAAAAAGATGCATCTTCCCCTATGGTTTTAGAAAACTATGCTAATCTATTAATAAGTATAGGTGAATATCAAGACGGTATTGATTTATTAGAATCACTTCCAAATAGAAACTTTATTGTTCATTATAACCTTGCAAATGCATATTTTGCTCTTGGAAATAAAGAAAGCTCATATAATAATGCTCAAGAGGCACTATATTCTGATGGAGCAAGTGAAACAGGATATGACAAGCTGGCACAGCTTTTTAATAAATTAAAAAAATATTCTGATGAAGCGCAGACTCTGCGTATATTAATCAGTGGAAATGATGAAAGAGATTACAGAATACGCTTAATAAAAGCATATCTTTCTCTTGCTCAAAACGATAAGGCTATTGATGAAATAGATTTATTATTAAAAGAATATCCGCGTGATGAAGAATTAAGCCTTTTAAAATATAATGTTATGGTTTATGTAGATACTGCAAAAGCTGGTGAATATATTAAATCACTGTATGCAGATTTAAAAACAGATAAAGTGCTTTCTTATTATGCAAAACATGTATGTTATTTTAATAAAACTCAAAACGAAATTAGACCATATATTCAGACAAATAGAAATAACGGCTGGGTATCTCTTGCAAAAACTGTGTATGCATTAAAACAAGGCAGGTATAAAGATGCAGCAGCATATTTACAATCAGCAGGTGCTGAAAACGGTCATGATTATTTTGCATATAATACTTTTTTAAATATTAAAAACAGAGATTTTGCTAAAGCTGCATCTTCTGCTGCAAATCTTGATTTACTGCAGTATGATACTTTCTGGTATAAACTTGTAATTGCATGGAACTTAAGAGAGCCTCAAACTGTCTTAGCATTAGGCGAAGAATACAGAAACAGCTCATTAATATCTATCAGGCCGCCGTCATTTGAATTTAATATTCGCCCAGTGCTTGATGATATGAGTTTTACATACAGATTTGATGATAAAAGTATAGATGCTGCTTCTATGCTTGCTTATCCTGTATTTATGAAACCAGATGAAACTACTCAGTTTTTAATTACTGGCAGAAGTGCATTAAAAGAAAGGGACAGAGATAGTGTAACAAGCAAGCTGGAAGGCATTAAAATGAATAATGCAGCTATTGATGATTTTGCAGCTTTTAATTTTGAAAGTGCAAAACAGAAGTTTGAAAAAGCTGCCGGATATTTAACTAATAATACTATTGTGCTTTATAATCTTGCTCTTACTTATTTTAATCTGGGAGAAAATGATAAAGCTAAACAGGTAATAGATAAAGCATTTGTTATAGATAAAAATGATGGTTTTATTCATTTAATTGCAGGGCTTTTAAATTATAGAAAAGGTAATTACCCTGATGCTAAAGTGAATTTTGACCAGGCTACACTTTATGCATCTAAAAAAATAGGTGAACTTGAAACACCGGCAGATGAAGATATTATGCTTTTATATTTATCAGTGCTTTCAAGCGACAGACCGTCAAGAAGAAATGAAGCAGAAAGTATATATAAATCAAATGATAATGGCTTTACTGTATCATGTGCTTTATTAATGGATTATTTTGATGATTATGATATAGAAAAATTAAATGAACTTAAAGATTCGCCAATATTCAGAGTATCAAGGGTGAGAAATCTGCTTGCTTTAAGGCATACACCGATAGACCAGTTTAAAGATATTGATGATGCTGACAGATATTATACTCTTGCTTATAAGTTTGCAATGCTGCAGCGTGGAGCAGCAGAAGCTGTTATGTTTAATAAAAGATTTGCCCGTGATAAAGTTTATTTAAAAGATATGGTATATGTTTCTGTATACAGGCAGGATAAACAGGCTGGATTGAAATATTTGCAGACATTATCTGATATGGATTTTAGATATTCTGAGCTTTATAAAGTGTCATTATATTATTTTACATGGATTAGAGATTTTGTGAACGCAGAAGCATCTTATGGCTCGCTAGACAGAATGGGTTATAATGACCAGACATCATTTTTTTATATGCTTTTATATTTCCTTGTAAATTTTAATGAAACAAGGTTAAATAATTATTTAAAACTGTATAATGATACTTATGGTGCAGATTATAAATATGATATAGTTACAGCTATGATGAACTTATATACAAAAAATGTAAGCACTTTTGACAGCATTGTAAGGCGTCTTTTATCTCAAGACCCATATTTATTTGATAAAATGTTTATAGAGGTTAATTTTGAAAAATTTTAAAACAAACAAAACATTTATTGCACTGCATATTATTATTTTTTTACTGCTTATTGTATTTGCTTTAAATACAGAAAACAGGCAGACACAGCTTAATGTGATTTTGCTTTCTGCAATGGTTGTTATATCATTTTTTATGCTTATATCATCACTTGTAAAAAGCCTTACTATTACTGATGATAAAATAATAGTCCGCAGTCTGCTGAAAAAAACAGAGCTTAATATTAAAGATATTAGCTATGGATATGCACTTTCTGCTATGGGAAGATATGTGCTTATTATACATGACGGCACTCATTCTGTTATGGTATCATCATTATCTGATGGTTTTTCTGAACTAGTTAACCTTGTTTCTGAAAAGATTACAGAAGATGAAAGAAAGGCTTTTGATATAATTACTCCAGCATCATTAAAAAGAAAGTATGTAATATATGCTTTTGTAATGACATTAATAGTGGCTCTTTTAATATACGGTATTATTACAAGCTATCATTTAGTTTAAGATTATAAAAGGATATTTTACTGTATATTTATATACATTATAATATAAATACTGCAGAGAATAATACTTATAAAAATAGTATATGTTTTTATATAAACTTATATTCAAGCCTGTAATTTATTAATTAAATTATAGGCTTCGTTTCTTTTCATACCTAATGCTTTCATCATTTTTAATATATCTTTAGATGAAACATTATCATTTAATAATTCTTTTATTACCTGTTCATAGTTTAAAGATATGCTGTTATTTTCTTCCTGTACTTCTTCTGTTTTATTATTAACTGTAATAACAAATTCGCCTTTAATCGTTATATTTTCAATATCTTCTTTAGAATATATAAATACAGTTTCTTCATATACTTTTGTAGCTTCCCTTGTTACAGATATTGGGGCAGGGAAGTAATCAAGCAGTATATTTAAAGTTTCTTTTACTCTGTAAGGCGATTCATAAAAAATTATCGGTGCTTTTATATGCAGCAGATTTTGAACTTCTTTTATTTTATCTCTTTCTTTATGTGGTAAAAAACCATGGAAATAAAAGCTGCTGCCTGCAAAACCTGATGCAATTAATCCATGAATTAAAGCAGTAGGGCCTTGAATAATTTCAAAAGGTAGACCTTTTTCAATAACTTCTTTAATAACATAAGCACCAGGGTCAGAAACACATGGCATACCAGCTTCGCTGATTAATGCTACTTTATCACCATTTAAAAGACATTCTATAACACTTTCACTGGCTGTTTTTTCATTATCTTTATAATAAGATTTGCAGGGCTTTTTTATTCCCTGACTGTTTAAAAGGCTAAGGGCAGTTCGTGTATCTTCTGCAAATACAATATCAACAGCAGAAAGAGTTTCCACTGCCCGTTTAGATAAATCTGAAAGGTTGCCAATAGGTGTGCCTATAACATAAAGCATACTAATGTTTTAACTCTTCATTAATATATTTTTCTGCCATTTTTGCAGCTACTGCACCGTCAGAAGCAGCAGTTACAACCTGCATAAGTCCTTTTTTACGAACATCACCAGCTGCAAAAATACCTGGTATATTTGTGGCAGTATCTTCTGATGCATTAATAAAACCGCCATTTGTAAGTTCTAAAAGGTTAGTAAAAATATCTGTATTTGCATCCCAGCCAATAAATTCAAAAATACCGTCACATTTATATTCTATAATTTCATCTGTCTGTGTATTTTTTAATTTAACACCAGATACTACATTTTCTCCAAGCACTTCTTCTACTACATAAGGAGTCATAAAATGAATTTTCTCATTTTCTTTTGCTCTGTTTTGAATGATTTTTGCTGCTCTAAATTCATTTCTTCTATGGACTATTGTTACTTTAGAAGCAAATTTTGTAAGATACATTCCTTCTTCAAGGGCAGAATCACCGCCGCCAATAACAATAACTTCTTTATTTCTGAAAAAGCCGCCGTCACATGTAGCACAGAAAGAAATACCTCTGCCTATAAAGTTTATTTCATTTTTCGCACCAGTTTTTTTAGGTTTAGAGCCTGTTGCAATAATCAATGCTTTACATTTTATCTGCCTGCCGTCTTCAAGTATAACAGTTTTCCATACACCTTCATTTTTTACTTCTATGCAGTTACCCTGTCTGATTACTGCACCAAATTTTTGTGCATGTTTCACAAATTTATCTGTAATTTCATGACCTAATACAGGCTCAGTAAAGCCAGGATAATTTTCTATATGCTCAGTGATAGCCATATTACCACCGGGGAAGTTTTTTTCTAAAATAAGCACAGAAAGAGCATCTCTTGCTGCATACATTCCAGCAGAACATCCTGCAGGGCCTGCACCTAAAATAATAACATCATAGCTTTCCTTTAAATCTTTGTTAAAAAAGTTTTCCATTAATCCCTCCATAATATCTGCTGTACTTTATCAGCACTGCCTATTTTTGTTTCATAAATCACTCTGTTATCAGAACTTATTACATACAAATGAGGCCAGCTTCTTATCCCATATTTTTTACCTGCTGCTTTAGTATCTGTAGCAAATATTATATCTTTATAATTTGAATAATCATCTTCCCCAAAAAGATTATTCAATTCTTCAATATTATCATAACCTTGAGCAATCACTATAACCTGAGCAAGCCCTTTATCCTGTAATATCTTAAAAGCAGGCAGTGCTCGTTTATAAGTGGTATTTATTATATAGTTAGAAAAATAAGTATGTTTTTTATAAAAAATAACTACTTTAGGGTTTAATATTTCATTCATTGTAAAACTTTCCCCATTAGATGCGGTTAATACCAGCTCTGGGGCTGTAGAGCCTACTTCTAATGGGTTATTAAGCCTGTATATATTTAAAAATGCAAAGGCAAGAGCCACCATAGCAAATATATATATATTTTTACCTGCAAATATACGCTTTAAATATGGCGGCTTATTTTTATCTTTTGTCATTACTTTTTAAGACCTGCTAATGCTTCATTTATTTTATCAAGTCTTGCTTTTGCTTCTTCATAAGTTTTCTTATCTTTTTCAATAACCTGTGCAGGAGCTTTTGCAAGATAGCCTTGATTTTGCAGTTTACCGCCGTAAAGATTAACATCTTTTTCTACAGTTTTTTTCTCTTTTTCAAGCCTTGCAATTTCTTCTTCTACATTAATAGTGCCTTCTAATGACACCATTATTTCAAAGCCATTGCCAACGCTTTTTGCACAGTTTTCAGGTGCTTTTTCATTAAATTGTACTGATTTAGCTTTACCCATTTTCATTATCAATGGTATTTCTGACTGAAAAAGTTTCAGAGCATCATTATCATCAGTATTAATAAATATTTCAAGCTGAGCAGCAGGGGTAATATTATATTCACCGCGAATATTTCTTATTAAGCTTACTGCTTCAATCACTTTATCTATACCTTTTTCTTCCTGTTCAAAGTTATAGTTTAAGTTATCAGGATATTCTTCGTACATAATAGTTTCTTTTCCAGTTAATGTTTGGAAAATATGCTCTGTAACAAAAGGAATATATGGGTGCAGTGCAACTAATGCTTTTTCTAATACAAAAGCTGCTGTAGCAAGTGCCTGTTCTTTTTCTTTATCATTTCCTTTAAACATTCTATCTTTTATCAGTTCAAGATACCAGTCGCAGAAAGTCATCCAGAAAAACTGATAAAGCTCATTTGCTGCATCATTTATGCTGTATGTTTCTATTGCTTTTGATGCTTTTTTAGCTGCATGCTGTAATTTCATTAATATCCATTTATCAACACTTTCAAGGCTGTTTTCATCAATTTTTGGTATTTCATCACCTAAGTTCATTAAAATAAATCTGGAAGCATTCCATATTTTATTAATAAAGTTTCTATAGCCTTCAACTCTATCTACATTCATTTTAATATCTCTGCCTTGTGCAGCAAATATAGCAAGAGTAAAGCGGAAAGCATCTGCACCGTATTTATCAATCATAATAAGCGGGTCAATAACATTTCCTTTTGATTTACTCATTTTTTGTCCTTTTTCATCGCGAACAAGGGCATGGAGATAAACATCTTTAAATGGAACATCATCCATAAATTTAAGTCCCATCATCATCATTCTTGCAACCCAGAAGAATAAAATATCAAAGCCAGTTACAAGGGTAGAAGTAGGGTAGAATTTTTTTAATAAATCAGTTTTTTCAGGATAACCCATTGTAGAAAACGGCCATAAAGAAGATGAAAACCAAGTATCAAGCACATCTTCATCTTGATGAATATTTGTAGAGCCGCATTTTTCGCATTTATCTGGGTCTGTTTTTGCAACTGTAGTGTGAGAGCAGTCTGCACAGTGCCATGCTGGTATTCTGTGTCCCCACCAGATTTGACGGGAAATACACCAGTCGCGAATATTATTCATCCATTCAAAGAAAGTATTTTCCCATTGTTTAGGAATAATTTTTATTTTACCAGTTTCTACTGCTTCTATAGCTTTTTCAGCAAGTGGTTTAGTTTTTACAAACCACTGCATAGAAACACGAGGCTCAATTACAGATTCACATCTGTAGCAGCAGCCAACATTGTGTTTTAATGGCTCAATTTTAACAACTAAATCAAGCTCTTTAAATTTTTCAATAACTGCTTTTCTTGCAGTAATTATATCCATTCCTTCAAATTCTGGATAGAAGTTACCGCATATTTTATTGTTTTCATCAATACATACAATTTCTTCTAAGTTATGGCGTTTACCTGCTGCAAAGTCATTCTGGTCATGGGCTGGAGTGATTTTTACACAGCCTGTTCCAAATTCTGTTTCAACAAAATCATCTGCAATTATAGGTATTTTCCTGTTAATAAGTGGAAGAACAACATTTTTTCCTACTAAATGTTTATATCTTTCATCATCTGGGTGTACAGCAACAGCAGTATCGCCAAGATAAGTTTCTGGGCGAGTAGTTGCAATTTCTAAATATTCATTACTGTTTTCAATAGGGTATTTTAAGTGATAAAGAAAATCATCTTTTTCTTTAAATTCTACTTCAATATCGCTTAATGCTGTATGGCATCTTGCACACCAGTTTACCATATAGTTAGAGCGGTAAATTAAGTCTTCTTTATAAAGAGTATAAAATACTTCTCTAACAGCACGAGATAAGCCTTCATCCATTGTAAAGCGTTCTCTATCCCAGTCGCAGCTTGAGCCAAGAGCTTTAAGCTGGCTTATAATTGTGCCGCCTGATTCTCTTTTCTGCTGCCATACTCTTTCTATAAATGCTTCTCTGCCTAAATCGTAACGAGATTTACCTTCAGCAGCTATTATTTTTTCTACAACATTTTGAGTGGCAATACCTGCATGGTCAGTTCCAGGCATCCATAAAACTTCAAAGCCTTTCATTCTTTTAAAGCGGGCTAATATATCCTGTATAGTTTCATCAAGTGCATGGCCCATGTGAAGTGAACCAGTAACATTTGGTGGTGGTATAACTATTGAGTATGCAGGTTTTTTAGAGTATTCATCTGCATGAAATAGCTTTTTTTCAAGCCAAAATTTATAAATACTTTTTTCATATTCAGCAGGATTTATTCTGCTGGATAATTCTTTTGCCATTTTTATCTCCATTTAATATATTGTGATTTTTTATAATTTTCTTTATGATAAATATTCATCATAGTTTATATCGTTATCATTATCTTCCTGTAAAAATTCATCAATTTCAGTTATCTGCTGTTCCATAATCTGCAGTTTATAGCGAAATTCATCATGATTATCTGGTGCTTCTGTATTTTCTTCGCTGTTTTGCATCATATTTTCTATTTCATGTAAATACAGGTATAAATCTTCAAGCGAATTTTTTATTTTATCAGCCTGAGCTATATCCTGAATCATATTATACATTTCTTTATAGTCCATATTAATAACCTTTATTTTATTGTTACTGACCTGATATTATCATCTAATATCTTGAAAGACATAATTTTATAGTTTTTTATATATTTTTCAATATTAAATTTGTCTGCCCATTCAATTAAGATAGTAGCATCTTCTTTTAATGTATCAAAAAAGCCTATCATATCAAGTTCTTCTTCACTTTTTATTCTGTATAAGTCAAAATGAATAATAAGTCCGTTTTTTGTTTCATATCTATTTTCAAGGGCAAAAGTAGGGCTGCATACTTCATCTGAAAGTCCGTAGACTTCTACTAAATATTTTGTAAAAGTTGTTTTTCCTGCACCTATTTCACCATTAAGGAAAATTATATTGTTTTTTAAAAAAGGTGCAATATCTTTTGCCATATTTTTAGTATCTTCTTCACATTTTAAAATGTATTCAGAATTCATTAAAGACCTCATTGTAATAATTAATAATCTGGGTAATGCTAAGGTATGCTGGATTATGTTTTTTTACTGCTTTTTCTGCACTTTTTCCTAATATATATGGAGCTAAAATACATGTATCTTTTGCAGAATATCCTTGAGCTGCAAGGGATGCAGTAAGTCCGCATAAAGCATCGCCGCTGCCGCCTTTTGCAAGGGCAGTATTGCCAGTATTTAATATATATACTTTATCATTTGGAACAGCAGCAATAGTTTCTGCTGATTTTAATATTAAATAAATATTATATTTATCAGCAAATTCTTTTGCAAGTGATACTTTATTTTTTTTAATTTCACTAATATCTTTATTAATAAGCCTTGCAAATTCAGCTAAATGTGGTGTCATAATCACTTCAGATTGAATGTTATTTAATTCATTTAGAGAAATTGCATTTATTGCATCAGCATCTATTATAACTGGTTTTAGAGTATTCTGCAGAATATAAAGTATAAATTCTTTTACATTTTTCTGCCTTCCCATACCGTTGCCGATAGTATAAACATTTGCTGAATTATTTATATAGTCGCATATTAATGCTGGTTCATTATAAGTAAATGATTTTGTCATAATTTCTGGAATATCTGAAATAAAGTTTCTATTAAGTTCAGCAGGATGGCATAAAGTAATAAGTCCGCATCCTGAGTGCAGGGTAGAAATAGCGGCAATTTTTACTGCTCCAGCCATTTCTGTACTGCCGCCAATAATAGCTACTTTTCCATAGCTGCCTTTATGGCTGTCCTGCGGTCTGCTTTTTAGTACAGGCTTATTATATTTATCTATAAATATATTATGCTCATATTGTGATAAAATATTATCAGGTATAGTAATATTTGCAGTAATAACTTTGCCTGAATATGTTTTTGCAGGGTATAATACATGGCAGTATTTTAATGTGGAAAAAGTAATAGTATAATCAGCCTTAAAAACACATTCTGGTACTTCAGAACTGTCACTGATTAATCCAGAAGCAATATCTGCAGAAATTTTTAACGCATTTGTATTATTTGCTTTATCAATAACTTCTTTATATATTCCACAAATATCTCTTGTAAGTCCAATACCAAAAAGAGCATCTACAATAATATCATACTGCTCCATATTATTAAGTGTAGATAAATCATGGATATTAATATTTAAATTATTTAAAATATTTAAATTTACTTGAGCAGCATCACCATATTTATTATTCTGTTCTGGATAATATAAATCAGCATTATATCCATTAGCTGCAAGATGACGCATTAAAACAAATCCATCACCGCCATTATTACCAGGACCTGCTAAAATTAGTATCTTACTTTTTTTATCAGCTTTATTTTTTATAAAATCAAAAAGAGCAGTTCCAGCATTTTCCATAAGGACTATTTCAGAAATATTATAATCTCTTTTAACAGCTTCTTCCATTTTATATATGTCTTTGCTGTTTAATATATACATATACTATTTATCCTTATCAGCTTCTTCTATAGTTACAGCTTTATCTATAAGCATAACAGGCATATTTTCATCAATATAGTACGCCAAATCACATTTTTCGCATATAATATATTTTTCACTGCTGTGCAGTTTAATATTCCCTTTACATTTAGGGCATACTAATATGTCTAAAAGTTCTTTATCTATCATCAAATGATACCTCATATAAGTTTTTCCATTATACAGATAAAATAGTATTAAATCAATTTAAAGTTTATAATAAAGAAAAATGATAAAATAAAAAAGAAAAGCGGGCAGCGGGACTTGAACCCGTGACCTAAAGCTTGGGAAGCTTCCACTCTACCAGCTGAGCTATGCCCGCAGTAAAGTTCTTATATATCAATTTAATGAAAAATACAACAAAAATCTTATATGTAAAAACTACAGCAGGGTGATTATTTAAAAAAATAATTTTATATATTGACAAGTGATTTTTTTTGTAATATATGTACCTATTATGGATATTAGATTAGTAAACCAAACACTACTTTCTGATTATTCTTTCAACGGACAATTTTCCGCACAATATTTTTCTATCTATTTTTGGCGCTCCAGCGTCAAATAATACCATTATATCTTAACACTACAATTTTATATTTTTTTACAGGCAAAACTAAGCTAAATGCTTATGTTGATTTTAATTTTTATGATAGAAAAAGGTGCGTTATGTTATTACAAAATAAATCAAATTTACTAAATACAATAAAAACAAGAAATTCAAATATTATATGCAGCAGTCAGCTTGCAGATATGATTCCTGAAAATATTTTATCAGCAGTTATTGTTGATGATAATTCTTTATGCAGTAAAGATGTTATTAAACTTCAAAAAGGTATAAATAATTCATTAAATGCAGACGGCATTATAATAAATGTTTCAGAACATTCCAAACAGCAGATTATACAGATTCATGAACAGTCTAAAAAACAAGGTACAGATATATTATATAAAGCATCAAGTGTGAATGATATAGCTAAAGTTCGCAGTGTGAAAGCTGAAATATTAATATTAGGCAGCGATGATATTTCTGTAAACAATGTAAACCCATATATTTTAAAAATGCTTATAGACTGGGATGCCTTATGCCTTTTAAACTGCTCAAATGACGGTATTTCTATGCAGCATATTTTAGAGTATGGGTTTGCAGGTGTTTATTCTGAAAACTATATTAATGCAGAAAGTTTTGATGTAGATGAAAGTATTAAATCTACAAATTATTTATCAAAACTTTATATGAAAAAATCGTCTATCCGCCCATTATTAAAAGCTAAAAATATAGCAGATAATGATGAACTTGCTGTATGTATTAAAAAAGATATTGATATGACAGGGTTTTTATTTGACAAACACAATAAAAGTAATATTATAAGTATGCTTGAAAATATGAAAAATCAATGCTGTGTAAAAGTATTAGAAGTTTATGACAGCAGCATGATAGATGAAGCATTATCATTAATAGAAAAGGGACTTGCAGACTGTATTGAAGATAATACAAATATGCAGAAATACACTGCAAATACTTATAAAAGATATTCATTAGTAAATACTAAAAATACTTTTGTAGAACCATTTATGATAGATAGTGTTGATGTTGTAAAAAATAATACAGAAATTCATAATCCACTTTGGCTGTCCTTGCAGGAGGACAGTGATATAATGAGCATAATAAAAGAATACAAAGTGGAACTTATAGAATTTGATGTTAAAAAATATAATACAGTAGATAAAATTACTGAAATGATTAAAAAAATAAAATACAAACAATAAATATGAGGTGTATAATGAGATATTCAAAAACTTATGGTGAATTTGGCGGCAGCTATGTACCAGAAATGCTGCAGCCTGCTCTTGATGAACTTGAAGCAGCATTTTTATCAGCAATGAATGATAAAAGTTTTTTAGATGAACTGGCATATTTACAAAAAACATTTATTGGCAGGCCAACACCACTTTATTATGCAGAAAATTTAACAAAAAAACTTGGTGGAGCAAAAATATTTTTTAAATGCGAAGGGCTTGCTCACACTGGGGCTCATAAAATTAACAATGCAGTAGGTCAGTGCCTTCTTGCAAAAAGAATGGGTAAAAAGAAAGTTGTAGCTGAAACAGGGGCAGGTCAGCATGGTGTGGCAACTGCATCAGCTGCTGCAAAACTTGGACTTGGCTGTGATGTTTATATGGGTGCAGTAGATGTGAAACGCCAGCATCCAAATGTATTAACTATGCAGATGTTTGGAGCAAATGTTGTATCTGTTGAATCAGGTAATAAAGGTTTAGCAGATGCAGTAGATGAAGCATTAGGTTTTTGGATTAAATCATTAAAAGATACTCATTATTTATTAGGCTCAGCCGTAGGTCCAGCACCATTTCCTGCAATAGTTAGAGAGTTTCAGTCAGTTATAGGCAGAGAAGCAAAACAACAGGCTCAGGAAAGCGGTCTCGATGTAGCAGCAGTTATTGCAGCAGTAGGCGGCGGCTCTAATGCTATGGGTATTTTTTCAGGCTTTTTAGATGATGAAAAAGTTCAGTTAATTGGTGTAGAAGGCGGCGGAATAGGCGATAAACCAGGTGAACATGCTAAAAGACTTGCACCAAACTCTGGAGCAGAAACAGGTATCCACCATGGATATAAAAGTAAATTTTTATTAGACAGCAATGGTGATGTGCTGCCAACACATTCTATATCAGCAGGTCTTGATTATCCAGGTGTTGGACCTGAACTTGCATACTTAAAAGAATCTGGCAGGCTTACTATGACATCTGCAAAAGATGAGGAAGTAATTAATGCACTGCAGTTAGTTGCAAAACATGAAGGTATTTTATTTGCTCTTGAATCATCTCATGCTCTTGCAGAGCTTTTAAAAACAGCACCATCTATGCCAAAAGATAAAGCTGTTATTGTTAATATGAGCGGCAGAGGAGATAAAGATATTTTCATTACAGCACCAGTTTTTAATAAGAATGAGTGGGTTGAATTTTTATCAAACGAAATAAAAAACTAAAAATGTATAAATAAGCATTGCAAAATGTAAAAAAATATACTATCTTTATCATTATTTATACAAAAGGGGTTTTTATATGTTCGTTCATGAAACTCACAGCTTTTATGTGATAGCTAAATTAGGCAGCTGTAAAAATGCACCTGCTGGTTATCTTGAGAAAAAAGAGGCGATTTTCAGCAAAGTTTTATCGAATATTGGAGTTGAAAAAGCATTTGAAGCTGGAGATGTTTGGCAGTTAAAAGATGTTATGTATGCTTCATCTGCAGATATTGCAGATATTCTTAGCAATGAAATGATAAGACTTGTATCTCATGATGAAAGCATCGCTGCTTCAGAAAAAAAATTATATGAATTATCAGCATCTAATGATAATATAATAGTTTCAAAATTTTTACCAGATAATACAAGTTACATAAAATAAGAAGGAAAGGGTTATAAACCCTTTCCTATTTATTTATTCAGGGAAGTTAATGTTTAGAAATATTGTATTTATAGTATTAGTGTCACTTTTTTTAAATGCATGCGCTGACAGTGAAGGAACGCATTTTGATTATTCAGATATAAATAATACTATAGGGCTAACTGTTGAACCGTCTAATACTTTGCAGTTTCAAGATAAAAATCGTGGCGATGTATTAAAATTTAAACTTCACTTTTCTTCTTCCGACCTTACACCTTTAGGAATTGATAATAAAACGGCAAATTATGGAAGTGTTTTTGAAAATAATCCTCCATTTAATCCTGTAGACTGTTTATCGGAAGCTGCATATAACGGCTTTTGTACAGTAAGTATTAAAATGAGTGATAATGCAACAGAAGGTGCTTCTGGTTCTATAAGACTGATGTTTTATTATAATTTAGATAATATTGAAGATACTGTTGGTGAAATAAAATATCACCAGTTAAAATTTGAATACAGAAATGAACCACAGGAAGTGCCAGATAATAATACTGGTGAAACACCTGAAAATACTATAGAATAATAATACTTAAATATTACTGCCAGCTTAATAAAAACAAGTTTTTATAATGCGGAATAAACTACCACATTTTCGTTAATTCTTGTATTAAATAACTTAAATGTTCTATGATTGTTGTGTTTGTAAGTGCTGCAAGCAGTAAAAATATTGATGCAAATGCTAAAGTATTTATTTTCATAATATCCTCCAAAATATAATTTTTATATAGCAAATGAAATGCCAAAAAAGGTTTACATATGTTAAGGAAATTTTTACTACTATTTATTTTTATCCCTGTAATCGTTTATGCTAACCAAAGTTTAGAAAATGATTTAAAACTTGCAAATATTGGCAATAGCGGAGCTGCATTTAGAATAGGTGCAAGATATCTTAATGGAGAAGGGGTAGAGCAGGATTATGAAAAAGCAAAATACTGGCTTGAAATCGCTGCAGATAAAAACCATTCTCATGCTTTATATGACTTAGGTTATATGTATCTTTACGGCATAGGTGTAGAAAAAGATTACAGAATGGCTTATGATTATTTTGAGCGTTCAAAAGATGTTGGGTTTGTGCCTGCATATTTTATAATCGGTCTTATGTATTATGACGGGGCAGGTGTGAAAAAAAATGATAAAAAAGCCTATGAATACTGCAAAACTGCAATAGAAAGAGGATATAAAACAAATAATATAATATTAGACCATAGAAATAAAAAAATAGTAATAAAGCAGGAAACTGAAAAGTCAGATAAATAAAATATAATATTTGTTTAGTATAAAATTTTACTGTATATAATTATGCTGTTAAAAAATTTTTAATACTCTCCGGCAGGTTATTTTATATAATATGATATGATTTTTTATATATTTAATCGAAAGCATTTTAATTTTAAGCGGGGTATCTGCCCCGCTTATATTTTTTAGTAATTATATAATATTTTGAATCTGTTCTCTAATCCTGTCTGATTCTGCTTTTGATTCAACTACAGTAGAGATAATTTCCTGTTTAGAGCTTTTAGATGCAATAGTATTAAGTTCTCTGTGTATTTCCTGGCTTAAGAAATCAAGTTTTTTACCAACAGGATATTCTTCTGCTATTATATGCTTAAACTGTATAATATGAGATTTTAGTCTAGTAATTTCTTCTGTAATATCAGCCTTTTCGCCCATAATAGATGCTTCCTGCACAATTCTTTCTTCATAGTTTGCATCTACTCCCATATCCTGCATACGCTTAATGAATTTATTTTTCCAGATTTCAAAAACATCTTCTTTTGCATTTTCAATTAAAGTAACATTTTTCTCTAAATTATTAAGTCTTGCAGTAATATCTTTTTCTAAGGCTATACCTTCTTTCTGCCTCATTTCATCCAGCTTTTTAGCACATTCTATAACAGCTTCATAAGTGATTTTTTCAAGTTCTTCTTCCATTGATTCATCATTAATATAATCCACCACATCTGGCATTCTAAGAAAATGGTCAAGTTTTGGTTTATCTTCAATATCTGCTTCTTTTGCAATTTTTGCAAAAATTTCTCTGTAAACTTTAACAAGTTCTGTATTTAAAGAAGGATATTTTGTAATAGTATGCATATTTATTTCAATACGCACATCTATTTTGCCTCTGATAAGTATATCCTGTAATGGCTGACGGAGTGTAATTTCAAGTGCTGAAACAGATTTTGGCAGTCTAAAATTAATATCAAAATATTTGCTGTTAACAGATTTTATTTCAATAGAAATATCGTATTTTTCTGTGGATTTGCTGTATTTTCCAAATCCTGTCATACTTTTAGTCATATTCGCTCCAATAATATTAATTGCAAAAAATGAAATATTTTGCTATAACTATATATTACTTTTGAATATAGCAATTTTATAATAATATTGCAAGGAGAGTTTATGTTTGCATCTTTATCAGTAATGGTAGTGTTTGCATTACTAATTATCTTTTTACTTTTTTCAAGTATTAAAATTTTACAGGAATATGAAAGAGCAGTTGTATTTAGACTTGGACGCTATGCTGGTGTTAGAGGTCCTGGTTTAATTATCTTAATTCCTATATTAGAACAAATGGTAAAAGTAAATATGAGGACTATCGTTATGGATGTTCCTCCACAAGATATTATTACTAAAGATAATGTTTCAGTAAAAGTTAATGCAGTTGTTTATTTTAAAGTGCTTTCACCAGAGAAATCTATATTAGAAGTAGATGATGTTTACTATGCTACAAGCCAGATTTCTCAAACTACATTAAGAAGCATTATTGGTCAGTTTGAACTTGATGATTTATTATCAAGCAGGGAAAAAATTAATAAAGAAATGCAGTCTATTATAGATGCACAGACAGACCCTTGGGGTGTAAAAATAGCTGCTGTAGAAATTAAACATATTGATTTACCTGTTGAAATGCAGAAAGCTATGAGCCGTCAGGCAGAATCAGAAAGGGAAAGAAGGGCAAAAATTATTTTAGCAGAAGGTGAATATCAGGCTGCTGAAAAACTTGCAGAGGCTTCCCGTATTATGGGTGAAAACCCTGTTACTCTGCAGCTGCGTTATTTGCAGACATTATCAGAGATGACATCAAAAGATAATAATAAATCAACAATTATTCCAATACCTATTGATTTAATTAAGGCGATTACAGGCAAATAAAAATAATAAGCCCTTTTGCTTTTAAGCGAAAGGGCTCTTTTGTATAAGGAAGAAGTTATATGAGTAATATTTTAGTTGGTGTTACAGGCGGCATAGCTGCTTATAAAAGTGCATATCTTGTTAGAGAATTTGTGAGAGCAGGGCATAATGTTAAAGTAATGATGACTAAAAAAGCTGAAAGTTTTGTTGGTCATACTACATTTGAAGCATTATCATTAAACCCAGTATTAAGGGAAGATTATACTCCCACCCCTATAAGCCATATAGATTATGCATCATGGGCAGATATTTGTATTATAGCACCAGCTACAGCAAATATTATTGGCAAAATCAATGCAGGTATTGCTGATAATGAGCTTTTATCTACTATACTTGCTTTAAAATGTCCTCTCGTATTAGCTCCAGCTATGAATACTAATATGTATAATAATATTATAGTGCAGGAAAATATTAAAAGTCTGCAGTCAAAAGGTATTCACATGATACTTCCTGCATCTGGTCTGCTTGCATGTCAGACGGAAGGGGAAGGTAAAATGCAGGAGCCAGATATAATTGCTGAAAAAGTTTTAAATATTTTAAATAATAAAAATGATTTATCTTTAAAAATAGAAAATGATATACTTGCTGGTCTTACTATATTAATTACTGCAGGTCCTACAAAAGAATATATTGACCCTGTAAGATATATAACAAATAAATCAAGCGGGAAAATGGGATATGCTCTTGCTGAAGAAGCCTATAAAATGGGAGCAAATGTTATTTTAATATCTGGGGAAGTAAATATAAAATCAGATATACCAAACATACAAAAAGTAGTAAGTGCAGAAGATATGTATAATGCATTTCTTTCTTTTTATGATGAAGCAGATATTATCATTATGGCTGCAGCTGTTGCAGATTATTCACCAGTTTATGAAAATAAAAAAATTAAAAAGAATGATGATGAATTAGTGCTGCACCTTCAAAAAACGAAGGATATTTTAAGCTATGCAGGAAGTCATAAAAAAGAAAACCAGGTGTTAGTTGGCTTTGCTGCAGAAACTGATAATATGGAAGAATATGCAAAACAAAAACTTGAAAAGAAAAAAGCTGATATTATAGCTGCAAACGATGTTTCTCGCAAAGATATTGGTTTTGACAGTATGGATAATGAAATGACATTATTTTTTGCAAATGGTAATGTTACTCATACAGGCAAACAGAGCAAGCAGGATATAGCTAAAATTATTTTAGCAGAAAGTGCTATACTGCACAGTGAAAAAAATCAATAATCTACATCATAAAATAAGGGTCTTTATCTATTTTTAACCGCATAGCACCTTTTTTGCATTTATTAAATATCTGCTGTGCGATTATAAGGGCCCTATTCAAGTCACTGTTTGTTACAGATTTTATTAATATTTCATATCTGTATTTGTTCTGCAGTTTTGCAAGAGTGGCATCTTTTGGACCATATATGGTAAGATTTGCTGTTTCTTTTAGTGATTTTAAAGTGTTTGCTGTAATTTTTGCAGTATTATAACATTCTTCCTGATTAATATAGCTAAAAATAAGCCTTGCCAGTTTTGTAAATGGCGGATACTGGGTTATATTTCTTCTGCTTAACTCCCATTTATAAAATTCTAAATCAGAGCTGTCAAGCATATTAAATACTGGAGCTTCTGGGTTCATTGTCTGTATATATACTTTTCCGCTTAAATGTTCTCTGCCTGCCCGCCCTGAAACCTGCACTAAAAGCTGGTATGCTTTTTCCATTGCTCTAAAATCCGGCAGTGCCATTAAGTTATCTATTCCTAAAACACCAACAAAAGTTACTTCTGGAAAATGAAGTCCTTTTGCAATTAACTGAGTACCTACTAAAATATTTGCTTCTTTATTTTCAAATTTTTTTAAGTTTTTATTTAATGTTTTAATAGAAGAAACACTTTCAGTATCTATGCGTATTACTTTATCTGGAAACATTGATTCTAAAAATTCTTCTACTTTTTCTGTGCCATATCCGTATTCTTTAAATATTTTTGAGCCGCATACAGAACATGTAAGGTTATCATATTCAGTATTACAGTATCTGCATATTGCTTTATTTTTTGATTTAAATGATACAAGACTAACAGAGCAGTTAACACAGTCTGCTAAAGCTCCGCACTGCTGGCAGTATAGGTATGTAGAATATCCTTTTCTATTAAGCAGTATAATAGCCTGTTCGTTACGCTTTACAATATTTGAAAGTTCATCATATACAGGTTCTGCAATCATAGAACCTATAAGATTGGTTGTTTTCATATCTATAATTTCAATTTCAGGCAGAGTGGCATGGTTTGGTCTTTCAAGAAGTGTATGAAGAACATATTTGCCGCTTTCTGCATTATGCATAGATTCTACAGACGGGGTAGCACTTCCTAAAATGATTGGTATATTTAAAATATTAGCATACATTACTGCCATATCACGCAGGTGATATGAGGGTGATTCATCCTGCTTATATGAACTTTCATGTTCTTCATCAACTATAATCAGCCCTATATTTTTTGCAGGCACAAATAATGCACTTCTTGCACCAAGCATAAATTTAGAATTACCAGCTGCAAAATCTGAAAAGTGTTTTTTTCGTGCTTTATCTGTAAGTTTATAATGATATATAGATGGCTCAACACCCAGCCTGTATGCAAGCCTTTCAATAAGCTGCTGTGTTAATGATATTTCTGGCACAATATATAAAACCTGTTTACCACTTGCTATTACTTTTTTTGCAGCTTCCTGATAAATTTCTGTTTTACCGCTTCCTGTAATCCCTTTTATTAAGTGGCAGCAGTATGTATTTAATTGAATACTGTCTGCTATTGCCTGCTGTTCTTTAGTAAGAGTAATCTCTTTAACTGGGTGGCTTTTTACAGGCTCAATATCTGATATTTCTATATTTAATATTTTTTCAGATAACACACCATGCAGTACAAGCCCTAAAGGACATGTATAGTATGATGCAATATTTTTAAGAAATGTAATATATTCTTTAGAAAAAAGTGGTGCATCATCGCAGCACATAATGATTTCTTTACATTCAAAATCAGGCTTTTCTATTTTTTCAAGAACAATACCTGTAATTTCTCTTTTTCCAAAAGGAACAATAACTCTTTCGCCAGTATTTAATATTCCTTCTGAAAAATAAGTATATACTCCCTCCGTAGGAACAGGAAGAAGTATATTATAATATGATTTTTCCATTAAATTTTGCCGTTTTTAACAAGCTCTTTAAGTTCTCGTTTAAGAACTTTTCCTGTAGCAGTCAGCGGAATATCTTCTATAACTTTAATAATGCGTGGCAGTTTAAAGTTTGCTAAATGTTTTGCCAGATAGTTCCGTAAATCTTTTTCATCAATAGTTTCATTTTCTTTTGCCTGAATATATGCAGCAATAATTTCTCCCTGCTCAATAGATGGGATACCGATAACTGCAACAGCATCAACGCCTGGATATTTATAAATAACTTCTTCTACTTCTCTAGGGTAAACATTCATACCTTTAACAATGATTAAGTCTTTTTTCCTGTCTACTATTGTAATATATCCTTCTTCGTCCATAGTGGCAAAATCACCTGTAAAAAGCCAGCCGTTTTTTATGGCATCATCTGTAGCCTGCGGCATGTGCCAGTATCCCTGCATAACATTAGGTCCTTTAATAATTAATTCGCCAACTTGCCCTCTTGGCAGTTCTGTTTCATCTGGTCCTATAACTTTTGCCTGAACATTTGGAAGTGTTACACCAACAGTACCTTGTTTCTGCTTATTAAGTGGGTTTAATGCAACAACTGGAGATGCTTCTGAAAGTCCATAACCTTCAATAACATTAATACCAAATTTTTTCTTAAACTGGTCAAATATTTCTGCAGGAAGTGCAGCACCACCTGAAATATGTATTTTAATAGGGTAGAGCAGTTTAATAAACCATTTTGGCATTGGAGATTTTGCCATAACAGAGTAAATCTGCGGCACACCAAGCATAATTGTAGGTCTTTGGAATACCAGAATTTTTTTAAAACTTTCTTTTTTCATATCCATTACAGAACGGAGAATAATCAGTGTACTTCCTATGCTTACAGGATATATGATACATGTTGTAAAAGTATATGTATGGAACATTGGAAGTAATATTAAAAATTTATCTTTATGGTTTGCATTAATCATTTTAGAGCAGCTTTTTGCATTTTCAAGCAAGTTATAATGGGAAAGCATAGCACCTTTTGGGTGTCCTGTAGTACCTGATGTATATATAAATAATGCTAAATCATGAACAGATGCTTTACATTCAATAGGTGCATCAGGCATATTTCCTATATAGTCATAAAAGTTAAGAGTATTTACTATTGTATTATCAAAAGTAAATATTTCCTGCACTTTTTTACACTGAACTCTTACTTCTTCTACTACTGCTTCAAACTGTCCTTCTGTAATCATAAACAGGGCTTCACTGTTTTCTACTATATATGATGCTTCATGTCCTTTAAAAAATGTGTTTATAGGAATAGCTATTGCACCACAGGCAAATACAGCAAATACTGATAAAACAAATTCTGGAGAGTTGCCAAGCATAATAATGACTTTATCGCCTTTTTTTACACCTTTTTTCTGCATGAAGGCAGCCATTTGATTTATTATTTTAAAACCTTCTGTATATGTATATTTTTTTTCTTCAAAATAAATAAAAGTTCTTTTTGGGAATTTTTTAGTGTTTTCATAAAGCATATTATAAAGATTTCTCTCAAGCATAAAAACCTCCTGTTTTAAAATAAATTTATTTTATACTTTATTAAATTCCGTGCAAGTCTGCCCATAGGAAGCCCTACAACATTATCATAGCTGCCCTCTATTTTTTCTACAAACATAGAAGCAAGTCCCTGCACAGCATAAGCACCAGCTTTATCAATATATTCTGCATTTTCCAGATATTTTTCTATTATTTCATCACTTATATCTGTAAAAGATACATTTGTAACATCAGAAAATTCAATATTAATCTGTTTATCTTTATTGTAACAGCAAACGCCAGTTATAACCTGATGAGTTTTACCAGATAATGTTTTTATCATATTATATGCATCAAGTTTATCTTTAGGTTTGCCATATATTTTATTATCAAGCATTACAATAGTATCTGCAGTAATGATTATTTCATCTTCATTAAGTTTATTAAATACTGCAGCAGCTTTTTCTTTTGCAGTATATAATGGTGCATCTTCTAATGCAATATTATCAGGAACAGTTTCATCAATATCAGCAGGCATAATTTTAAAATCTTTTACATATATAGATAAAAGTTCCTTTCTTCTAGGAGAAGCACTTGCTAAAATAAATTTATAGTTTTTCATATTTTTCCCAATTACAAAGTTTGACAATTTTATGGTTATTTGTCAATATTAATACAGCAATATTAAACTTTTTACAATAGTTTGTTATATCATTCATATCCAAAAGATAAAAAAGTGTGGCAAATCCGTCAGCTTTTTCTGTATTTTCTGCTATTACACTTACAGATTTATAATTATTTACAGGCTCAAAAGTAACGCCTTCAAAAATGTGATTTATATATTTATTATTTTCTATAAAATATCTTTCGTAATTACCGCTTGTTGCAAGAGCCATATTTTCAATATTTACAATACTCAGCGGCATTGTTTTATTATCTGGATTAGTTATGCCTGTATTGAAATATTTTTTATTTTTTTTACCAGAAATATATAAATCGCCACCAGCATTAATTATGAAATTATCTATTGATAAATTTTTCATATATTCTGCTGTTTTATCAACTATATATCCTTTAGCATTAGCACTAAAGTCAATAAGCAGGCTGCTTTTTTTAATAAGATAGTTATTGTTGAATACAAGTTTATCAAACCCAGCATTTGATTTTGCATTAATTATATCTTTTTCAGCAGGTATATGATATTTTCCTTCTGGAAAACCATATAAGGAAGATACAGTATAAGATGACGGGTCATATTTATGGCTTATATTGTAATAAAAAATAGATTTTTTATATATTTCAATAGTTTCTTTTGAAATATATATTTTTTCATTAACAGGTGCAGTATTTATCTTTTTTTCATCTGCAAGAATTATATATGATAACTGGTTAATATACTTATTAATTTCTGGCAAATAGTCTGCATACTTTTCCTGTATTGTAATATCTATAATAGTGCCTAAAGAGAAAAAGTGATATGTAACAAATTTCTCTTTAGAGCAGGCAGATATAATGCAGCATACAATGATAGTTAATACAGCTTTTTTCATTTTATTATAAATTACTTATGCAGTTCTACCAACCATTGCAAGTGCTAATGCAATAAGTGCTTTTCTATAATCATTATCTTCAAAAATATCAAGAGAGCTGAGAGATTTATTGATATATTCATCAGCTGTTTTTTCAGATATTTTTTCAATATCGTATTTTACCATAATATCTTTTAAAATTTTTAAATCATCATCATTTCTTTCTTTTTTCTTAAACATTTCTGTAATAATATTTTTTTCATTTTCATCAGCTTTTTCTAATGTTTTAATAACAGGCAGTGTAAGTTTTCCTTCAAATAAATCTGTACCGTTCTTTTTGCCAGTTATTTCTGGGTTACCCATATAGTCTAAAATATCATCAGTCATTTGGAAACTAAGCCCTAAATAATAGCCAAAATCTTTTAAGGCTTTGATTTTTTCTTCACTTACTTCTGCAAGTCTGCCGCCAATTTCACATGCAGCAGAGAAAAGTACTGCTGTTTTACGGGTAATAATCTGTATATAATCATCAAAAGTTAAGTTAATATCACCTGTTTTTAAAAGCTGTATTACTTCACCTTCACTCATTGTAAGAGCAGCAGAAGAAAGTATCATCTGCACTTGTTTTGCACCATATTCTGTTAATGTAATATAACTTCTTGAGTATAAAAAATCACCGCATAAAACAGCTATATCATTCCCATACAGGCTGTTAGCAGTAGGGCGTTTTCTTCTGTATTTTGCTCCGTCAATAATATCATCATGCAGCAGTGTTGCAGTATGAATGTATTCTATAACAGCACTCATTGCAGGTATATTTTCCCCTTTATAACCGCACATTCTGGCAGATAATGCAAGAAATACAGGGCGAAGCCTTTTGCCGCCGCTTGAAAGCAGATATAAAATTACTTCATTTATTAAAGGAACAGATGTTTTTATATCATCTTTTAAAAACTGTTCCACTTTTTCAATATCTTCTTTTACAAGATTTAAGGCATCTTTTGCTGTCATAAAACTCTCCATAATATTTTTCAAGAAATACAATAAACTATTTATATAATAAATTCTAGTATTTTTTAGCAGGGAGAAATTTTAATGTATAATTAAAATGTATAAATAATAGGATTATTTCATTTTTTTACAATAAAAATTATAGAAAAATAATCAATTCATCATATATTTTATAATTTATTATTTAAATCACAGTAATTTATTATGATTATAAAATGATTGTATTATTTTTATATCCATTATATATTAGAAAAGTGGTATAGTTTTTTGTACCATAAGGGGTGGAGTATGTTTAATCTAAAAAGTGCATCAATATCAAAAAAAATGATAATCATTAATGCACCTATTATACTTGTACTTGTAGTTGCATTATTCATTATTATAAGTATTTATGCTTCAAAAAGTGCAGAGAACAGTGCAAAATTAAGTATTGAGCAGGCTGGATATTTAGTGGAAAGCTCTTTTGATAATCTTCTCGGGCAGCTTAAAAAAAATAGTGAAAATTCTATGGGAGTATTTAAATACTTTTTAGAATCATACTATGGAAGCTATACTGAATTTGATATTCGCGGCAAAACTGAACAAGGTTATCCTGCATATTATTTATACGATAATTTAATTACAGGTGAAACTGATGTACTTGATAGATTTTCCAATACAACAGGTGATATTGCTACAATTTTTGCAAGAGATGGGCAGGATTTTATTCGTGTAACAACTTCTTTAAAAGATACTTCAGGCAAAAGGGCTATATGGACAAAATTAGACCATAACCACCCAGCATATAAACTGGCATTAGAAGGAAAAACATATATAGGTAAAGCCACATTATTTGGAAATGATTACCTTACTTTTTATGACCCGGTAAAAGATGCCAGTAATAATGTAACAGGTATATTGTTTATAGGTTATAATTTAAAGCCGGCTTATGAAGTTTTAAAAGAAAGTGTAGGTAATATTAAAATAGGTACAAATGGATATGTAATGGCTGTAGATAAAGGTAATGATGTTTTTACTATGGGTACAAAATTTCAAGGAAAACCAAGCAGTCTTCCGTTTGCTGATAAAATAAAAGAAAATAATGTATTTTTATATAATTATGATAATAAAAAATTTATAGCTAAAGATATATATAATAAAGATTTAGGCTGGAATATAATTATTAGTGCATTAGAAGATGATTATATTAAAGATATTTTACTTTTACGCACAATTATGTTTACAGGTATTATTATTTTTATTTTAATATTTTTTACTACAGTAAATATTGTTATAAGAATGGCTGTTGTTATACCGCTTCATAAATTAACTACATCTATATTTAAATTTTTTGACTATATAAGCCATAAATCAGAAAACGAAGTAACAGTATATAAACCAAGCGGAAAAGATGAACTTATGGAAATATCTAATGCTATTAATGAGCAGATGAGAAAACTTCATGAAGAATTAAAAGAGGATAATAACTTAATAGAAGAATCATTAAAAGTTTCTGCACAGGTTAAGCAGGGTTATTTAAATGTTGCAATAAATGCTTCTACCCATAATCCTGCATTAAACAGCTTAAAAGATAATATCAATGATACTTTTGCTAATTTAAGTGCAACTATGCAGAATATTTTAGCTGTTGTAGAAAAATATTCTGCTAACGATTTTAGAGATGATATAGATGCAGGCTTTTTAGAAGGTGAGTTATTAGCTGTTATTAACGGTATTAATCTTATGGGAAGCAGGATTAGAGAAATGCTGCATACTTCTATGAATACTTGTGAAAACTTAATGGGTGCTTCAAATGAATTGAAAAACCATGTAGATACTCTGCAGTCAAGTGCAGAAACACAGTCTACACATCTTGATAAAAATATTATATCATTAGAGCATTTAAATAAATCTATGGAGCTTGTAAATATCAGGGCAAAAGATGTGGTAGAACATTCTGAAGCTATACGAAATATTATAGATGTAATTCATGATGTTGCAGACCAAACTGATTTACTTGCATTAAATGCAGCAATAGAGGCAGCCCGTGCTGGAGAACATGGCAGAGGCTTTGCAGTAGTAGCAGATGAAGTAAGAAAACTGGCAGAAAGAACTCAGAAAAATTTACAGGAAATTTCATCTAACACAAATGCATTAGTTGATGCAATAAATGATATGGACTCTGCAATAACTGCTCAAACTGATGAAATGCAGGCTATGCATACATCTATTTTAGAGCTGCAGGCAGTTACTGAAAGTACATTAAATGTTGCAGTTTCTACAAAAGAAGTATCTGATAAAGTAAACCAAATTTCAACAGATATTATGAATGATGCAAGTAGTAAAGAATTTTAATATATAATATAATGAGGTAAGTATGAAAAAATTATTGTTAAGTTTATTTTTAACATTAGTAGTTATTTTTGCATTATCTGCATGTAAAAATAGTGATGAGCAAAATGGTGCATCTTTGGAAACAGTAAATACTGCACAGCAGTCTGAAAGTAAACAGCAGGATGATAGCCAGAATGAAAAGACATCTAAAATGTCTAATAACCCTAATCAGCAGGTTGATATTACAAAAAGTGGTGCTGTAAAAAACAGTAAAGAAACAGCAGTAAAAAATAAAACATTATTAACATACAATGTTGAAAAACCATCAAACAGTAATATTTCATTACCATCCTCTATGGTAAAAATTGTATTTTCTTCTGATTCTGCAAATCCTGCATTTAAAGAGAGTATGGCAGAAAATATAGAAAAATATATACAAATAGAGCCAAAAATAAAAGGTAAATGGACATTAAAAAATAATAAATCTTTACTTTTTACTCCACAGCAGGAATGGACTGCAGATACAAAATACACTGTAACTATTGATAAAACAGTTTTTAATGATTATTATATACTTTCTAATAATAAATTTTCTTTTAAAACTGACCCTTTTACATTTAAAATAAATTCAGAATATATTAATAATGATTTTGATAATGAAGAAAGAGAATACTCTCTGCATATTCTTTTTAATTATTTATTTGACCAAAAACAGTTTAAAAAAGAGGCTAAGTTAACATTAGCAGGGCAGGAAATACCATTTAAAGTAACATTTGATAAAAATGGTTATGGTGCTGTTATTAAGTCATCTAAATTTAAAATGTTTACAGATAATGATATTGTTTTAAATTTTACACTTCCAAAAATTTCAAGTGCTGACGGCAGCAGAAAACTGGAATATGAAATATCTCATTCTTATGTGATAAATAAAATCCTTGAGAAAAAATCCTTCTTTGTAGATGATGTAAGGGCTTTTATTACAAATGATGAAAAAGGAAACCCAAGAAATGTGCTTACAGTAACATTTTCTCTGCCAGTAAATATGTCTGATATGGTGCAGCAAAGTGGTCTTTTTTATAATCATGATGAAGTAGAGGCATTTTTATATTCAAATGATGATGTAAAAAGCAGAGTAACTATGACACCAATCTATACAGGAAATAATGCTGATACAGTTCTTTCCTTTTATGTAGATGCATATGATGATAAAAAGTATGATGAAGAAAAAAGCTTTTATTTTGTTATTAAAAACACCCTTAATTCAGTATCAGGAAAATCATTTAATAATGAATATAAAGAAAGGATAACATTACGCAGACTTCCGCAGACAGTAAGTATTATGCAGCAGGGCTCTCTGCTTTCTCTTAAAAGTCAGAAAATGGTTACATTTGAAACAAGAGGCTTAAATGCATTAAATGTAGAAGTGGGCAGAATACTTCCAGAACAGGTGCAGCATATAATTAATTTTACAAACAGTTCTGGTTTAGGTGATGTTACATTTAAAGATAGATATACAATGGATACATCAAACTTTGCTGAATATAAAAAAGCAAAACTTCCACTTGCTTCAAATGACAGAGTTATGCCAAGCTATGCTACTATGAATTTAGAAGAATATCTTGGTGCAAAACCTGGTCTCTATTATGTGAAAGCGGACGGTTTAGATGCATCTGGTAAAAGAATTTATAAAAATATATATTACGATGAGGATTATTATTATGATGAATATGAAGATGAATATTACGGTAATAGTTCCAGTAATTATATAGAAACATCAAGGTTTATACTTGTTACTGATATGTATATGATAGCAAAAGAAAACAAAAATAATCAGGTAGATGTTTTTGTTGCTTCCATATCAAAAGGCGAGCCTGTAAAAAATGCAAAAGTTGAAGTAATAGCAAAAAATGGACTTTCGATTATTTCTGGTCAGACAGACGGTAATGGTCATTTTAAATATGAAATATCTGAAGATGAAGATGATAGAAATATACCTATTGCTGTAACTGCTAAAAAAGATGATGATTTTACATATATTCCGCTTACATATCAAAGAAATATTGAATATTCTAAATTTGATATTGGCGGTGAATATCTCAGCAGTGCAGATTCGTTAAAAGCAATGATGTTTACAGACAGGGGTATATACAGACCTGGTGAAACTGTTCATATCGCTTCTATTATAAAAGATGCAGGCTGGAAAAAAGATTTATCAGGTATTCCTGTTGAGATAACTGTAAAATCTCCAAAAAATGAAGTTGTTTTAAGTGAAAAATATTCTCTTGATAACTCAGGCTTTTTAGATTTAGATGTTGAAACACAAAGCTATTTTACAACAGGTTATTATACAGCAATAATTTATCTTTTAAATAATAGTGGCGATAAAGATGTATCTCTTGGCAGTGTATCCTTTGAGTTAAAAGAATTTGATACTGATACTATTCGTGTTGATGTGTCATTTAATAATAAAAATGTAAAAGGCTGGATTAAAACTGATAACATTACTGCAAAAATAAAAGCTGATAATATGTTTGGCACACCTGCTGCACAAAGGCGTGTAAAAGCTGATGTTACATTTACACCATCTGCTTATTATTTTCCAGAATATAAAGGTTACAGATTTACAGACCCTTATGTAGAAAACGGCAGCTATATTCGTAAACCATATAAACCAGAACTTAATGAAAAACAGACTGATAATAATGGATATACTGAATATAATTTATCAAATTTATTTAATGATTTTGTAAAAGGTACATACCTTCTTGAATTTAGCGGTGAAGTATTTGAAAAAGGCAGTGGTGATGGTGTTACTGGTTATAAAAGTATAAAAGTTTCTCCAGCTGATTATTTAGTAGGGTACTATACTGACAGCTATCTTTATTATTTAGATTTAAATGAAAGTGCTAATGTTAACTTTATAGCAGTAGACAGCAACCTTAATAAAATTGCTCTTGATAACTTAAAATACAGACTGTCAAGAATAACTTATGTTAACCAGTATATTAAAGATTACAGCGGCAGATACAGATACAGCACAATTAAAAGATATAATGTTGTAAACAGCGGGCCAATATCTATAAGTGATAAAGGCTCAAATATATTACTTCCTACATCTGTTAATGGTGATATGGTATATGAAATAGTAGATAAAGATAATACAGTTATAGGGAAAGTAGAATATTTTGTTTCAGGCAGTGAAACTATAGATACATCACTTGCAAAAGAAGCAGAGCTTGCTTTAAAACTTGATAAAGCTGAATATAAAGCAGGCGATACAATAAAAATGAATATTACAGCCCCTTATTCTGGTTATGGCTTAATTACTATTGAAAAAGAAAAAGTATATGCATATAAATGGTTTAAAGCAGATACAAATACTATAATAGAAACAATCAAAGTGCCAGAAGAATTAAAAGGCAATGGTTATATAAACGTAGCATTTGTAAGAGATATTGCATCTAAAGATATTTATTCAAAACCATTAAGTTATGCTGTAGCACCATTTAGTATTGATAAATCAAAATATAAAATAAATATTAACCTTAAAACTCCAGAAGTTGTGCTTCCTGGCAGCAGTGTAGATGTGGAATATTCTGCAGATAAATCAGGAAAAATTATAGTATATGGAGTAGATGAAGGTATACTGCAGGTGGCAGGTTATAAACTTCCTAACCCACTTGATTTCTTTATGCAGAAAATTGCTTTATTAGTAACTACTAAACAGACAGCGGACTTAATTCTGCCAGATTATAAAATATTAAGCGAACTTTCTGGTATTGGTGGCGGTGAAAATGCTGTTATGGCAGATATGGTTGCAAGAAAACTTAACCCTTTTGCAAGAGTTGTGGAAAAACCTGTTGCCCACTGGTCACATATTATAGATGTAAAGAAAGGTGAAAAGAAAACTGAAACTATTCAAATACCAGAACATTTTAACGGCTCTATGAAAATTATGGCTGTAGCAGTATCTGATGAAGCTGTAGGCAGTACAGAAACAGCTTTTATTTCACGAGCTCCAATAATTATGACACCTAATATGCCTTATGCAGCAGTATCAGGTGATAAATTTAAATTATCAGTAGGTATTACAAACTTAATAGAAGGTAAAGATAATGCAACAATTACAGTAACTGCAAAACCATCAAAACATTTATCAATTAAAGGGGAAACTACAAAAACTGTATCCATTAAAAATGGCGGTGAAGCTCTTGTTTTATTTGATGTGGAAGTACTTGATGAGTTAGGCAGTGCAGAAGTTGTATTAGAAGCAAAAGCTGCTGATATTAAAGATATAATAAAAGCAAAAGTAACATCATCTGTAAGACCTGCTGTACCATACAGAACTAATATTCAAATAGGCTCGTTTACTGGAAATAAATCATCTATTAAAGTTAATAATAGAGATATGTATGACTTTGCTGTTAAAAGAGAAGTGGCAGTATCTTCTAATCCATTAACGGCAGTATCTGGAATAGGTAATTATCTGCAAAACTATCCTTATGGCTGTACAGAGCAGATTACAAGTAAAATATATCCAGTAGTAATATTTGCCGCTACAAATGACACTATTAATACAAAAGAAGTGCAGGATGTATTTAATGCATATATTCGTGAGCTTACTAAACGCCAAAAAGGTGTAAGTGGGTTTACATACTGGAGCGGTGGAAATTATGTTTATAACTTACCAGCAATATATGCAACTCAGCTTTTAATTGATGCAAGAGAGTTAGGCTTTAATGTGCCTGAAAGTTTATATAATAATGCATTGGAATTTCTTAAAAGTATAGCTTCTGATAGACCATACAGCCATTATGATGCAGATAATATTGCTTATGCAGTATATCTGCTTGCAAGAACAGGCACAGTAAATTCAAGAGCATTAAATGTACTTGAAGAATACTGCTCGAAAAGCTATAAAGACTGGGAACAATCACTTGTAGCTTCCTATATGGGTGCAGCATATATTCTTTATAAAAATGAAACTAAAGGTTATGAACTTTTACAGTCATCTAAACCATCATATATTAAATACTTATTTTATGGTGATTTTTATGATTCACTTACAAATATTTCAAGATATATATATTTAACAGGAAGACATGCACCAAAACTTGTTGAAAAAGAAAGCGGGTTTGTTAACAAAATTCTGCAGGATATTAATGATGGATATTATAATTCATTCTCAAGTGCATTTGCTCTTGCTGCCCTTTATGGAATAAGCACAGGTAATGACAGCACACCTTTATATGCTGATGAAGGAAAAGGTGTATCAGTTGATGAAAATAATAAAAATAAAGCTGTATTTTCTAAAGATATAAAAAACATTAATGTATCTTTTGATAAAGCAAATAAATTAGGTTACTATTATTATGTTACAACAAGCGGCTTTGATAAAAATATTCCGGCTCAAACATCAAACGGCATAGAGATTACAAAATCTTTCTATGATAAAAACGGTAATAAAATAACACAAGGTAAACAAGGCGATGAAGTTACTGTATCATTAAGAATTAAACAGAAAGGTAATATGACAAGTAACAGTGCAATAACTGCAATTACTGATTTAGTGCCAGGTGGAACAGAAATATTAACTCAATCTGGAGTAAATGTACCAAGAGCTTATGAAAGCCATGAATTTAGGGAAGATAGAGCAATTATATATTTAAATATTCCTAAAGGTTATGATAATACAGTAACTTACAAAATAAAACTTTTATCATCAGGAACATTTACAGTGCCGCCGGCTTATGCAGAGAGCTTATATAATAGAGATATTAATGCAACAGGCAATTCATTTACTTTTGTAATAAATGAAGCAGAATAAATTTAAAAACTTATTATTTAATGCAGTTATCTTAATATCAGCCATATTAATATTTACAGTGCTTTTATTAAAGATAACTGCAAAGCCAATACTTGAAAATGTGAGCTTTTCAACAGCCATATATGATAAAGATAATAACTTAATGAGGCTTACATTAGCTAATGACGGTATATACAGGGTATATAAGCCGCTTAATGAAATATCGCCTAAATTGCGAGATGCAGTGCTTTTATATGAAGACAGGTGGTTTTATTATCATTTTGGAGTAAACCCTGCTGCATTGTTTAGAGCCTTTCTTTCTCTTATAAAAAATGACAGCAGACCACTTGGTGCTTCTACTATTACTATGCAGCTTGCAAGGCTAAAATATAATATTAATTCAAAAACAATTCCTGGAAAATTAAAGCAGATTTTTTATGCTGTAATATTAGAAATAAGACATAATAAAAATGAAATATTAGAAGCATATTTAAACCTTGCTCCCTATGGTCATAATATAGAAGGGGCAGAAGCTGCCTCTTTAATATATTTTAATGTAAATGCTAAAGATATTACTTTATTTGAAAGTATAACTTTAGCAGTTATACCGCAAAATCCTTCTAAAAGAGTGCCTACAAGTAAAATTGGAATGCAGCAGGGTATAGAAAGCAGAAAACGAATTTTTCCTATTTGGCTTAAAAATCATCCAGAAGATGCATCATTATCATCACTTTTAGATATGGAAGTATCTGTCAGGCATCCAAAAAATCTCCCCTTTGCAGCACCGCATTTTACTGATTATATATTAAGCCGTGGTATAAGGGGCAGTGTATATTCTACAATAGATATGCGTAAACAAAGGCTTTTAGAAAATACAGTATCTGAATACATTATTAATAATAAAACTAAAGGTATAAATAATGCGGCTGTAATGCTGCTGAATTATAAAACTATGGAAGTAGTATCTTATATAGGTTCTGCAGATTATTTTAATAGTGAAATATTTGGGCAGGTAAATGGAGTAGAGGCAATGCGTTCTCCCGGCTCTGCATTAAAGCCTTTTATCTTTGGATTAGCTATTGAAAAAGGTCTGATACATCCAAAATCTATGATGAAAGATGCACCAAAACAGTATGGAGCATATTCGCCTGAAAATTCAGACAGAGGCTTTATGGGCCCTTTATTTGCAAGGGATGCCCTTGTTCATTCAAGAAATATTCCTGCTATTGAGCTTTTAACAAAGCTGCCAAAATCATCTTTTTATGATTTATTATACTATTCAGGTATAGAAAATCTGCAGCCAGAAGAATACTACGGCACAGCTCTTGCCATAGGCGGTTTTGAAGTAACTATGGAAAATGTTGTAAAAATGTATGCAGGACTTGCAAATCTTGGCGAAGAAAAATGTATAAATTATTTTAAGGATTTAAAATGCGAAGATGACAGTTACCGTATGTTTTCAAAAGAGGCTGCATTTTTAACTGTTGATATGCTTTACTATAACCCTAAGCCTTCATCAGTTTTTGATAATGATTATATAGCATGGAAAACAGGAACATCTTATGCCTTTAAAGATGCCTGGACAGCAGGAATTCTTGGTGATTATGTATTAGTTTGCTGGGTAGGCAATTTTGACGGTACAGGAAACCCTGCATTTTTAGGCAGAACTTCTGCTGGAACACTGTTTTTTAATATAGCTTCCGCATTAAAGTATAATGAAAATGTAGTATATGAGAAACAAAAGCCAGATGAAATGCTTAATATTAAGGAAGTAGATATATGTGCTCCAACAGGGGATTTGCCTAATAAGTACTGTACAAATCTTGAAAAAGGATATTTTATTCCAGGTATTTCACCTATTAAAGTAACAGATGTTTTTAGAGCTGTTCCAATAGATAAAAAAACTGGTTTAAGAGCATGCTATTATGATAAAGATACAACAGAAATGAAAGTATATGAATTCTGGCCGTCAGATATAAATAAGCTGTTTAAAAAGTCAGGCATACAAAAACAGCAGCCGCCTAAATTTATGCCGGGCTGTAAAATCAGCATAACTGCAAATACAGGCAACCCGCCGCAGATTTTAAGTCCTGTAAGTATGTCTACATACAGTATATATAATGATAATAAAAAAGATATAGCTTTTATTGTATCATCTGACAGTGATGCGGAAATTCTTTATTATTTTATAGATAACAGGTTTGCTGGCTCATCAGATATTAATACACCATTTTTCTGGAAACCTGTTCTTGGCAGCCATAAATTAACAGTAACAGATAATTTAGGCAGGTCATCCTCAGTTAATTTTAAAGTTACACTATTATATAATTAATTATAATATAACATTATTAAAAATTGTTATAATATTTTAAAATAATTATTTATATATATAAACTATGTTTTATTTTATACAAATTTTATCCTTTTTTAAAAATAAATAAAAAGTGTATGTTAATCATTTTAATTAAGTATCTAAAGCATAATAATAGTCTTTAGTTTGTAAAAATTATCTTTATATACAATAAGTTATTCTGTGTCTTACTGTAATATGTGGTTTTATTATAATTGTGTTATAATTTAATAAAAAATACTTGCTTATTTCTAAAAAGTAATATAAAATAAACACTGTTAGAAAATTGTGTAAGTGAGGTTCTATTATGATATCTACCACAGTTATAATTATAGGTGGCGGTGCAACAGGCAGTGGTGTTCTGCGGGATTTAAGTATGCGTGGTATACCTGCAATAATGCTTGAGCAGGGCGGCTTAGCATACGGCACAAGTTCTCGTTTCCATGGTTTGCTGCACAGTGGTGCTAGATATGCTGTTAATGATAATGAATCAGCAAAGGAATGTATTGAAGAAAATATGATTCTTCGTAAGATTGGCAAACATTGTGTTGAATTAACAGAAGGCTTTTTTGTGCAGACACCAGAAGATGATAAAGAATTTGCACCAAAATGGCTGGAAGGATGTAAAACAGCAGGTATTAAAACTAAGGAGATTTCATTAGAAGAAGCTTTTAAGTTAGAACCAAATCTTTCAAGAGATATTTCTAAAGTTTATAGAGTGCCAGATTCTTGTATAGATGGTTTCCGTCTTGTTTGGCAGAATGCTATGAGTGCAAGAAGATATGGCGGTGAATTATATACATATCATAAAGTAGTAGAAATAATTACTGAAAGCGGTAAAGTTAAAGGTGTAAAAGCCTTAAATAAAGTTACAAATGAGATAGTTGAGTTTGGCTGTGATTATATAGTAAATGCTTCAGGCTCATGGGCTGGAGAAATGGTTGCTCTTTCTGGTCTTGCTCCACTTCCTATCTCTCCAGATAGAGGAACACTGGTTGTTTTTAATCACAGGTTTACATCAAGAGTAATTAACAGACTGCATAAAAGCTCAGACGGTGATATTTTTGTTCCACATGGTTCTGTTACAATTTTAGGTACTACATCTGCAGAAGCAGATACTCCAGATGATAAAACACCTACAAGTCAGGAAGTAAAACGACTTTTAGATATAGGCAGAGTAGTTTTCCCACATGTAGATGACTATAGAATACTTCGTGCTTTTGCGGGAACTCGTCCACTTTATGGTGCAAAAGGGGCAGGCAGGTCTGCAAGCCGTAACTTTAATATTGTTAACCACACAGATGAAGGACTTTCTGGTTTTGTTTCAATATTTGGCGGTAAACTTACTACATACAGGCTTATGGCTGAAAAAGTAAGTGATGTAGTTGCAAATATGGCTGGTGTTACTGCTAAATGCCGTACAGCAGATGAACCTATTATTCCAGATGTATCAGAAAGCACTGTAAGTAAAGCAAAAAAATATTTTCCACAAGGTGCAGTTAATATTGTTGCAGACAGGATTGGTGCAGATTTTGACAAAGTGCTTGATAATATAGAAAAAAGCAACGAGAAAAATGAGCTTGTATGCGAATGTGAAATGGTAACATTATCAGAAATCAAATATGTAGCTCAAGATAGTGCATCATATTACTTAAATGATATAAGGCTTAGAACAAGGCTTGGTATGGGAACATGTCAAGGTACTTTCTGCTCATTAAGAGCAATAGCCGCATTAGAAAATGAAAATATAGAAATGAAGCTAAAACCTTCAGATAATATTAAAAACTTTTTACAAGAAAGGTGGAATGGACTTCGTCCTGCATTATGGAGCGGTCAGTTAAGAGAGGCTGAGCTTACAAGAGCAATTTATCTTTCTACACTTAATTTTGATGGAGAAGGTTATGAGGCATAGTGATGTATTAGTTGTTGGAGCAGGTATGGCAGGTCTTATGGCTGCTGTTACAGCTGCTAAATCAGGGGCATCTGTAAGTGTATTATCTGAAGGTGCTGGTGTTATTTCAATAGGCAGCGGTGCTGTTGATTTCTTAGGATATGTTAATGGTAAAAAAATTACAGATAATCCATTTAATCATTTATCAGAGCTTGGCAAAGAGCATCCATATAATATTATAGGTGCAGAAAATATAAAAAATGCTTTTGCAAGTCTTGTAGAAATATCTACATCTAATGGATATGAAATTAAAATGAATGAAGAAGGGCTTAATCAAACTGCAGTTTCTATTGCAGGAACAACAAAGCCTACTTATATATGCAGTGAATCAAATAATGCTTCAAGAATATTAAAAGCTAAAAAAATACTTTTTGCAGGTGTTGAATATTTAAAAGATGCTCAGCCTGCACTGGCAGTGAAACAGGCTAAACAGTATAAAGTATTTGCTGATGCAGAGATAAATTCTGCATTATTAAAATCTCCATTCGGTAAAACTCACAGAGTGCTTAACAGCCTTGATTTAGCTCGCTATGTTGATAAAGAAGAAGGTTTTAACTGGCTTAAAAGTGAGCTTTCAAAAACTGCTGCTGGTTATGATGCAGTTATTATTCCACCAATATGCGGTACTGTAAACTATACTAAAAACTTTAAAGAACTGCAAAATCTTGGTTTTATTGTAGTTGAAGCAGTATCTATTCCACCAGGTGTTGGCGGATACAGGCTGAGAAATGCTTTAATAAATGAAGCTAAAAAATTAAATGTGAAATTTATTGAAAACTGTAATGTTCAAAGAGCAGTTATAGAAAATGGTAAATGTAAAAGTGTAATAGCACTGCATAATAATATAGCTGGTGCTTTAGAAACAGAATATACTGCGGATAAGTTTATTATTGCAACAGGTGGTATAATAGGTGGCGGTATTGCATCTACACCAGACAAGGTATATGAAACAATTTTTAATATACCAATAGATTCACCAGTTTCTGTTGAAGAAAGGTCAGATAAAAATGTTTTTGGCAGCCATCTTTTTACAAGATTTGGTGTGAAAGTAAACAGCAAACTGCAGGCCTTAGACAGTAAAGGCAGTCCTTTATATGATAATGTATTTTTTGCAGGAAATACTTTAGCAGATTATGATTTTCCAACTGAAAAATCAGGTTATGGAGTAGCCTGCTCAACAGGTTATACTGCTGCATTATCAGCATTAGCAAGTAAATAGAAAGGAGAAGTTACTATGTCATCAGAACATATAAATCCTGATAAATGTATAGCATGCACAATATGCCAGGTACACTGTCCTGTAGCAAAAGTTACACCTAATTTTTTAGGACCAAGGTTAATAGGCCCAGCTTATGAAAGGTTTAGACTTTTAGATGTAGCAGAAGAAGAATCACTGCATTACTGTGCAAACTGTAAAAACTGTGATATAGCCTGCCCGCAGGGTGTTGCTATATCTACACTTAATATGGTTGCAAGGTGCGAATATACAGAGAAAAATGGTGGCAAACTTCGTGACTGGGTATTAAGTCATGGCGGTTTTTTAGCTGATGTATTTAAATATATTCCTACATGGATGAAAAATTTTGGTATGCATAACCCTGCAACAAGGCTTTTACTTGATGCAATAGGTATTTCTAAAAAAGCACCAATACCTAAGTTTGATAAACATTTCAGGCTTGTTTATAAAAAATTACAGCAGCCAAAATTAGATAAAAAAATAGTTTATTTCCCAGGCTGTTATGTTGATGATTATGATTATTCTATCGGTTTAGATATGATATGGATATTTAATCAGGCAGGATATGAAGTAATAGTTCCAGAACAGTTTGCATGCTGCGGTCTGCCGCTTGTATCTAACGGCTTTATGAAAGATGCAGCAAAAAATGCAGCAAAAAATGTGGCAGTAATTAAAGAATATCAGGAAAAAGGTATTCCTGTTGTTACAGGCTGTCCAAGCTGTGCTTTAATGTTTAAAAAAGATGTGCCTGAAATGTTTCCAGAAGTTGTGTATGACAGCTACAAAGGCGGTGTAATGGATGCTCAGGAATTTCTTATGGGTTGTGTAGAACGGGGTGAATTGAGCTTTGCAGGCAAAACTTCTGAAAAATCAATTATATACCATTCTCCATGCCATTTAAGAGCTCAAGGTATAGGACTGCCAAGTATAGATTTAATAGAAAAACTTACTGGCAGTAAAGTGCAGAATGCACAGGCTGGATGCTGTGGTATTTCTGGCAGTTATGGATTTAAAAAAGAAAAATATCAAATAGGTATGGAAGTAGGTAAAGAACTGTTTGATACAATTAAAAACAGCAAATGTGAGATAGTTACAACTGAATGTGGCACATGTCAGGCACAGATTAAACATGGAACAGGTCAGAGAGCTTATCACCCAGTTACTGTTATTAGAAAATTAGTAGAAAATAAATAATATAATTTATAAAAGTATAGGATTTGGAATTAAGGAGAGGATATAGAGTAAGATGTAATCAATAAATAAAAAAATTTGAGGAGGTTCTCATGAGTAGTGTTATGGTTACTATTATCTATGCTTTTTGCGGCGGTATATTCGGTGCAAGTATAGGTGCATTATGGGCATTTATTTTATGTACAATTATTGCAGTAATGGGTGCATTAGTAGTATTAGCAGGCGGCTCGGATTTTATTTTAATGCAGGTTGCATTAGGGCCAATTTTTGGACCTGCAGCAGGTGGCTTCTTATCGGGTGTAGTTGCAGCCACTTATTCCCACGGTGTTAGAAAAAATCACCCAACTAATAATGCTAAGGATATTGTTACTCCGCTTATGGGGACTTCCTGGGATGTTTTATTTGTTGGCGGCATAACAGCTGTTATTTCTTTTTATTTTGCAATGTTATTATCAAAAATACCTTATATTCAGTTAGGTGATACTGGTGCGATTTCTATTGTTATATTATCACTGCTTTCTCGTGTATTATTTTTAAAAGAAAGCATTTTTGGAAGCAGGGAATCTATCCAAAAACATGGTATTTTTGGAACAAATCACTACGAATTATCATGGTGCGGTTATATGACACCAAAACCACTTCTTATGATGATTGGTATATCTATGGGTGGTGTTTCTGCAGCAATTGCAGCAGGCACATTATCTGTTCTTCGTCCATTAGTTGAAAGCGGGCAAATCAATGCAAGCCTTGCATGGACTGTTCCTTTGTTTTTCACATGGGGTATCTCTGGTATTATGCTTACAATGATGGCTTTAGGTCAGGGAGCAACAGGAAAAGTACCTGTTACACATGCAATAAGCCTTGTTGGTGCATTAATGTTTTTACATACAGAGCCGCTTGTTGGAGCAAATACAGCAATCCTTTTCGGTATTTTAGGCGGTATTATGGGTATGGCAGTACAGGAATTTGGTGCAAGAGTTTTCTGGAACCATGGTGGCAACCACATTGACCCACCTGCATTTTCAATTGCTATAAATACTCTGTTTATTAATATATTATTTTCTTTCATAATTTAACATTAAGGAGGCACAAGTTTATGGGAAAATATGTTTTAGCATTAGACCAAGGAACAACAAGCTCAAGAGCTATATTATTTGACAGGGAAAGTAATATAGTTCAGATAGCTCAGCAGGAATTTTCTCAGATTTTTCCACAGGATGGCTGGGTAGAGCATAACCCTAATGAAATATTTGATACTCAATCATCAGTTGTGAGAGAATGTGTGAAAAATGCAGGTATATCATCTAAAGATATAGCAGCTATAGGTATTACTAACCAAAGGGAAACAACTGTTGTATGGAATAAAAAAACTGGTGCTCCAATATACAATGCTATTGTTTGGCAGGATAGAAGAACATCAGCATACTGCGATAAATTAAAAGCAGAGGGGAAAACTGATTTAATTAGAGAAAAAACAGGACTTATTTTAGATTCATATTTTTCAGGCACTAAAATTAAATGGATACTTGATAATGTGAAAGGTGCAAGAGAATTAGCGGAAAAAGGCGATTTACTGTTTGGTAATATAGATACATGGCTTATTTGGAATTTTACAAAAGGTTCTGTTCATGCTACAGACCCATCAAATGCCAGCAGAACATTACTTTTTAATATTAATACTGGTATGTGGGATAAAGAATTATTAGAACTTTTTGATATTCCTGAATCACTTTTACCAAAAGTTATGCCTTCTTCTGGTGTAATGGGCGAAATGCACCCTGAATTTTTAGGCTCGCCTATACCAATAGCTGGAGATGCTGGTGACCAGCAGGCTGCAACTTATGGTAATGCCTGCACTAAAGAAGGTATGGCAAAAAATACATACGGTACAGGCTGCTTCCTGCTTATGAATACTGGTAAAATGCATAAATTAAGTGCAAATAATCTGCTTACTACAGTAGCATGGGATTCTGGCAGAGGGCTTCACTATGCTTTTGAAGGTTCTGTATATATAGGCGGTGCTGTTGTTCAGTGGCTTAGAGATGGTTTGCAGATTATTAAAAATACTTCAGATACTGAAGCTCTTGGCAAATCTGTTCCTGATAATGGCGGGGTATATATTGTGCCAGCATTTACAGGCCTTGGAGCTCCATACTGGGACCCTTATGCAAGAGGTACAATAGTTGGTATTACAAGAGGTACAACTAAAGCACATATTGCTCGTGCTGGTTTAGAGTCTATTGCATATCAGTCATTAGATATAGTTCGCTGTATGGAAAAAGATGCTGGTATGAAAATGAGCACATTAAGAGTAGATGGTGGAGCAAGCCGTAATAATATGCTTATGCAGTGCCAGGCAGATATGCTTAATGTTGTAGTAGAACGCCCTGTAATTACAGAAACAACAGCATTAGGTGCTGCATATCTTGCTGGTTTAGCAGTTAATTTCTGGAGCAGTGAAGAAGAAGTACGCTCTATGTGGAAATTAGACAGATGCTTTGAACCGCAAATGTCAGAAGAACGCAGAGAAAAACAGCTTTACGAATGGCATAAAGCTGTTAAACGGGCTCAAAGCTGGGTAGAAGAATAATATATATAAATTATGCCCTGTTTACTATATAAACAGGGCATGTTTTTATAAAAGTTATATAAAATGTTAACTAAATACTTTTATAAATTTTGTAAAAATTTTAAAAAATATTATTTCAAGCTGTTATTTTATAACACCACAGGCAACTCTTGCACCGCCACCGCCTAATGCATTAGGAACATCATGGTGATTATCTCCGCCAATATGTATCATTAATGAATGATTTTTTACTTCATTTAATGATTTAAGCTTTGGAGCAAGAACAGGATTAGATGTTATGCCTTTACTATCAAAATATAAAGCTGGCAGGTCTCCTCTATGTCCATTATTATCCCATGGGAAAGAATGTTTATTTGTTTTAGCAGGGTCCCAGTGTCCGCCTGCTTTCATACCTAATACACCTTTTTCATCAGGACCACAGTCAGGGTTAACATGAATATGAAATCCATGGAGTCCTTCACTAATATTACCTTTAATAAATGGTGTGAAAACTAATCCATAAGGTGATTCTGTTATAACAATGTCACCTATATACTTGTTTTTATTTTTATCAAGCAGTTCCATTTTTACAATAATATTATTTTTTTCTTTTCTTGGGTCATAAATCCCATCTTTTGAGTCTGCTGCAAAAGCAGTAATTGAACATGCTGATAAAAGCATTAATGAAAGAATTAATTTTTTCATTTTATCCTCCTTAGCATGATAATAATAATAATTATTATTAAAGTCAATAAAAATTATAATATTGTTTAAAAAATATATTTAATAGTTTTAAAATATTTTTTTTTATTGTATATATATAAAAAAAATATAAAAATGGTGTAAGTCAAAATGAAAAAAATAGGTATTATGACAAGTGGTGGTGACAGTCCAGGTATGAATGGTGCTATTAGAGCAGCAGTTAGAGCGGCTTTAAACTGTGGTATGACACCTTATGGTATATTATCAGGCTATAAGGGAATGATAGAAGGCAGCATTTTTGAATTAAAACATTCTGATGTATCAAATATTATAGGCAGAGGCGGCACTATTCTGCAGACTGCCAGAAGTCAGGAATTTAGAACAGAAGAAGGTCAGAAAAAAGCTGTTGCAAATTTAGAAAAATTCGGCATTGAAGGCTTAGTTGTTATTGGCGGCGATGGTTCATTAAGCGGTGCAAAAGTTCTTGATGAAAAATTTGGAATAAAGTCTGTAGGTATACCTGGTTCTATTGATAACGATATTTATGGCACAGATGTATCATTAGGAGTAGATACTGCATTAAATGTAATAATGGATTCTGTAGATATGATAAATAATACAGCAAGCTCCCATGGTAGAACATTTGTAATAGAAGTAATGGGCAGACACTGCGGCTATCTTGCTGTTATGGCAGGCATTGCAACAGGAGCTGATGCAGTAATTATTCCAGAAGTTAAGCCTGATTTAGAAAGTATTGCCGCTAAATTTAAAAAAAGAGCACTTGATGGTAAAACAAGAAATATTTTAATTGTTGCAGAAGGTGCAGGCTCAGCTTATGAATTTGGTAAAAAACTGCAGGAAGCAGGCACATTTGATGCAAGAATAACAGTTTTAGGCCATGTTCAGCGTGGCGGTTTTCCATCATATTTTGACAGGGTTCTTGGCTCTCGTATGGGGGCAGCAGCTGTTTATGGTCTTAATAGTGGAAAAACTGCAGTTATGACAGGACTGCAGGGCAATAAAATAGAATTTGTGCCTTACGAAGAAGTATTTTCTAAAAAGCACGAATTAAATAACAACATAATTAAACTGCTTGACGATTTAGCATAAAAATACCCTGCCTCATATGGCAGGGTATAAATTACATTAATTTTAATATAATATTAATTATTTTCTTCTGTTTCTTCTGGAGTATCTTCTATTTCAACAAATTTAACTCTGTTGCGTACAATATCAGTTAATGCTTTTGATGTTACTTTTTCGCCTGGTTTTAAATCAGCTAAAATAGTATTTTCATCAGGATTGTTTAACTCTCTAGCACGAAGTGCTGCTAAATGCACAAGTTTAAATCTGCTATCCATATCTTTTTGGTTAATAACTCTTTCAATGTCTAAAAATGCCATTGTAATCTCCTTATTATATATTCATAAATTCATTTACATTATTATACTGGTTAGTTCTAAGTTTTTCTGCCAGATAGATTGTTTCTAACTGTTTAAATGCTTCATCACTAGCATCATTAATTATTAAATAATCATATTTTTTAAAATATTCAACTTCTTTTTTTGCATTTTCTAATCTTAATGCAATATTTTCTGTTTTATCAGTGCCTCTGTTTTCAAGTCTTGATTTAAGTTCTGCAAGGCTAGGGGCAGCAATAAATATAAAAGTAGCAATATGGTCAAGTTTTTCTTTTAACTGCATTGCTCCCTGTGGGTCAATATCTAAAAATATATCTATGCCTTCATTTAAAGCATTATTTATCTGCTGCTTAGATGTGCCGTAGTAATTACCATGTACTTCTGCCCATTCTAAAAAGTCATTATTATCTATCATTTGTTTAAAAGTATCTTTATCTATGAAAAAATATTCTCTGCCATTTACTTCATTTCCTCTGGGTGCTCGTGTAGTATATGAAATAGAATATTGTACAGCAGGATATTTATTTATAAGCATAGAGCATAATGTGGATTTACCTGCACCACTAGGTGCTGAAATTATATATAACCTGCCTTTATTCATAAGACCTCCAAAAATATGTAGGGCTATTTAATTATAAAACAATTAATTAGTCAATATCTAAATTAATAATTTATAGAACAGGTTGTATAATTTTGTTGCTGCCGTTATTTAAAATATTATATTCACTGCCATATATTTCTTTTAACAGTCTGTTTGTAATAATATCTTCAGTTTTACCGCTTGCCAGTATCTCACCATTTTTTATAACAAGTGTATTTTCTGCAAACCATAAAAGATGATTAGGGTCGTGGCTGCATGCAATAATAAGTTTACCTGATTCTGCAAGTTTTTTTAATATTTTCCATATATTGATTTGGTTATTAAAATCAAGAGCACTTGTAGGCTCATCAAGTATCATAACTGGAGAATTTTGTGCAATAGAGCGTGCTATTAAAGTAAGCTGTCTTTGACCACCGCTTAATGCTGTAACAGGTTTATCTGCAATATCAGCAATATCTACCATATCTATTGCTTTTTCTGCTTCATTATAGTCTTCTTTTTTTAACCCAAAGATACCACCCATATGTGGCGACCTGCCCATTAAAACTATTTCTCTAACAGTAAAAGGAAAGGGTGGTTTATGTTCCTGTGGAACATAAGATATAAGTTTTGCAAGTTTTGGAGTATTTATTTTTTTTAAATCTATATTATTTATTTTAATCTGGCTTCCTGTGTGCTTTAAAAGACCTAATATACACTTAAAAAAAGTAGTCTTACCGCTGCCATTAGGTCCCATTAATCCCCATAAACTGCAACTTTCTGCACTAAATGATATATTTTTTAAAATATGATTATCGCCGTAGTAAAAGTTTAAGTTTTTAATTTCAAGCATATATCACCTAATTAAACAGTCTGCCGCTTTTTGCACGGAGTATCCATATTAAAAATGGTGCACCTATTATTGATGTAATAATTCCAATAGGTATTTCTCCAGCAGTTAATGTTCTTGCAATAGTATCGCATATTAATAAATATACTGCACCGCCAAGGCTTGCAATAGGTATAACATATCTATTATCAGGGCCTGTAAGAAGTCTTGCAGCATGTGGCATCATTAAACCAACCCATGCTATAATACCAACACTTGAAACACATACTGCAGTCATTAATGTGGCTGTTATTATAAAAATAGTTTTATATGTGTCAGGATTTATTCCTAATGTTTTTGCATCTTCATCACCAATAGATAACAGGTTTAATTTCCATGCAAAAATCCATGATATTATAAAGCATAATAATATTACAAAAGCATTTACATATATGTCATTCCATGAAGCATGATATAAGCCGCCCATCATCCAGAAAGTTATTTCTCTAAGCTGAGTATCTTCTGATAAATATTTCATAATGGAAACAAGTGCTGAAAAAATAGAGCCAATGATTACACCAGACAGCACAAGACCAACGGTATTTATTTCACCTTTCTGCCTTGCAAGCATATATGAAGAAAGTACAGCAAATAATGCAAATATAAATGCACTTATTTGAACAGGAAGAAAAAGGGCAGGGAAAACGATTGCAAGAGCAGCACCAAAGCTCGCACCACTTGATGCACCAAGTATAAATGGTTCTACAAGCGGATTTCTAAAACATCCTTGATATAAAGCACCTGCAGTAGAAAGTGCAACCCCTGCAAGTATTGCCATTATAACTCGTGGCATTCTCATATTCCACACAATAGCCATATCTCTTTTTGACACTTCGTCAAAGCTGAAGCCTGTTAGTTTATATATTATAATATTTAAGACTGTTTTTGGGGAAAGTTCTGAATTACCAGAGATTAAAGCAAAAAGTATTGCACAAAAAAGTATTATTATAAGCAGTAAAATAATAATTTTTCTTTTATCTTCTAATATATTAGAAATCATTTTCTACTGTCCAGTCAAGCAGCTGTTCACTGCGTAGTGCTTTTGCAGTTTTATCATCTACATTATATACTTTTTTATAAAAATCTAAAGCAAACTGATGCACTTTAATATCTTTAAAAAGTTCAGGATAGGCAGCTTTTGCAATAATTAATATATCAAGTGGATATTCTACTCTGCGGGAGCAGTTCATAGGAGTCCATGGCAGAGCATACACACGCTTATTCTGCACAGCTTTTAACTGGCTTAAGTTCTGGTAATAAGGTGCTTTTAACAGTTCATTTGCAGGGTGATACCCGTTTTGTGTTGGCAAAAGTATAACATCTGGGTCTATTGCATAGACCTGCTCGCCGCTTAATATAATATTATTTCCTTTACCAGTATATGCATTTTTTGCATTAACTATATTTTCTATAATATATGATTCTGGGGTATTTATTCCTGACACCATACCAGAGCCGCCTTGTTTTCTTGCCGCAGAGTTTAACCCAAAATATAAAACAGTGGGTTTTTCTTTTATATCTTTAGTTCTGTTTCTTACCATTATTTCTGTTTCATTTAAATAGTCATACAGCTTTAATGCTTTATCTCTCTGCTTAAATACATCACCTAAAACTCGCAATTCTTCTTTCATAGATGAAAGGTCTGCTTTGCCGTAATAAGTAGGTGAGAATAACACAACTAACGGAATATCTAAAGATTCTATCATATTAATTGCTTTTTCAAGCTGAGCAGGGTCGCCGCCTCTAAAATAAGAGCCGCCTGATATTGTGCAGTCTCCAACCCTTAATATAACTAACTGAGGGTCTGCTTTTGCAAGTGTTTCATAATTTAAAATATCCCCTTGTGGAGAATTAAAGCATGGTATATTATTAAGCCATGGATGCAGATACTTCATTGTATTTACACCTTTAGCTGTATATGTTTTGCCGTCTGTTGTTTCGTAAGTATATTTATAATCCCGCTTCATACTCCATGAGCCTATGGCACTTACTTTATCTATAACTCCAAGATGAGTCATAACACCTTCAATAAATCCATCATCTATTGTGGCTACTCTTTTTAAGTTATCTGGTATATTGATTTGTTTGCCACGCATATCTGTAACAGTATATGCAAAACATGGCATAGATGATAAAATAAATAAAATTATAAACAGCTTTTTCATAATTAACCTTTACATGAATTGCATACATATCTGCCATTAATTAAAGACACTGCATTTTCTGCAGTTTTTTCACCACATTCAGCACATATATATGAATTAAATATTTTTGCTTTTTCAGGAAAGTCCATTTTTACTTCTTTAATAGTGAAAAGTTTTTCTTCATCAGCTGATAAAATATATTCCATTCTTTCTTTTTTACTATTAAAGTTCTGCATATCATTTAATACAAATCTGGCTTTTTTATCATTTTTACGATTAAAAATATTAAAAGCCTGCTTGCCTGTATACATAATACGCATAGCACCTGTTCCAACAGTAGCTTTTAATATAACCTGTACAGCATCTACACCACAGGCATCTGTTTCTGCAATACATACAATATCTTCATCATTAATATCATCTTTTATCTCAAGGTGCTTTAATGCAAGAAGGCTGACTTTATAACCAATAGCAAGACCAGGACATTTATGACCATGAAATTCTGCTGCTTTTTCCCATAAACTATTATTCATAAACTCTCTCCAGTAACACGATATTTTATATCTGTGCTACTATATAATATTTTTAATAACATTGTCAATAATAAGTTGTTTTTAAATTTTAGTTGTAAATAGTAAATATTAATGTATAATAAATGCAGTTCATTAAAGCAGAGGCATATTATTTATATTTTTAAAAAATACATATAGGAAAAAGTTCTTTTTTTGTTAATATTACAATAAGAAATTGCTGTATTTTTTAGTTGCTAATTAGTGAATAATAATATAATATAACAAAAATGAAAGGTGGTTTAATGAGTTCATTTTTTAATAATCCAGCTTCTTCTTTGCTAGGTATAGATGATATAATGAAACAGGAAAAAAAAGAAAATAACATCATAGAAAATAATATAAATACTAATATGGAAGCTAATATAGTAAATGACAGTAATTTATCAAAGCAGGAAAGGCTTGAAAAATTAAAAGCAAGTTTTGCAGAATGTAATAAATGCGGTCTTGCTTCCACTAGAACAAATATTGTTTTTGGTGATGGCAATGCTGATACAAGGTTAATGTTTATTGGTGAAGGACCTGGGGCAGATGAAGATGCTCAAGGACTTCCCTTTGTTGGCAGAAGCGGCCAGCTTTTAACTAAAATGATTAATGCTATGGGACTTTCAAGGCAGCAGGTATATATTGCAAATATAGTAAAATGCAGACCGCCTTCAAACCGCGACCCATTAATGGAAGAAGCTCAGGCATGTATTGGATATTTAAGAAGTCAGATACAAATAATTAATCCAGAGATTATTGTGTGTCTTGGCTCTATATCTCTTAATTTTTTACTTCAGCCAGAAGGTAAAGTAAAGCTTGGAATAAGTAAGCTGCGTGGCACATGGCAGGATTTTTACGGGTATAAAGTTCTTCCTACATTCCACCCAGCATATCTTTTACGCAACCCGTCTAAAAAGCGTGAAGCATGGCAGGATTTGCAGGTTGTAATGAAAGAGTTAGGCTTAGAGGTGCCAAAGTCAGGTGATTAAGTTTAAAATATTTTTATTATTACTTTTTGTTTTAGCTGCTGGCACTGTTTTTGCTGTTGAGATAGAAACAGTTGGAGAAGCATTAATAGTAAATGATGATAAAGCATCAGCAAAAGCAATGGCTTTATCAAGAGCAAAATGGACTGCAGTAGAAACAGTAAGTCCTGCAAAAATCAAGATAGATACTATTATCAATAATGCAGAGCTTGCAGATGAGGCTGTAAAAACAGAGCTTTCTGCAACTATTAAATCTTATAATATAATAGAAGAAACTGTAAAAGATAATAAATATATTATAAAAATTAAAGCTGATGTTATTCCAGAAAAGGCAGAAAATCTTATTGACGGATTATCAAGCGATACATCAATTTGTGTAATGATTGCAGGAAGTATGCCTGAAAGTAACAGCTTATTATTTAACCAGTCATTTAGTTCTGCTGTTATAAGCCAGCTGGAAGAAAAGGGTTTTAATGTTAATTTAATTGATTACAGCCAGATTACAACAGGCAATTTTAATGCAGCATTTAACAATACTACATATAAAAATGTAGATAATTTAATAAAAAATGCAGTTTGCAGGAACATTTTGCTTGGAAAACTATCTATTATAGATATGGGGAATAATGTTGGTTACGGCACTGTTTCTTTTAAGCTAGTATCTGGTGAGCTTAACTGGAAGCTCATTGAAAAGCAGAATAATAAAATAAAAATATTAAACAGTGGATTTTTTTCAGCAAGGTCTCAGGGAGCGACACTGAATAACGCCGCTGTGAATATATATAAAAGTATGGCAAATAATACCGCAGTAAAACTTGTTTCTCAAGTATCTGAAAAAGTGCTTGGAGATAATTATAAATCAATAAGAATAGTTTTAACTGGGGCAAATACTGCAATTGATGATTTAAGTCAGCTGAAAAATGACTTAAAAAATATTCCTTTTGTTTTACAGGTAAAAGAACAGGATGATTCATCTTTAATAGTAGATTATCCTGATAAAGCATATTATTTAGCTGTTTTTTTAGAAAGGGATAATAAATATAAAGTAACAAAACTAAGTGATAATGAACTTATTATCAGAAAATAAACATTGAATATAACAAAAAAGTAGTTATATTTAAGTATATGGAGGAATTATATGAAAAAATTCTTATTACTTGTTTTAGTAATAACAGCATTAGCTGTTGCTGGTTGTGGTTCAAAAAATACAGCAGTTTCAGCTGCTCAGTTTAATAAGTGCTACAAAGATGCACCATCATGGGTAATTATGGGCGGAGCTGAAGGCGGTCTTTCTGCAGTTGGCAGTGCTCAAATTGGTAATGCTGGACTTTCTTTTGCAAGAACTGAAGCAATGGCAAACGGTAGAGATGAAATTGCTCGTATGCTGCAGTTAAAAGTAAGCAATATGGTGAAAAACTTTACTCAAACTACTGGTATCGGCGATGCTCAAACAGTAGATAAAGTATCTGCAAATGTTTCTCGTCAGTTAGCAAACCAGACATTAACTGGTTCAAAAGCAAAAGAAACATGGATATCTTCTGAATGTAATGAATTATTTATACTTGTTGTAGCAGATGCTCCAGCTATGGAAGAAGATATTAAAGCTCAAATCACATCTAGCTACCGTAATGAACAAGCATTATGGCAGCAAATTCAAGCTAAAAATGCTTTAAAAGAGATGGATGAGCAAATTGAAAAAGTAATGAATACACCTAATAACCAGTTAGATGGATATTAAAATTAACAGGCGGATTTTATCCGCCTTTTTCATTTTTTCTTTTTGTTTTATTTTTATTTTTGGCTGTGCATCTAAACACAGCAGCAGTGGTTTAGCATCTAATATTCAAATTCCTGAATGGGTAACTAATCCTTCTAAAAATGGTGTAATAGGCGGTGTTGGTTACTGTGCTGCACATATCAATGGCTATGCAGGTCAAAAAGAGCTTGCTTCAAAAAGAGCATTAGAAGATATCGCCCGTCAAAAAGGTGTACTTGTTAATTCTATAATGCTTGTATCTTCTAAATCTTCAAACAATACAAAACTGCCAGATACTACTTCAAAAAATATTTCCAGCTATCAAACTCAGCAAAATGTTAAAGCATACATTAAAGAAATCTGGGTACATCCTGTAAGTAAAGAAATGTATGTATATATGATTGCAGAATAATTTAAAACCTGTTATATAATATAAAGAGGGTTTTATGAAAATTATTTATTTCTTTTTTTATATAAGTATAATATTCTTATTATTACCAAGATTATCTTATGCAGATAATCTGCCACAATGGGTATTAATGCCTGATATGCAGGGATATTCTTACTGTGCAGCAGGCTCTGCACCAAAAAACAGTAATTTATCACTGCAGAAAAAAATTGCAAGAATGAATACATTATCTGAACTTTCAAAAGCTGTTGAAATAAGTATTGCTAACGAATTGGAAGTAAAAAATAATGTAGAAAGCAGGAATAATAAGCAGGTAAATGTTTCAAAAGATATAACATCATCATCAAGGCAGCTTTCTAATACAGTAATAAGTGATGCTGTAGAAATAGACAGCTTTCTTGATAATGATACAGGTATTTTATATTTAAGAATGTGCATAAAATAAAAATTAAGATAAAGGGTTAAGTTATGAGCAATCAGGATTTTCCAGCTTCAGTTATTATTGTAAAAAATATTACAGGAGCACAAATTGTAAAAGAAACACATATTTCTTATGCTGTTATAGGCGATGAATATGTTTATAAAATTAAAAAGCCGGTAGATTTTGGCTTTCTTGATTACAGGCTTGCAAAAAGCAGAAAAATGTACAGCATTTTAGAAAAAGATTTAAATGACAGATTTTCAAAAGACATATATATAGAAGTTCTTAAAATAGTAAGACAGAATGAAAAAGATTTTGCTCTTGTACCTGTTGAAAATTCTTTAACTGCTGTTGAATATGTATTAAAAATGAAACGCATTAAAGATGAAAATTTTCTGCAGGCAAGAATAGAAAAAGGGCTTATTTCTGTGCAGGATATGCAGCGTATTGGCAGCCAGGTGGCTTTACTTTTTAAAAATTTAGAGCCTGCCCCAAAAGATGAAGAATTTGATACTCATTTTGATGTTGTAAAATTTAATGCTGTTGAAAATTTTAATCAGACTGAAAAATATGTGTCATCATTAATTGATAAAGAAAGCTATGATTATATTATGTCTAAAACTCTTGCTTTTCTTGAAGAAAATAAAAATGTTTTTCTTAAAAGAGCAGAAGAAGGATATATTAAAAATGGTCATGGTGATTTAAGGCTTGAGCATATTTATTTTAATGATGATGAAACTGTAGGCTTAATAGACTGTATAGAATTTAATAAAAGGTTCCGCTTTAATGATGTAATTTCAGAAGCATCATTTTTATCTATGGAGCTTGACAGCATGGGCAGAACAGATTTAGCAGACGGCTTTTTATCTGGCTTTTTATCTGTTTTTAATGATGAATTAAGTTTAAAATTAATAAACTATTACAGGTGCTACCTTGCTTATGTAAGAGCAAAAGTAACATGCTTTTTAGTTGACGGTAAAGATAAATCATGGGAATTATATGACACAAAAGTTAATGAAATAAAAAAATTAATTGATATGTCATTATTCTATGCAAAATCTATGGAACATAATAACCTTGTATTTTTTGGATTAATGGGAACTGGCAAGTCAAAAAATGCTGCTGCTTTTGCTAAAAGATTTCCTGCTGCATTATTTGTTTCTGATGCAGTTAGAAAACAGCTTGAAGGAATGGAGATTACAGACAGGCAGTATATTGACTGGGGTACAGGTATATATTCTCATGAAAATTCTTTAAAACTTTATAATAAACTAGGTCAGTATGTAGAAGAAAAACATAAAGTAGGCAGAATGAGTATTGTAGATGCATCTTTTACTAAAAAAGAATATTTAGATGAATATTTAAAACATAATACTGGTAAAATTACATTTATAGAATTTGATGCTCCAAAAAATGTTATTACTGCAAGGCTTGCAAAAAGAGAAAAATCAAATACAGTAACTGACGGTAGAATAGAAATTGCTGAAAAGCAAAGAGAAACAGCCAATATGCCAAAAGCTGATTTAAAAATTATTACAACTGGCAATGTAGATGATAATATAGAGGAAATAAAGAAATTTTTAATAAAATGAAATCAAACTATACAATAAGAAGGCTTAATTCTCCATTTGATGACAGCGGTATATTTGTTAGAAATGTATATATGAAAAAAGCACTGCTTTTTGACTGCGGAAGACTTGGAAATATTGATAATTCAGAAATAAATGATATTTCCCATGTATTTATAAGCCATACTCATATAGACCATTTCAGCGGGTTTGACAGGTTTTTAAGAACTGCTTTGCTTTCTGGCAACACTTTTACTTTCTTTGGACCAGAAGGGTTTATTAATAATATGAAAGGAAAACTTGCAAGCTACACATGGAATTTAATATATGATTATGATATTACTTTTGCAGCCATTGAACTTTCAGAGCAGGGTATGAAAGGGGCAGAATTTGCTGCAAAAAATGGCTTTAAAGAAGATACTTTTACCGTAAATAATAATCATCTTGTATTAAATGATGATTTTTATTTAGAGTATGAATTTTTTGACCATGGTATAACATCAATAGGTTACAGAGTAAAAGAACCAAAGCGTATATCTATTAATAAAGATAAAATGGAAGAATATGGTTTTAAAAAAGGTCCATGGGTTAAATTATTAAAAGAAGCGTTATTAAATAACAGCAGTAATGATACGATAAATGTTGATACAGTATCAGGCAGTAAGCAGTATTATATTAATGAATTAGCAGAAAAACTTGCTGAATATCCTGCATGTCAGGATATTACATATATTACAGATATAGCACCAAGCTTTTCTAATTATAAAAAGGCAGTAAAGCTCGCAAAAGACAGCCATATATTATTAATAGAGTCTGTTTTTATGAATAATGATGTAATACATGCAATAGAAAAGAAACATTTATCAATAGGTGTATCAAAAGCAGTATATAAAAACTCAAATACTGAGTATGTATCATTTGGTCATTTTGCACCAAAATATGATAGAATGAGAGATATCTTTTTTCAGGAACTATATGCTGATTTAGATATGGATAAAATAATAAAATTAGAATTAAACAGGTGAAACATTGCTGCATCCATTTAATAAAATAGAAAAAACAGCAGAAGAAATTTACGAATTTGATTTATTAAAAGCTGAAAGTGCTGGTGCATCAGGTGTTGGTAATAAACCATATTTTCGCAGACATTCAGATAAAGGAGTACTTTTAATCCATGGATTTGCAGCAGCACCAGATGAACTGCTTCCACTTGCTTATGAACTTGAAAAATACGATATCAGTGTATATGTAGTAAGAGTCGCAGGACATGGATGCACACTTGATAATTTTTATAAAACTACTTATTTAGACTGGTATGACAGTATTTCTGCAGGCTATAATACTCTTGCATCATTCTGCTCAAAAATATGTATTGTGGGGCAGTCTAATGGTGGATTACTGGCAACAGCTGTAGCAAAATTTAATAAATGCCACTGCCTTGCACTTTTAGCACCTGCCTATAAAGTAAATATTCCAGGCTTCTTTCTTATAAAATATATAAGAAAAATTATAAAAAATGTACCAAGGCATTTAAAAGAAATAGAATATAATTATCCTGTTTTTCCAACTGAACAGACTTATCAGCTTAAACTGCTGCAAGATGAAGTATCAAACTATGTAAAAGATATAAATGTACCAGTTTTACTTGCTGTTTCTGAAAAAGATGTATTAATATCACCAAAAGAGGCAGTAAAAAAAGTTCAGGATATGGCATCAAAAGATAAAACAATATATAAATATAATAATAAGCAGTATAATGTAAAACATATTTTAACAGAAAGACATTCAGTGAAAATTATCAGCGATATTACAGAATGGATAAAGGAGAAATTAGTATAATGTTAGGTATAATAGGGGCGGGCAATATGGCAGAAGCCATGATTGCAGGTATTTTAAAATCAAAAACATTAGATAGCAAAGATATAATTGTATCAAATTACAATAAAAGCAAAGCTGAAAAATTATCATCAAAATATGGTGTTGCTGCAGCAGAAAATATAGATGTAATAAAAAACAGCAGTATTATCCTGCTTGCAGTTAAACCTTATGCTTTACTTAATACTTTAGAGCTGTATCAAAACGAACTTGCTGATAAAGTTATAGTTTCAGTTGCTGCAGGAATAAGTGTTAGTGATATGGAAAATGTTAATACAAGGCTTAAAATAATAAGGACTATGCCAAATACACCTGTTCAGATATGCGAAGGTGTTTTAGCCTATGTGTACGGTGCAAATATTGCAGAAAATGATAAAACTTTTTTTCAATCTATTTTTTCTAAATTAGGTATGTTTATAGAGATTGATGAAAGTAAAATAGATGCAGTATCATCATTAACAGGCTGTTCTCCAGCATATATATATCAGATAATAGAAGCTATGAGTGATGCAGGTGTTAGAATGGGACTTCCACGAGAACTTGCCATATCATTATCTGCAATGGCAGTGCAGGGCTCTGGTGGGATGGTATATAATACAGGAACTCATCCTGCTGTTTTAAAAGATAAAGTTACATCACCAGCAGGCTCTACAATAGAAGGACTGGCAGAGTTAGAATCAAAAGGTGTCAGAGGTGCAGTTATTTCTGCATTATATAAAGCATACGAAAAAACATTATTATTTTCAAAAAAGTAAGGTGGGTAATTTATGAAAAACATAGTATCTACAATAATAGTTTTTGGCTCAATTTTTATTTTAATAGTTGCAGGCGCATTTATATTTGATAAATTTAATGGATTTGGCTTAATAGACAATGTAGACAGCTCTCTTAACAGCGGCATAAAAAAAGTTCTTGAAAGCGAAGAAGAAAATATTGCTGCCAGCAAAGCTGCTGAAAAAGAAAAAAATGTAATGGAGAATAGTTATATTAAAGATAACATATCAGATAATGTAAGTAATAACAGCAGTGAAAATTCAACAGTTACTTCTGATGATAATATGTCTAATACTGATAATAATACCATTGATAATATAACAAATGATAATATGACAATGGATAATGAAAGTATATTAAATGATAATCAAACACTAGATAATAATACTCCATCTGATAACACATCAGACGGAATGTCTATTTAATTTTTTTGAATTGTGTCCGGCAGTTCATCGTTAGGGTAGAAGAATTTATAAATTAATGTAATAGTAAGCCATGTAAAAAAGAATGCAAATACTACATCTGTAAAAAAATGCCTTCCCTGAAAAATTCTTACAAAGCCAACTAATGCACCAAAAAGAAAGCCAGATGTGCATATAATATGTCTTAATCTTTTTCTAAAAAGAAGCCCTATAGCCATAAATGTAAATGCAAACGATGCATGACCTGAAACAAATGAGCAGTTTTTATCACATTGGTCAGATATAACAAAAGGTGGCTGAAAAACTGCTGTACCGCCATACTCAGTAATATGAGCTGGGCGAGGTCTTCCCACATGGTCTTTTAATATGCTGTTTACAACAATACCTGGTGCCATAATAACTACAACAATAAAAAATATAATTGCTTTCCTTGGCAGCCCGAATGGTTTCATATTTTTAAATATATTTAAAAGCAGCATAATAAAAAGCAGAATAACAACAGCAATAGTTAAATAGTATGCTCCTTCATATATGATAAGTCCAAATGTATTATTTGCAAGATAAAAACCATTTTCGTTATAAAAAAGATTTGTAATAAGAATATCTATATAAGAGAACTTGTATGCAAGTATTCCCAGCACTATAAAAAGTGCCAGAAATACTTTATGTTCTATTATATATTCTTTTAATAAGGTGAATATATTTTTAATCATATTATTTAATTCTGCTGATAATTTCGTTACCCATTTCAGATGTAGAAACAATTTTTACATCTTTTGATTCGCCAGCAATATCACGAGTGCGGATATTTGCAGCTAAAGTATCAGCAACAGCATTTTCTATTGCTTTTGCTTCAGTATCAAGTTTAAAACTGTAACGCAGCATTAATGCAGCAGAAAGAATTTGAGCAATAGGGTTAGCAATACCTTGCCCTGCAATATCTGGAGCAGAACCGCCTATTGGTTCATATAAACCAAAGCCGCTTTCGTTAATAGATGCTGATGGAAGCATACCAAGAGAGCCTGAAAGCATAGCTGCCTCATCGCTTAAAATATCGCCAAACATATTTTCTGTTAAGATAACATCAAATTGTGCAGGCCAGCGAACAAGCTGCATAGCTGCATTATCAACAAACATATGGCTTAATTCAATATCAGAATATTCTTTTTCATGAAGTTCTGTAACTATTTTTCTCCATAAAATACTTGTCATTAAAACATTAGCTTTATCTACACTGCATACTTTTTTATTACGAAGTCTAGCTGCTTCAAAAGCTTTAACAGCAATTCTTTTAATTTCTTCTTCTTTATATGCCATTGTATCAACAGCAGATTTGCCGTCTTCTGCAATTTTTTTTGGCTGACCAAAATAAATACCGCCAGTTAATTCTCTGAAAAATATAATATCTATGCCGTCTTTTACAAGTTCATGTTTAAGTGAGCTTGCATGAGAAAGGCTAGGGAATATTTTAACAGGACGCAGATTTGCAAATAAATTAAAATGTTTTCTTAAAGGAAGTAATGCTCCTCTTTCTGGCTGTTTTTCTGGTGGCAGACTTTCCCATTTAGGACCGCCTACAGAGCCAAAAAGCACTGCATCAGAATTTTCACAAAGTTTGATAGTTTCTTCAGGAAGTGGTGTGCCTGTTTTATCATAAGCTATGCCGCCAACATATCCTTCTTTAAATTCAAATGTATGATTGTATTTTTTTGCTATAACATCAAGCACTTTAAGTGCTTCTGCCATCACTTCTGGGCCGATACCGTCACCAGATAATACTGCAACTTTATTCATTATTGCCTCCAAAAATAATTTAGCAAATTGAGTGTATATTATATAAAAATAATTTTCAAGGTATAATTTACTTAAATTTATTTAAAAGAGCGTTTTAATGAGTAAATAAGTAAAAGAATAAAAACAAATAATGGTATCCATGCAGAAAGGGCAGGATTTATTGGAATAGAGCCAGCACTGTTTTCAAAATAAAGCATTAAAGCATTATATAAAAAGGCAAGTCCTATAGATATTAATATACCAACTGATTTACCGCTTCTTGATAAAAATACACCAAGAGAAAAGCCAAATAATATCATAACAATAGCTGAAAGGGGAGTGGAAAATCTTTTATGAAGTTCAAATAATACTTTTGGGTTATCACTGTTTTCAATAAGCTGTCCAATACTCATAGTCATAGGCGAATTTACAGCTTTCGCAATATTAATATTCAGTGGCAGATTAATAGACATATTTTCAAACCCAACTGTAGATAATTTGCCTTGAGTATCTTCCATAGTGAAAGTGCCGTTATAAAAAATCATTTCCATACTTTTATTATCTGTTGGTGTAATTTTTGCATGAGCTGCATTTATAATAAGCTTTTCTTTTGTTTGTATCATTATCATGTCATCAAAAGAAGTATCGCTTACTTTATTTTTTACAAAGAGCAATATGCCTGGAATCTGCTCATATATTTCATTTGCTTTTAAGTCTTTAATGGAAATATTTTCTACTATTTTGTTTAAGTTATTATATGCTAATGTAGAGCCTTTTTCTACAAAATATACTCCCATTGCAAGGTTTATAACAGCAGCAAAAATACCTACAGCAATAAGCGGTTTAATTAATATTTTATTACTTGCACCTATTGCTTTCATTGATATTAATTCAGAGTCTGCTGATAATCTGCTGAAAGCTATTAATGTTGCAAGAAGACCAGCAAGTGGAATTGTCATGAAAAATATAGAAGGGAGCAGGTAAATTATTGTTTCTACAAGTAAAATTAAAGGAACATTTTTAGAAAAGAAAAGGTCTGCCAGTGTAACCATTCTTTCCATTAAAAGCAAAAACATAAAGAAAAGATTACCTATTACAAAAAAAGGAATAATCTCTTTAATAATATATTTTTGGACTAAATTCATTTTAATTTTTAACCGAATCAAAAATATTAATTATTTGTGCTTTTTTATCTTCTTTTAATTCTTCTATGCGGATAATATAATTACCAGAGATAATTATACGCTTTGTATCTTTAAAAAGAGAGTGGGCTTTATCTTCACCCGGTGTAAGAATAATATCAGACTGATTTGGAAATTCTATTCCTGATATTTCAATAAAACCTAAAAAATCTGCCTGAGTAACGCTTGTAGCATAAAGAGTAGTGTGTTCTTTATCTTCATCTATAATAGTAATCTTGTATAATTCTTTTGCCATATTTAAATATTAATATCTCCTATTTATTCTATGAGCAAATTGATATTTTACTGCACCATAGCCTACCATGCTTCTATTTTTATTAAGATTATTAATTTTTTCTTGTGTTGCCGCCTGTTCATCTTGAATACGCTTTATAAATGTTTGTAACAGTTCTGATAATCTGCCAACTTTTTTTTCCGGTTCACATGATTTATCATGTTCTATAATCTGTTTTAACTGAACAAAATAATTATTAAAAATATCTATTTCATCAGTATATTTATCATCCATTTCAATAAAGCATAATTTCTCTGCCTGCGTTTCACACTGCTGCAGTATAACATCAAATGCACTCATATTTTTCCTTATAAATAAGCATATATTTTTATTTTAAATATGTCTATAAAAAAATTATCCAGCAAAGTTAATTGATTTAACCTGTTCTCTGTTTACTGGAGTTTTTACTACAGAAATATTGTCTTTTTCTACAATTTGTTTCCATGCATCGCAAAGTGGCAGTAAAAGCTCAATAACAGATTCTACTTTATTTTTATCTTTATCTCTGTTTGCTTCAATAAGCTGCCAAATCATAAAGTCATAAAGACGCATAAGGTTATCAGCAATTTCTCCAGCATCCATATTTAAAGTAGACATTAATTCATATAAAATGTTTTCTGCTTTTACAATATTATTATGTGCTTCTTGAATATTGTTTTCATCAATAGCTTTAGATGCTTTGCGTAAAAACTTAATTGTTCCTTCAAAAAGCAGTACTACAATTTTACCTTTTGTAGCACCTTCAACTTCTTGCTTTTTATAATTTTGGTAGGCTGTTTGCATTTATTCTTCTCCTATTTTATTTATTTTGAAGCACTATTAGTGCTTAAATTACTTAAATAACTTGAGCTTTGCTGCAGGGTAGATAATCTTTCTTCCATTGCAGTAAACTGAGCATATAACCTTTCAAGATACATTTCTACTCTATTAGTCTGTGATTCTACTTGTTCTTTTAATGAAGAAATCTCAGATTCAATTGTACCGTTAGTACTTGTTTTTTTATACAATGCAGATGTAGAGTTAATATTTGTATCAAGAAAATCACTGTAAACTTTTGCCCAGCCGATATTTACTATTTTACTTGTTTCTTTACCGTCAGTTCCAGTTTCATATACTGTTTTGCTGTCAGCAAAAAAGTTATAAACATCATCAGGGTTTTCTGATAAAATTGATACAAACTCACTGTTTTCTTTTATATATTCTGCCAGTTCTTCTGGGTCAGTAGATACATCAAATAAAAGACCTAATTTTGTAACAGTAATATCTCTTGTATCACTTCCTGCAATAGTGATGCCTACTTCAGTAATAGATGAATATTTACTGTTTTCTGAATTAATAGTAGTTGTTAACTGAGAACGAATGCTTGTTTTTAATGCTTTTAATTCAGAACTTCTAGTTACAAGGTCATAATACTGCACTTTTTCATAGTTTTCTTGATATTTTTTTATTTCATCTTCACTCATAGATGCTTTTTTATCATCAGTTAACGGCTCACCATAATTGTCCCTTAATTCATCATTGTAAGCAATTTCTGTTGGGTTTAAAGCATTAATTAATGTGTTATATTTTGAAGCAAATTCAGCCAGCGCTGTTACTGCCTTATCTGTATCTATTTTTACATTAAATACAGTAGTTCCTGTTGTATTTATAGTGAAAGACATACCAGGTACAACATCACTTATTTCATTACTATCTCTTGTATATTTAACACCATTCATAGAGAATACAGCGTCTTTTCCTTCTGTTCCTATTGTTTGTTCAGTAGTCTGCATATAAAGAAGACCTGTTGATAAAAGGAATGTAGAAGTATCATTTGGACCGCCAACTTTTATTCTTTCTCCATTTGTACTTGTTAAAGAAAATTTATCTGTTGTAGAGTCATAAGTCATAGTAACTCCAGCACCAGATTTATTTACTTTGCTTATTACATCATCTATACTGTCATTATTAATATCTACATAAATAGATACACCATTAATAGTAAATGTACCGCTTTTTACAGGGTATGTAAAAGAAGGGTCAAGTTTAGATATTGTAGTAGAAGTATTAAGTGTTCCTTTATTCTGTCCTCGAACATAAGTTGCACCACTATTTAAGCCTACTTTAAAAATATCAAAGAATTTTGATGTATCTCTGTCATTTCCAAGAGTTAATTCAACAGCACCACCAGTATTATTACTTATTTGGAATCTGTTGTTATCATAATCATAAGTCATGGTAACACCAGCACCAGAGCCGTTTATTTTAGCCATAAGTTCATTTGGGGTAAGCTGTTTATAGTCTGTGATTTCTATTTTAACACCGTTAATATAAAATTCACCATTTAAATCTTCAAACACAGTGCCGTCATCAAAAAAAGTATTACCAGCAGAAGTTTTTGAACCAATTTTAGTATTAAGCCAGTTATCAATTTCTTCTTTTTCTATAGCAGGGTTTGCATTTGCTATTTTATCAAATTTATCCCCGTAGAATGTAGTATATGTTTCAGGTCTGCATATTGCAGAAGAATCTTGATAAATTTTAAAAGTGCCTTCTTTTGGTCCTTTGCCATCTTCAAATTCTATTTTGCCAGGAGAAAAAAAACCGCCCTGGTCAGCAGAATTTAATTTTGTACCAAGTTTTTCTGAAGAAGTTGATACCATTACATTTGTTATTTCTTTTGTAGACTGAGGTTTATATCTGGTATTAAGCCCTAAATCATCAATAAATTTAGAAGTAGGTGTTGGCACATAACTTGGGTCACTAGGGTCACCAGTATCTGCAGCATCTACAAATCCTAATACTTCTATCTCATTTTGAGTATCTACATCATAAAAGGAGAAATTAAAGCCATTATCATCTAAATTTAAAGTTACTTTCATAGTCTGCTGAGAATTATTACCATGAAGTGCATCAAGTTTTGCATTTATTTCTAAATCTAAATCAGAAGCAAGTTTATTCAGCGATGTACCTGCTTTATAATCCATGCTGATTGTAAAGTTTTTCTGTTCGCCATTATAGTTATATACAAAAGTGAAATCACCTTTAACATCTTGAGTAAGCTCGCCGTTACCATTAACTAAAGTTTTATCTGCTTTACCTGTATTGGTAACCATATATGTTTCATTTAAATTGCCTTTAAATGTATCTTTTGCAAACCATTTATTATTATATCCATAGTTTGAGCCAGTGTATATATCTACTGTATGTGTACCTTCAAGCTGGTCATAAGGAGAAAATGATGGAGAAAAACTTTTTATACCAGCACCTACCTGAGATACAACTTTATTTGTATATATACTTGAAGCATAAGCAGGTTCTGCAACCTGGTCTACTTTTAATGTGTATGTTCCAGGAGGGGTAGTAATTGATGCAGTAGCAGAAGCAACTGTTTCTACAGATGATGTTGTAGTTTTGCTTTTAAAGGTGGATTCCATTTTTAAGTTTAACATGGAATTTTTAACATCTGTTATCATTGTGATAAAGCTGTTATAGGTGGTTTTTTCATAATTTAATTCTTCTATCTGTTGATTTAATCGGTTAATTGGTGCTTTTGCCTGTGTCATATAAGATTCAACAATAGCATCAGTATCCATACCACTTATTAAACCACTTACTCGTAAGCCTTCCATATATCCTCCATATAAAAGGAACCCATACTTTGTTATTATATTCGTCAAAAAGTATGAATTACTTTAATCATTTTCATAATTATATCAGTAGGAAATTTTTTCCACAAAGCTGTGAAAACATTTTTCCAACTAAATATTAGCATAAACTATGCCAAAAAAATAATATTATAAAAACTATTGAAAAAATTATAGAATTATATATAGTAGTATTCTATTTTTTGAGGTTGATAGTATGGGGCAGATAAAAGCAGTAATATATGATTGTGATGGAGTAATAGTAAACAGCGATAATGCTATAATATCATATTATTCATGGCTTGCAGAAAAAAGTGGCGTGGAAATACCTGACTGGTCTGATGAAAATTTTAAAAGGATAGTGCTTTCTTACACAGAAGATGGTATAGTTGATGTTATATCAAAAGGAAATCCAGAAATAAAAGAAAGAATATATAATGTTATAAAAAACAGCACATATTCTGCCGGTTTTGAAGATATTATATTAGAAGATACTTTACCAGCTGCTCTTGAATTATTAAAAGAAAAAGGCATATTTATGGCAGTAGATACGAACAGAGGCCGTTCTTTATCTGACTTATTAACTTATTTTAATATTAGAGAATATTTTTCATGTCTTATAACATCAAGAGATGTGGAAAACCCTAAACCAAGCCCAGAGGGTGTATATAAAATATGTGATTACTATAAAATAGAGCCTAAAGAAGTATTATTTTTAGGGGACTCTATGACAGATTATCATGCAGCAAAACAAAGCGGAGCATTTTTTTTATCATATAGAAAACATTTACACAATGCACCTATTATTAATGACCACAAAGATATTATAAAATATTTATATTAAAACTGGTTATATATCTGTAGAAAATATTCTGTCTGATTTTGGCAGTAATAAGTTTTATCGTTAATAGTATACTTAAAGCAGTGCAGGCAGAGTCTTTCAAAGGGTAGTCCGTTATATAATTTATCACCTATAATAGAATGATTTAAGTAAGCAGAAAATGCCCGCACCTGATGCCTTGCAGCTTTTTCAAGAGTAACTTCTATAAGGCTTATTTTGCCGTTAAATTTTATTCTTTTCATAACTGCTGGAAAGCCTGTATCATTACTATCTAATACTTTTACTTTTTTCTTATTATCTGCATCTATTTTTTTTGAAAGTTTGATATATTCTGGAAATTCGCCATTTACAAATGCATAGTATGATTTAGAAATATTATGAAGCTGTGTATTTTTATTAATCATGCCTATAATGCCATCAGCTTCATAATCAAGCCTTGAAAGTGGGCTGTATTCTGGAAAGTTTTTATAAATATCACTTACTGTTAAATCATCATCAATATGCAGTCTTTCAGAATGAAAAAATGGTGGTTTATATAAAAATACATAATTATTATCTTGGTATAAAAGATAGTCAGATAAGTTATAATCTAACTGTTTTATATTAAAATCTGCAATAATATTTTCAGTGCCTGTTATTTCTATATCTTTTTTAATAATGCTTTTATCAATAGAAATTAGGCCGTTTTTTAAAGCATTTTTTGCCTGTCTTCTTGAAATTTTAAATTTTTCTGCACAATATACTGATAATCTCATAATGTATCTATAACAAGAATTCTATTATATTTCAATAATATATTGCAACTTTTTTTTATATGCAATATAATTAAGTATGATTGAATACAGATTACAAATACTCCCCGATGCACTTCGTCTTTTATTAGAAGAAGCAGAGGCCTTCATCGGAGAAGAAGAATTTAAAGGCCAGAAAACTTATTTAATTTATTCAAGTGATGATATTTCTGATATTTTAAAAGAGCTTGGTATTCCTTTTGAGTCAAAAGATACAGAAGAAACAGGCTGGCAGGAAAAATGGAAAGAATATATTCAGGAAGATTATCTTACAGATGATATTTACTTTATTTTTGAAAAAGGTAAAACATTTGAAGATAACAGACGAACTTTATATATTAATCCATCACTTGCATTTGGAACAGGGGTTCATCCTACAACTAAAATTGCAGCCAGACTTTTAAGTAAAGTATGCAGCGGTAAAAATATTCTTGATGTTGGAACAGGCAGTGGAATTTTAGCAATTGCAGCATCTATGAATAAAGCATTACATATAGATGCTTTTGATATTGACCCAATGTCACTTGATAACTGTCTTGAAAATATTAAAAATAACAACTGCTCAAATATTGATGCATGGACTGGAGATATTGCAGATATAAAAGATAAATCTTACAATATAGTATGTGCTAATATTATTTCCAGTGTGTTACTTGCTATAAAAGATAATGTTAATAGATTATCTTCTGAGTATGTTATATATTCTGGTATACTGGATAGAGAATTTGACAGTGTGAAAGATGAGCTTTGTAAAGGTTATATAATAGATGAGCGTATAACTATTAATGAATGGACTGGTGTGAGGCTTAAAAAATGTTAGCTGTTATTGGTGATGTTCATGGCAGCATAAAAACATTAAAGAAACTCTACTATACTCTGCTTGATAAATATTTAATACACCGCATAGTTTTTCTTGGAGATATTGTAGACAGGGGACTTTATTCTAAAGAAGTAGTAGAGTTTTTAATGGACAGGCAGGGGGAATGTTTAATGACATTCCTTCGTGGCAACCATGAAGATATGCTTATTAATTCAGTAGCAAATGAAGGAAGATATCCTGATTTTATCTGGCATGAAAGAGTAGGGTTAAGCACTGTTGCTTCTTTTATGGGTATAACTATGGAAGAAGCTGCCAAAAAAACTCAGTGGGAAATAACACCGTATTTTCTGCCGTATATGGAATTTTTTAACGGGTTTAAAGAATACTATATAGAACATACTAAAAAACATAAGTTTCTTTTATCCCATGCAGGTCCTGCATTTTTTGATACACTGCCTAATAAGCAGTATGAAAAATGTAATGAAGAAGAAAAAACAAGGCATTATCCTTATCTTTGGCATACAAAAACTAAAACTTATAAATCAATGTATTTTGATTATATCCTTGTAAATGGCCATGAAGCAATAGTTAATAAAAATTCTACTGCTGAAGAATTAAATAATGTTTCTCCATTAATCTATAAAGACAGTGCAGGGGAAGTTATAAGTATTAATATAGATACAGGCTGCTGTTATGGTGGCAAATTAACTGCTATGATTATAGATGAAAATGGCAACTATACTTTTGAGTTAATTAAATGCGACGATTAAGACGAGTTTATTTTGATGGTGAAATATCACCTGTTATAGAGCTTGATGAAAACCAGTCAAGAAAATTAAAAACTGTTCTGCGTGCAGAGCAGGGCGATATTGTAGAAGTATTAACAAATGAATATTTAGCTGAAGGTGAAATCTATATTGCCGGCAAGCGTGGTGTGCAGGTTCGTATATTAAAAAGCCGGCCTGTTATAAAGCCTGATTACAAGTTTACTGTATATCAGTGCGTGGCAAAACGAGAATATATGGATTTTATTATAGAAAAATATTCAGAGCTTGGTGTAACTGATATTATACCTGTTATTTCAAACAGAAGTTTAGATTCTTTAAAATCATCTGCTTATGAAAGATATGTGCAGATAGCAAAGGAAGCTGCCATGCAGTGCGAAAGAGAAGTGGTAGCTGAAATTCACCCTGCTCAGAAATTAGAAAGAATAAAACCTTTAGCAGATGAAAATATATTATTTCATGAAAGGCAGGGTGTAAAATCTATGCCTGCAGTTACTTCTAAAAATATTTCTATGATAATTGGACCAGAGGGCGGTTTTACTGATAAAGAATATAATTATTTGATAAATGCTGGTTTTAAAGCATATACACCAATAGATACTATATTAAAAGCAGAAACTGCTGCTGTACTTTTTGCAGGAATGATTAGGCTTTCTATATAATGGATAACCACTTAAAATATATGCAGCTTGCATATGCAGAAGCACAGAAAGCATTAAATATTATGGAAGTTCCTGTTGGTGCAGTTATTGTTAAAGATGATAAGATAATAGGGACAGGATATAATAAAAAGGAAACGAATAAAAACCCTTTAAGCCATGCAGAAATAGAAGCCATATATGAAGCATGTAAAAATACTGGCGACTGGCGGTTAAATGGTGCTTGTTTGTATGTTACTGCAGAACCATGTATTATGTGTGCTGGAGCTATTTTACATGCAAGAATAGATAAAGTATATTTTGGAGTAAATGAGCCAAAATTTGGCGGTGTTTCATCAGTTGCTAATATTTTTGATATAAATAAATTAAATCACAAAGTAGAATACTCATCAGGCATAATGAGTGAAGAAATAAGCCAAATGATGAAAGAGTTTTTTATTAAGCTGAGAAATATTAAAGGTTAGTATTTTTCATTAAATTTATAATTTTTTCATTGTTTTTTTCGACTGCTATATCTAAAGCTGTTTCATTATCTTTATTTTGTATATCTATTTTAGCACCGCCTTTTATCAGCGAAAGAATAATATCTGTATTATCAGATTTACGCATAAGTATATGCAGCGGTGTATCACCATGGTTATTTTGTATATTTAAATCTGGATTTAATTCTTTATAAAGCCAGTATCTTTCAGGATTTATATGCAGCACTGTATCGCCATTTATATCCTGATGATTTATATTTATTTTGCCTTTTAATGCTTTTACCATAGCTCTCCATATAGTCCACTGTTCTTGAAAAGCCTGCATATAATAAATACATGTTTTACCTAGTTTATTTACATGGTTAACATCTGCACCCATATTTATAAGAAGATTAAATATCTGTAAGTCTGCATTGCCAACAGCAATCATAAGAGGAGCCTGGCTGGCTGAAGCAAAATAATTTACATCAGCTCCATTAGCTATAAGCATTTTTACCATATTTATATTTTTCTTATTAATTGCAATTGTTAATGGGGTAGCATTTGCTTTATTATGCTGGTTAGGGTTTACTTTGTGGGAAATTAATTCATAAGCTACAATTAAATTATTTCTAATAACTGCTTGAATTAATGGAGTATTGCCTGGCAGTGATTTTGCATTAATATCTGCACCATTATTAATTAATAAATCAAGACATGCTTTTGTTCTTGCAAAAAACGCTGCTGTTCTGTTTGTTGGCATTTTCTGGTTAACATCTACTCCCAGCTTAATAAGTTTTTCAACCGCATAAATATTATTAATATATACTGCATAAGCTAACGGGCTTACATTAGTTAATACTGTTCTGCCGTCAGTATCATTCATAGGAAGTTTTGCAATAACTGAAAGGTTAATATTTGGAAGTGCAAATACAGCATCTATTATTTCATTATTTTCGCTGCCAATGGCTAGAAATATTAAAGGAATAGCTGCACTGTAATCTTCTGTCTGGTAATGATATATAATATTAGGCGAACTAATTTTATTGATTAATTTTTTAATTCCGTACATATCCTGAGTAATTAAAACAGATAACAGTCTGTTATCTCTTAAAGATAAGGAATTGTCTTTAATATACTGTATGTTATTAAGCAGGTTGTAATCTATGGAGTATTGATTATAAATATCAGCAGATGATACTGACTGCGGTTTAATGTCAGGCATAATATCTTCAGCTGAAAAATCCATCTGAATAATAACTGCTAAAGAAATAACAACAATTACAAATGTAACCGCAACTTTATTCATTAACTCACCATACTATAATAATACTATTGTGATATATTATATGATATACTAAAAGAATTAAAAAATAAATAATTATTTTATACAAAAAGGGTAGTTGTTATATTTTAAATATATAAAAGAAAACCCTTATAATACATAAAGTATTATAAGGGAATATAAATGAGTTTTAACGGTTTTGTATTTCTATATATGGTTTTTCTGGTGCTATACTGCTGTACCCCGGACGAATAATTCTTTTGCCTGCAAAAGTTATTTCTTCATTTCTATGAGCACACCAGCCAACAATTCTTGCCATTGCAAAAAGTGGAGTAAATATTTCTTTTGGTATACCTATCATATCATAAACAAAGCCAGAGTAGAAATCTATATTACTGGATACTCGTTTTGTTGTGCCTTTTTTAAAGTTGCTGAATGCTTCAATTGAGCGTGCTTCAATTAATTCTAAAAAGGCCATTTCTTCTGTTCTGCCTTTTTCTTTTGCTAAATCTCTTGCTAATTCTTTTAAAAGAACTGCTCTTGGGTCAGAAATAGTATATACTGCATGACCTATACCATATATAAGCCCTGTTTTATTATACACTTCTTTATTCAGTATTTTATATAAATATGCATCTATTTCATCCTGGTCATCCCATTTTTTGATATTTTCTTTTAAATGGTCAAGCATATCTGCCACCATTAAATTAGCACCACCATGAAGTGGTCCTTTTAATGAGCCTATACCTGCAGCAATAGATGAATATGTATCTGTCATAGTTGAGCTTGTAACACGAACAGTAAATGTTGAGTTATTACCACCGCCATGGTCTGCCTGTAATAATAAAAGTAAATCAAGAGTGCGGGCATCAAGCTCTGTATATTCTTCACCTTTAATCATAAATAAAAGATTTTCTGCAATAGATAAATCTTCTCTAGGGTGTCTTATGTGCATAGTTCTGCCATTATAAGCATGACGGAGAACATGGTAAGCATAAGATATAATTGTTGGGAATTTTGATAAAAGATAAAGTGACTGTCTCATTAAGTTGCCTTGAGATACATCATTTGGGTTTTTATCATATATATACATTTCAAGAACAGTTCTTGCAAGTATATTCATTATATCAGAGCCTTCTAAATCAATTAAATGCAGCCTTGTTTTTTTCTCTAATGGCATTTCTTGAGCTATTAAGCATTTAAATTCTTCAAGCTGCTGTTTATTTGGCAGTTTGCCTGATAATAAAAGGTATGATACTTCTTCAAATCCCAGCCTTTTTTCTTTTAAAAGAGCATGAACCATATCATTAACATCAATACCTCTGTAAAATAATTTACCAGGAATAGGTGTAAGACCAGCTTCTGTTTTCTCATAACCTACAACATTACCAATTCTTGTAAGACCTACTAATACCCCTGTGCCGTCTTCATTTCTAAGTCCTCTTTTAACATTGTATTTTTTAAAAAGACTTAAATCCATTGTAGTTGCTTCACGCATAGCATCAGATAAATCATAAATTAAATGTTCTTTGATGGTAGCACATTCTTCAGAAAAACTATCATAACTCATTATTTACTTCACCTATTTAATTAATTTTATAATATTGTCAGCAAAATCTGTTGTAGAAAGGCTTGTACCGTTATCCATAAACCTTGCTAAATCATGGGTAGCATATCCTTTTCCAAAAGATTCTACAAGAGCATTTTTTATTTTATCACTTACTTCCTGCCAAGAGATATACTCAAAAAGCATAGCAAAAGAAAGCAGCATAGAGCATGGGTTAACTATATTTTTCCCAGCAATATCTGGTGCTGTTCCGTGAGTTGCTTCAAATATTGCATGGCCTGTATTATAGTTAATATTTGCTCCAGGAGCGATACCAATACCGCCAACCATAGCTGCAAGCTGGTCAGAAATATAGTCACCATTTAAGTTAAGTGTTGCAATTACAGAATAATCTTCTGGTTTTAATAATGTATTTTGAAGAAATGCATCTGCAATATTATCTTTTATAATTATTTTGCCGTTTTCTACTGCATTTTTATAAGCATTATCTGCTGCTTCTGCACCTTTTTCTTTTTTTATGCTGTTATACTGGTTCATAGTAAAAGTAACATCTGCAAACTCAGTTTCAGCTACTTCATAACCCCATTTTTTAAAGCCGCCCTCTGTAAATTTCATAATATTGCCTTTATGGACTAATGTTACAGATGGTTTTTTATTATCAATAGCATACTGCACAGCAGCCCTTACAAGCCTTGATGAGCCTTCTTTTGATACAGGTTTTACACCAAAAGATGATGTTGCTGGAAAACGGACTTTTTTTACATTCATTTCATCATGTAAAAATTTATAAAACTTTTCAGCTTCAGGTGTGCCGGCTTCCCATTCAATACCTGCATATATATCTTCAGTATTTTCTCTAAAAACTACCATATTTACTTTATTTGGCTCTTTTAATGGAGAAGAAACACCTTTAAACCATTCTACTGGTCTAAGGCATACAAATAAATCAAGCTCCTGCCTTAATGCAACATTTAAAGACCTGATACCGCCGCCAACAGGTGTTGTTAATGGTCCTTTAATACCTATTAAATATTCTTTAAAAGTATTCATTGTTTCTTCAGGCAGCCATTTGCCAGTTTTATTATAAGCTTTTTCACCGCCTAAAACTTCAAGCCAGTCTATTTTTTTTGCACCTTTATAAACAGTATTTACTGTATGGTCTACTATTGTTTTGCATACATTTGTTATTTCTGCACCAACTCCATCGCCTTCAATAAATGGCAGAGTTAATGTATCAGGAACTATTAATTTATTATTTTCTTTAACAATTTTTGCCATAAATCACCATTATTTTTTTAAGTTATTTAATGCAGAGCCTGCTTTAAACCATTCTATCTGCTGCATATTATATGTATGGTTTACTTTAAATGTATCTGTTTTGCCGTCAGTATGTTTTAAAGTAACAATAAGTTCTTTATTAGGCGCAAAATCTTTTAAGCCTGTAATAGATATTAAATCGCCTTCCTGTACAAGATTATAGTCATCTTTATTTTGGAAGGTAAGGGCAAGCATACCTTGTTTTTTTAAGTTAGTTTCATGTATCCTTGCAAAGCTTTTTGCAATAATAGCTTTTACACCTAAAAATCTTGGCTCCATTGCAGCATGCTCTCTTGATGAGCCTTCGCCATAGTTTTCTTCTGCAACAACTATAGAGCCGTTTTTATTATCTCTATAATATTTTGCAGCAGCAGAAACAGCAGAATATTCATGAGTATAGTTATTTTTTACTTTGTTTGTTTTATCATTAAAAGCATTTACTGCACCCATAAGCATATTATCAGAAATATTTTCTAAATGGCCTCTGAATTTTAACCATGGTCCTGCCATAGATATATGGTCAGTAGTGCATTTTCCTTTTGTTTTTATTAAAAGGTCAGCATCTTGTATGTCGCAGCCGTCCCATTTTGCAAAAGGTTTTAATATTTGAAGCCTTGAAGATGAGGCATCTATTTTTACAGTAATATCATCTCCATTTTCTGGCGGTGTGATTAAGCCTTTATCACATTTCACAAATCCTTCTTTTGGTAAAGCATCCCATGATGGAGCACAAAGCATTACATCATTTCCGTTTTTATCTTTAACAGTATCTTTTTCAGGATTAAAACTTAATCTGCCAGAGATTGCATAAGCTACAGCCATTTCTGGTGAAACTATAAAAGCATAAGTGTTAGGGTTGCCGTCTGCTCGTTTTGCAAAGTTTCTGTTAAATGTAGTTACAATAGTATTTTTTCTTTCATTATCATCAGTTATTCTTTTCCACTGACCAATACATGGACCACAGGCATTTGTCATAATAACTGCACCAGCATTTTTAAAAGTATCTATAATCTTATCTCTTTTAGCTGTTTCTAAAACTAAAATAGAGCCAGGATTAATAATTAATTCAGCTTTTAATGGTATATTTTTAGCAACAGCCTGTTCTAATAAATTAGCAGCTCTTCCTAAATCCTGATATGATGAGTTAGTACATGAGCCAATAAGAGCAACTTCTACTTTATCTGGGTAGTTATTCTTAGTAACTTTTGCAGCCATTTCGCTTACTTTAGATGCAGCATCTGGAGTAAATGGTCCGTTAACATAAGGGGATAAGCTGTCTAAATCTATTTCTATAACTTTATCATAATATTTTTCAGGGTTATTTAAAACTTCATCATCTGCTTTTAAGTATTCTTTATATTTTTCAGCAAGAGATGCCACATCATTTCTGCCAGTAGCATTTAAGTAATCAGCAGTGTGGCTGTCAAAAGGGAAGATAGATGTTGTTGCACCAACTTCTGCACCCATATTGCATACTGTTGATTTTCCTGTTGCAGGAAGTGATAATGTCCCTTCGCCAAAATATTCTATAATAGAATTTGTGCCGCCTTTTACTGTTAAAATACCAGCAAGTTTTAAAATTATATCTTTTGGTGAAGCAAAACCTTTTAAACTGCCTGTGAGCTTAACACCTATAATTTTAGGCATTTTTAATTCCCATTCCATACCGCTCATAACATCTGCAGCATCTGCACCGCCAACACCAATAGCAGCCATAGTTAAGCCACCGGCATTTGGAGTGTGAGAATCTGTGCCAATCATCATACCGCCAGGAAAAGCATAATTTTCAAGTACTACCTGATGAATAATACCAGCACCTGGTTTCCAAAAATCTATACCATATTTTGCTGCAACGCTTTGCAGAAATTCATATACTTCTTTATTAGTTTTTTCTGCTTCTGGTAAGTCTATTTCAGCACCTTTATATGCTTGTATAAGGTGGTCACAGTGAACAGAAGCTTTTGCAGCAGCTTTCTTTTTGCCTGCATTCATAAATTGTAATAAAGCCATTTGTGCTGTAGCATCCTGCATAGCAACTCTGTCTGGCTTAAAGTTAACATAGTCTTCGCCGCGTTTATAATCCTTTAATTCATTTTCATGAAAAAGGTGAGCATATAATATTTTCTCTGTTAGTGTAAGTGGTCTGCCAAATTTATTTTTAGCAGTATCTACTTTCTGGCTGAAAGACTTATAAAAAGTTTCAAACATATCAATCCCCTTATTTTTGTATGATTAATATTATTTTTGCAAAAATTATAAAGTATTTTTACATAATAAACAAGTGAAAAATAAGGGAAATATAAAAAGAAAAAAATAAATCATATGAATTTTGTAGAGATTGTGGAGAAAAAAATAAAAAAACTTTTTATTTTTACATTTGTTATGTATATTTCCTATATAGTAAGTAGGAAAACAAATAAAACAGAGTATTTTCAGTATTTTTTTGCATAGTAATGCATTTAAATAAACTCCCTCCTTTTTGTAGAAAGTGGAACAGGTTTTTACCTGTTCCATTTTTTTAACTCTTTAGAGAGTTGAGCGTAGCGAAACCAAAAACTACTGGCTATGCCAGTAGATGACAAAATCTTATAGAAA
>CALUWI010000010.1 GCA_944324465.1 uncultured Mucispirillum sp. | reverse complement strand
TGGTTGTTGTCTCCTTATTTTATTTTTTTGGCTAAAAAATATTATTTTATTTAAAGAGATTTAACAACCACTTTTTTATTTACTATTTTTTTCGCAATCGTTTTTAGAATTTACCATAAAAATTATATTCTTTTTAAAATCTATTGATATTAAACAAAAAAAAGTGTAGTATATTAGTATGTATAAACTATTATATAAAATAGGCTCAAATGTTATAGCCATTGGTAATTTTTTTAAAGGCCACAGTCTTTTCTGTTTACAGGTTTCATCAAAGGGTATTTTCAGTAAATATTCTTATTCACCTGCAGTGCATATGGCTGTATTAAAACAGATATATTTTTCAGGCTTTGAGCTTATTGTTATTATGACTATTACTGCTCTGCTTTTAGGTATGACATTAGTTGGCACTATTACAAAAGTGCTTATTGCTCTTGACGCCGCACCTAACATTGGGCCAATATTAACTACTGTTATCATAAGAATTACAGGGCCATTAATAAGTGGTATACTTATAATATTAAGAACATCTACAACTTTGCTTGTTGATGTAGGTATGATGAAATTTAACAGGGAAATTAAAGCATTAGAAGCTATGAATATTGACCCTTATATATATTTATATTTTCCGCGGGTAGCTGCAAGTGTAGTATCTATGGTTGTGCTTTCCATATATTTTTCTACCCTTGCTATTATTGGCGGCTATACATTATTGAGCTTCCAGTCAAATACTTCGCTTGATTATGTTTTAAGTCAGATTGTTTCTACTATCTCATTATCAGATATAGCAACATTCGTTTTTAAAACAGTATTAATAGGGTTTATTGCTGCATCTATCCCTATATATATTGCACAAAAAATGCAGAACTCACAAACAGCCCTTATTCAAGGAATGATGAGTGCTATGATTGGTATATTTTTTACCTTTATTATCATCATCATTTTAGGGGAAATTTTTATATGAAAAACATTGTAACATTAAAAGCTAATTATTTAGCCGACACAATGCAGAGTGAGTTAATGAAAAAAACTATATGGAGTAATGTAAGTATAGTATCTTACAATATCCCATTAATTGCAACGCTTTCTATTTGCGAAAATATTGCACTGCCTTTACAGTATTTTGAAAATGTAAAACGCAAAGAAGCAGAAGAAATTGTATTAAATATGCTTAAAAAATACAATATGGCTCATGCTATGTATTATAAGCCTAAAAAATTAAACGAATTTGAACTTTTAATAGTAAAATATCTGCGGGCATCTATTAGAAAGCCAGAGCATATATTTTTCTTTCTGCCTCACAGGATGCTTTTAACTGATGACTACTCACCATTTATACATTTTATAAAAGATGTTGAAGGGGTTGAAGTAACTGTAGTAGAAAATTATAGATATTTTGATGAATATAAAAACTCAGATTTTAAGGAGATACCATATAACTCATGGCAGACCCTCGTTTTAAAAATTTAGAAATAAAAGTAGGACTTTTTGTTGTTATTGCTGTTGTTATAATCATAGCACTTGTTATTGCTATCGGTATAAGCCGTGATATTTTTACAACAAAAGTTTATATAGATGTATATACTGATACTGGCGAAAATCTGGCAAAAGGTATGCCTGTAAAATATGCAGGTTTCCAGATAGCCAGAGTTAACGATTTAGCACTGCAGGATGACGGCCGTGTTATTATGCAGATAGGTATTCCTACTAAATATGTTAAATGGATTAGGCAGGATTCTGTATTTTCTTTAAGTCTGCAGAATATTATAGGAAACAGCTATATTGATGTAAAAACAAACCTGCAAAGCGAATCACCAAATATTGAAACAGGCAGTATTTTCAGCCTTAAAAGAGACCAGGGACTGCAGGGTATTTTAGAACAGGTAACACCTGTTGTGGCTGATTTAAGAGAAATTGTTGCCAGTGTAAATACTATCTTAATTAGATTTGCTGATAAAGACGGCGACTTTAATAAACTTATGCGTGGTCTTGGCTCTCTTGGCTCTGATATTGCCAATAAAGAAGGCTCTTTAGGATATTTACGCTCAGATGTTGTACAGAATGAAATTCAGAATTTCTTAAACGATTTAAGAAGTTTCAGTGAATCTGCTGTGCGTATGGCACATAATGTAGAAAGCGGAAGTGTTACATTAAAACGCTCATTAGAAGTATTTGATGAGCACTCCGAACCGATTGTTGTAGGCACAAATGAAGTAGTAGGTGAAGTGCAGAATATGGTGCGTATTATTGCCCCTATTGTTTCAAGACTTGACCAGATAGCAGCAAACTTAGAGCGTGCTTCACAAAATGCAGCAGACGGAACAGAAAATTTAGATGAATTAAGAAGTGAAATACAATCTATTGTTGAAAGTGGTAATGAATTGATTTTAAAAATACAAAATACATGGCCAATTAGTATAGGCAATGAAAAAACACCGGAGAAAGTTCCTTTAAAATGATAAATAAATTTAAAATAATGCTGGCTGTATGTTTATGTATTATAATTACAGCCTGCTCAAGCAAAACTCAAAGAGATGATATGGTGCTTGGTATGACCTTAGTAGAAAGAGCCGTAGATTATCAGCTGCAGGGCAGAGAGCGAATGGCATCATATACCTATAACCGTGCAGTTGCTAAATTTAGAGATATGGGTAATTTCTGCAATATGGCACGCACTGCAATAGTTATAGTTACAGCAGACCCAGAAGAAAGTCTGCCTCTTTTAGAAGATGCAAGAGCATTCGCTGCACTTGGTAAATGTCAGGAAGAATTAAATATAGTAAACTTTTTAAGCCATAATGATTATGATATAAAAACACTCCCTTCTCCTTATGATACTATGGCTAAATTTTATAAAACAGGTGATATTGGTTACTTATTAAAAATAGCAAACAGCTCTTTATCAAGCGAAAGAATAAAAAGCTATGCATTCAGGCAGGCAGCAAATCATATTGTAGATAAAGACCCGGAATATGCAATTGAACTTATTGATAAAGCATCTGTCATAGACAGTAAGAAAACATGGACTTTAAACCTTGTAAAAAATGAGAAAATACGCTTAAATGCATTAAGAAGTATGGGACTTCCTGATGATTTAGCAGTCCAAAGATTAAAAATATTAGAACAGGCACTGAATGAGAAGTATTAAAATATTATCAGTATTTATTTTTTCACTTATATTTATTTCCTGCGGCAGCGGCGGAGAATACGACACAGAATATGAAAACTGGTTTGGATATTATTCAAGATATGTGGGGCAGACTAACCATGCCTATTTTAACGGTTATACTGATGCAGAAGTTATGGCAAAAAAAGTTGTAGACGGCATAAATACTGCTAAAAAACTGTATAATACAAGTGTTAGTGCACTTATTCCTGCCATTTTTTTAGATGATGAAACATATGCAAATTTAGATACTTACCACGATAATTTATCCACCTGCCCTGCAAGTACAGGATACAGGGCATATAATGCTAAGCGTTTAAGAGATATTGCATATTCTGATAACTATACATTTGAATGTTTTATAAATTATTTTAACTACTGTTTAAATGATTTTACAAGCACAACTCCAAGAAAAGTTACAGTAGACTATCAAAATACAGCTGCAAAACAGCGAATATGGGCAAATTACAAGGGAGCATCTGACGGTACAAAGCATCTTAATTATGAGCTTGAAGCAAAAGATATTAATATTAAAATAAACGAAAGCACAGGCTCTGATAATATGACAATATTCGGACTTGTTATAAAAAATGCCACATACAGCACTGATAATATTACAGCAGAAGACCCTTTTGCATCAAAAACTATTACATTAAGGCTTGATATGCCAAAAGATGAAACAAACTACAGGTTTGATTTTTACAGCGATAACGGCACATTAAAATTTTATCATTATCAATACGGCTATGTTACTGTTGATATTTCTGATTTTATAAACAGCACAAGGCCAATAGATGAAAGAACAAAAATCACTATGATATATAATGAAAACAGAAAATGTATATTTTCTCAGGAAGAATTTGGCAATTCTAAATGGTTTAACTGTGATGATTACCCAGATTATCCATAAAATTAAACAGTTTTTTCTTTAGTAAGCCTATATTTTATATAATGATACACTGTACTTATTAATGCAAAGGGAGAAAGGTGCACATATAAAGGCAGTGCAGATTTAAAGCCGTCAGATATATCATACATTCCTTTTGAGATAACCTGCAGCATTTCTTTTTGAGCAGCAAAATATATATTAGCTGTTTTTATTTCTGCAAGTCCTTCTACATAATAAGCCCTGCCCATAACTTTATACCCTTTCATATAAAGCATCAACCATAAAGGAATATATGCCATTTCTGGAAAAAATGGAGATTTATATATTATATATGCTTTACTGTTTCTACTCTTTGGCAGAAATTTATACAGCTTATGAATAAACGACATATTTAGTGCTGCATATTTTGCTTCTGCATAAATAACAATATTATTTTCTGCTTTTTCTATATTATCTTGTGCAGTAATTTCGCCTTTTATATCATAAAGACCTTCCTGCAGTGATGATAAAACTTTAACTGATGTTTCATCATTAATTTCAGTAATATAAGACCATTTAAGAGATTCTTCTGCTTTTATAAAAAGTCCTTTTATATGAAGCAGCATATTTAAAAAACATACTGCAATAACTACATAATCTATTAATGATGTATATGAAACATAAGTTAAGTATGACCAGAAAATAATATAAGCATAAGAAAGAAACGCTGCCGGCAGCCTGCCTGCCCTGTAAGACATAATCAAAAGAATATTTGTAAGTGGTATAAGATATACAGCAAAAATATTATCAGTAATAAAATATAACACTGCGACAGGTAAAAAAATGGTAAAAACTTCTATAACTGCTGCCCAGAAACCAAGAGAAGCAAAAAGAGCAATACTTGCAAGCATCATAAAAAGTGCTGCAGGAATATTATAACCCTTTGATGTTACATAAAATATAATTGCAAATAAAAACCATAATTTAATAATTCTTCTACATTCTGCACACAACTGCATATATCATACCTCTTGACTATATATATAATATAGAATAAAATTAGACAATGTAAAAATATTTTTTTATATTTTTTTATTCAATATTATAATTTTATATTGATTTTTTTAGTAGGTATGGTAGAGTAAAGAAGTTATGAAAAGAATAATAGTTTGTATCCAAAATAAAGATTTTTTAGAACAAATCGAATCTTTCTGTCAGGAAGAAAAGATTGCCATTCACACTATAACTACTCCAGAAGAACTTGATGGCGAACCTTTTATCGTTATTATTACTGACCAGAAAGATTTAGCTGAAGCATTTTCTACAGCAGGTAAAACATGCGTTATCACAAATGATAAAGTGCTTAATAATGTATATTGCTTAAAGGAAAGCTTCAACCATACTCATCTGCGTCTTTTAGTGGATATTGTTTTTCATGGTGCTTTACTTACAAACTATTACCCTTCTCTTATGCCTTATGTGTTCCATAAAGAATATACAATATCAAATGATTTCTTTAATATAGACAGGCTTGTATATGCTATGACAGCAGAATTTGTGCTGTTTTTTAAATTTTCTGAGCTTGAAAAAATGCGTGTAGGAATATCTGAAATGCTTACCAATTCTATTGAACATGGTAATTTAGAGATTACTGCAGATGAAAAATTTAAGGCTACAGAAGAAGGTACATATTATGACCTTTTAAATGAAAGGCTTAGTGATAAAAGACTGGCAGAAAGAACTACACACATAAATATTGATTTAAGAGATAATACACTAACAGTTACTATTACAGACCAAGGCAAAGGCTTTGATACAACAAAACTTCCAGACCCTACTGATACAGAACATCTTTTAAAACTTCATGGAAGGGGTATATTTATCACAAGAATGTATTTTTCTGAAATCAAATATAACCAAAAAGGCAACGAAGTTACACTTATCAAAAGATTACCATAATCAACATTACCTAAAATTATTAAAATATAAGCAGTATATTATAAATATTAACTATAAAATTATCAGCAGTTTTAATGTATTTCTCTTAATTTTTCAAATGTAATAATCTGCTCCCCTTTTGTATTATTTTCTTTTTTACAAACACTGTATCCCATACTTTCGTAAAAGGCTATATTTTTAGGCATAGTATCTGGAGTCTGTATTTCACAGCGGATACCAGAATAAAGATGCTCAACAGCAAAAACAAGTTTTCTACCTATTCCTTTATTACGCCTTTCTTTTTTCACCATTACTGCCATTATAGATACTGTATTATTATTTTCTTTTGCACATATAAGACCAGATATAGAGCCGTCATCATCTACTGCTTTTAAAAAATCATACTTTTCAAAGCAGGCTTTTAAGTCATCAAGTGATGTAACCTGATTAAAGTAATCAAGCCCTGTTAAAAGCGGTTCTTCTTTAAAAACGCTTTCCTGTATAGAAAAAATACTTTCTAAATCATTATTATCAACATTTGTAATTATCATAATATACCGCCATAATTTTAATATATATATTGTAGCAACTTTTTTAAATATGAAAAGAGTTTTTTATAAGTTTATACGGATTTATAAAAAGATTATTATGAATATACAGCAATAAATGCGGCTTTATACTTAATTTTATTATTTCTTTTTTCGTAAATAATACTATAATAACATTATACTAAATCGGGGTAATTTTATGAATGAATTTTCCATTAACACATTTGACTCTCTTAAATTAAGTATGGCTTCTGCAGAAATTGATAATCCAAAAGCAGTTGTGCAGATAGTACACGGATTAAAAGAACATAAAAGAAGATATTATGATTTTGCAGAATATCTTAAAAATAATGGATATGCTGTATTTATGTCTGATAACAGAGGCCATGGCTTTTCTGTAAATGATGAATACCCATTAGGGTATATGGCAGATATCCATTTACTTGTAAAAGACCAGTATGAAATTACAAAATATATAAAATCAAAATATAAAGATGTACCTTTATATATGATAGGCCATTCTTACGGCTCTATGATTGCAAGAACATATTTGCAGAATTATGATGCTGAACTTACAAAACTTGTGTTAAGCGGTACTGTTGCTTATAATAATTTTGTAAATCTTGGTCTTGTGCTTGGTAAAATAATTAATACTGTTAAAAGGGAAAAAGGAAGCAGTATTATTTTACAAACTTTTGCAGATAACGATGATACTTCATGGGTATGCTCAAACCCAGAAACTATGGCACAGTATAAATCAGACCCTTTCTGTACAGGATATAAATATATAAATATATCAATATACAATATATTTAAAGGAATGAAAGAACTGCATAATATTAGTGCTTTTAAATGCCAGAATCCAGAGCTTAAAATATTAAGCATAAGTGGCGAAAAAGACCCTGTTACAAAAGGTGAAAAAGGTATTGCAGACAGCATATCTTCTCTTAAAAAAGCAGGATATAAAAATATAGAAAACATAGTGTATAAGGATATGCTCCATGAAGTGCTTAATGAAGTAAATAAAGAGCAGGTTTATCAAGATGTACTTAATTTTCTAAAAAAATAAAAAATTACTATATTACAGAGAATATTCAAATTATTCTCTGTAATATATTGATAATACTAATATAATATTTTTATCAATATATATCAGAGCAAAAATATATACTTTTTTTCATTTTTTTCATTAAAATATCTTACATTTATCCAGTTTTTTATGAAAAAACAACGATTTTATATAAAAATTTACATGCAAATCATATAAAAATCATTTATATGACTATTTCATATGCAATAAAACATATATATATCAATAATATATAAAAACTATTAAATTTATCATTATTTTATAAAAATACTTATTTTATATTAAAAAATTATTGACATTAAAAATAAAGTATGCTAAATGCTTGCTTTAAGTTTTAGTATTATTTATACAGAAAAACTTACCAGACCATTCTAATAATTATTTTAGAATTATGGCCATACGGACAGCCAGGTCAACTGCCGAATACTTTGATTGAGTTAAAAGCTCAAATTTTATGAGTTGGTTACTTTACAACCATGCGTGTATTTAACACAAACTTGTGAAACGGTCAATTATTTGAGAGTAGTAAGAGTAAGTCTTTGCTGTATAGACTCTTGTTTGTAGTGCATTGTCTTGTGCACTTTTATCCCCTTTTCATTTTTCATTGTGTTATATACTCGCAGATATACTGGGAGATATGTAAATGGATGAAAAAATCAAACTGTACGGCTTTAATAACCTTACTAAAACATTAAGCTTTAATATTTATGATGTATGCTATGCAAAAAGCCAGAGAGAGCAGAAAGATTATATTGCCTATATTGATGAGCAGTATAATTCAGAAAGGCTTACAAATATATTATGCAAAGTTACAGATATAATTGGTGCTCATGTTTTAAATGTATCCAAGCAGGACTATGACCCGCAGGGTGCTTCTGTTACTATACTTATTACAGAAGAAAAATTAGATGACCATTTAGTAGATAAATCATGTAACAGAGGAACTTATCTGCTTGCAGACAGGGAAACAGTGCTTGCTCACCTTGATAAAAGCCATGTTACAGTGCATACATACCCAGAATATCACCCAGATAATGCTATATCAACATTCAGAGTAGATATAGATGTTTCCACATGCGGCGAAATATCTCCACTTAATGCTCTTGATTTTTTAATAGGCAGCTTTGATTCTGATATTATTACAATAGATTACCGAGTTCGTGGCTTTACACGCGATTTATCAGGCAAAAAATATTATATTGACCATAATATTACTTCTATACAGGATTATATAGATGATGCCACATTAACTAAATACGATGCAATAGATGTAAATGTGTATCAGTCTAATATATTCCATACTAAAATGCTTATAAAAGAAATAGAACTTCAAAACTATCTTTTTAAAACTGATGTGTATGAACTGCCGCCTAAAAAACGGTTAGAAATCACAGACAGCCTTCGCAAAGAAATGATAGAAATATTCAGCGGCACAAATATATATAACGAGAAATAATATGCAGCAGAATATTGCACCTATATATGAAGCATTACTTAACCATAAGAAAAAACGGGTAGTTCCTTTTGATGTGCCTGGACATAAAGGGGGCAGAGGCACTCCCCTTTTAACAGAATTTTTAGGTCAGGACTGTTTAAAAGTAGATGTAAACTCTATGAAGCCACTTGATAACCTGTGCCACCCTGTATCTGTTATATTAGAAGCGGAAAAATTAGCAGCTGATGCCTTTGGTGCAACACATGCCTTTTTCATGGTAGGCGGTACAACTTCTTCTGTACAGGCTATGATTATGACAGCATGCAAAGCTGGTAATAAAATTATACTTCCTAGGAATGTACATAGAAGTGTGATTAATGCTCTTGTAGTATGCGGAGCAGAGCCTGTATATGTAAACCCCGGCTTAAATAAAAGGCTTGGTATTCCACTTGGTATGTCAAAAGAAGATGTAGAAAAAGCTGTACTTGCTCACCCAGATGCAAAAGCTGTGCTTGTAAATAACCCTACATATTATGGAATATGCTCAGATATTTCTGAAATAGTTCGTATTGCTCATAATGCAGGAATGCTTGTTTTAGCAGATGAAGCTCACGGCACACACTTTTATTTTGGTGATAATCTGCCAATGCCTGCAATAAAAGCAGGTGCTGATATGGCAGCAGTCAGTATGCATAAAACTGGCGGTTCACTTACACAAAGCTCATTTTTACTAATTGGCGAAAATGTAAATCAAGGCTACACAAGGCAGATTATAAACCTTACGCAGACTACAAGCGGTTCCTATCTTTTAATGAGCTCTCTTGATATTGCCAGAATGAACCTTGCTTTAAATGGTAAAGAAATATTTAGAAAAACACTTGATTTAGCAGAATATGCAAGAAATGAAATAAATAAAATCGGCGGCTATTATGCCTTTGGCAGAGAGCTTATTAATAATGATACAATATATGATTTTGACGGCACAAAACTTTCAGTTCATACTCTTGATATTGGTCTTGCTGGTATTGAAGTATATGATATTTTAAGAGATGAATATGAAATACAAATAGAGTTTGGTGATTTAGGCAACCTGCTTGCAATTATCAGTGCAGGGGACAGAGCTTTTGAAATAGAAAGGCTTATATCATCACTTTCTGAGATAAAAAGACTATATGCACGCGAAAAAACAGGTATGTTTGACCATGAGTATATTAACCCAGAAGTAGTAATATCGCCACAGAAGGCTTTTTATGGCGATAAAAAATCTGTGCCTGTAAAAGAAAGTGAAGGCTTAATATGCGGCGAATTTATTATGAGCTATCCGCCTGGTATTCCAATACTTGCACCAGGGGAAAAAATAACGAAAGAAATTATTGAATATATTATATATTCAAAAGAAAAAGGCTGTTCTTTAACAGGAACAGAAGATAAAAATGCAGAAAATATTAATGTTTTAAAGGAGATATAAAAATGGAATTATGGTATACAGAAGAACATTCTGAAAATGTAAGATTTTCTATAAAAGTAGAAGAACAGTTATATTCAGCACAAAGCCCATTTCAAAGGATTGATGTATTTCAGTCAAAAGAATTTGGCAGATTTTTCACTCTTGACGGTCTTATGATGGTAACAGAAAAAGATGAGTTTATATACCATGATATGATTACTCATGTAGCTATGGCAACTAATCCAAACATTAAAAAAGTGCTTGTTATTGGTGCAGGTGACGGGGGCACAGTTAGAGAACTTACAAGATATTCTACTATTGAACATATAGATATGGTAGAAATCGATAAAATGGTAGTAGATGTATGTATAAAATATCTGCCACAGACTGCATGCAAACTGAATGATGAAAGAGTAAGCCTTATTTTTGAAGACGGCTTAAAATTTGTCCGCACAAAAGTTCAGGAATATGACTTAATTATAGTAGATTCTACTGACCCTTTTGGTCCTGGCGAAGGTCTTTTTACAAAAGAGTTTTACGGCAACTGCTTTAATGCTTTAAAAGAAGACGGCATACTTGTAAACCAGCATGAAACACCATATTATGACAGCTATGCAAAATCAATGCAGAGAGCTCATAAAAGAATAAAAGAATTTTTCCCTGTATGCAGAGTTTATCAGGCTCATATTCCTACTTACCCATCAGGCCATTGGCTTTTTGGATTTGCTTCTAAAAAATATGACCCTGTAAAAGATTTAGATGCTGAAAAATGGAATAAATTAGGGCTTAAAACAAAATATTATAATACAGATATTCATACTGGTGCTTTTGCTCTGCCAAACTATGTTATTGACTTATTAAAGGCAAGCCATGAATAAAAATATACATACTTTTATCGGCTGTGATAATGAATATGAAGAAAGCCAGATTGTAATATTTGGTGCTCCATTTGACGGCACTACAAGCTACAGACCTGGCACTCGCTTTGCAGCAGCTGCTATGCGTAATGAAAGCATAGGTATAGAAACATATAGTCCATATCTTGATAGAGATTTAGAAGATTATAATATTTTTGATGGCGGCGATTTAGAGTTTGTTTTTGGCAATCCTGCTAAAAATATTGCAATAATTAAAGAATATGTGGCTGGACTTTTAAAAGATAATAAAATACCTGCTATGATAGGCGGCGAACATTTAGTAACACTTGGTGCAGTACAGGCTGTTGCAGAAAAATATAAAGATTTGCATATTATCCATTTTGATGCCCATGCAGATTTAAGAGATGATTATTTAGGTGAAAAATTATCTCATGCGACTGTGCTCCACAGAGTGTGGGATATTGTTGGCGATAATAAAATATTCCAGTTTGGTATAAGAAGCGGTGAAAAGGGAGAATTTGAGTTTGCAAAAAATCATACTTATATGAATAAGTTTGATATGAAAACATTAGATGAAATTATTGCAAAACTTAAAAATAAGCCAGTATATATTACTATAGATTTAGATGTGCTTGACAGCTCTATATTTCCAGGAACTGGCACTCCAGAAGCTGGGGGAATTACATTTAAAGAATTAATCAATGCAATTATGCTTTTCCAAAATTTAGGAAATATAGTTGCTTTTGATATTAATGAGCTTTCCCCTATGCTTGATACAAGCGGAGCATCAACAGCATGTGCCTGCAAAGTATTAAGAGAAATGCTGCTTGCAGTTTCAAAATAATTAAAGCCCTTATTAAAAGGCTCAGAGTGTCGAAAAAATACATTTTTTCGACACTCTGATTATACTATCATCATATTTTTAAAACTTTCACTTGTGTTATTTATACCCTGCTCTACTAAAAATCTATCTTTTATTACACCGTTTTCTAAAAATATAATATCATCACACAGTTTTAATATTATTCTTATATCATGGGATATTACAAGGTATGAAAGTCTGTATTTTTCCTTTAATTCTTCTAACAGTTTAATAATTTCTGCCTGTATTATCATATCAAGGCTGCTTAATGCTTCATCAAGTATTAATAATTTAGGCTGCACAGATAATGCTCTTGCTATAGCTGCTCTCTGCTGCTCCCCGCCGCTTAAATGCATAATATTCTTATAAAGTTTATCTTCGCTGAGCTTTACTGCAGAAAGCAGATTAAGAACAATATCTTTTATTTCATCTTTTGTATAATTATAATAATTTTCAACAGGTTCTTTTATTACATCATATACAGTAAACTGGGGGTTCATAGAGCTTTGCGGGTCTTGAAACACTACCTGCATATCTTTATATATATTTTTTAATTCCTTATATTTTAATCTGTGTATATTTTTGCCCATAAATGTAACAGTACCTTCTGATGCTTTTTCAAGCCCTAAAATTATACGCATAAGTGTGCTTTTGCCTGCTCCATTTCTGCCTGCAAACCCCATACTTCTGCCCTGCTTTAAGTGAAATGAAATATTTTCAAGTACTTTTATACTTTCTTTTTTTGAAAACCAGCTGTTATCATTATATATTTTAGTAATATTCTCACATTTCAGCATAATTTTCTCCTAAATCAATATTCCACTTGTTAGCATACAGCCAGTTATTTGCAGCAATAAGTTCTTTTGTATATTTATGGCGGTTTTCTGACAACAATTCATCTGTATTAAAAATATCTACAATTCTGCCCTGCTCCATAACTGCAATTTTATCTGCACAGCTTTTTGCAACTGCAAGATTATGGGTTATCATAAGCACAGATTTATTTTCTTTTTTTAATTTTAATATTAAATCAATAATTTCTTTCTGACCTGTAATATCTAAATCAGAAGTAGGTTCATCTGCTATAATAACTTTACTTTCAAGAGATAAAGCTATTGCAATCATTACCCTTTGAAGCATACCCCCTGAAAGCTGAAAAGGATATGAATTTAAAATATCCTGTGGGTTTTTAAGCTCCACTTTTTCAAGTGCAGCACATACTTTTTCTATAGAATATTCTTTATTATTAGACAGCAATATATCTTTAAACTGAGCACCTATTGTAAAAACATTGTCAAAACATGAAGCAGGTGCCTGCATAATCATACTTATAAATGAGCCACGCATATTTTCATTAAATGGCTTATTATCATATAATATAGAGCCGGAAGTCTGCATAACATTTAATGGCAGCATATTTAAAATAGAAAGAGCTGTCATAGTTTTGCCAGAACCAGACTGACCTAAAAGACATACTATTTCACATTCATTTATATCAAAAGATATATTATAAAGTATTTGATTATTTTTAGTTCCAGCAGATAAATTATTAATGCTAATTAATTTTTCACTCATATTTCACCCTCTCTGCTGTACTGCATTTTATCATACCTATCTCTTAATTTTTCGCCAATGCTGTTAAACACCGCAACTGTAATAAATATACAGATACCAGGGTATAACATTAACTCTGGATGTTCTCTAATATAAGGTGCTGCATCATTTATCATAACACCCCATTCTGCTGTCGGTGCCTGCACTCCAAGACCTAAAAAGCTGAGTCCTGCCACATGAAGCATCATATGACCTAAATCTAATGTAGCTAAAATTACAACCTGAGATAATACCTTTGGCATAATATGCTTTAATACTATTTTAAGCCTTGATGAACCTAAACATTTTGCAGCAATCACATAATTTTTCTGTTTTGTTTCAAGAACAATACTTCTAACAATACGCGCATACCATGCCCAGTGGGTTAATGCTATTGCTATAATTACATTTATAAGCCCAACACCAAGTACACCTATAAAAAATAAAGCGAGTATAAATGTAGGGAATGTAAGGAATACATCGCATATTCTCATTAAGATACTGTCAAAAAGTCCACCGCGAAAGCCTGCTATACTTCCTACTATTAAAGAAAGTAAAAGCACTATTAATATAGTTGCTAAAACACTTATTAAAGACATTCTTGTACCATATACTATTCTTGAAAATACATCTCTGCCTAAATGGTCTGTTCCTAAAATATGGCTGGAAGTAACAGGTGCAAATTTATTTGTTATATCTACATCATAAGGGCTGTATGGAGCAATAAGAGGAGCAAATACTGCACTTAATATAATTATGGCAAGTAATGAAAAAAGTATGATTAATCCTTTATCTTTCATATTATGCTCCATATTTTATTTTAGGGTTTAAATAAACATATATTATGTCTATTATTAAGTTTACTATTATAAATACACCAGTCATAAGTATCATAAAGCACTGTATAACAGGGTAATCATGGTTAGTAATAGATGAAACAACATATCTTCCTACTCCAGGCAGAGCAAAAAGCACTTCCACCACTACTGCCCCGCCAATTAATTCACCAAAATGCATACCAAGTGAAGTAATCACTGGAAGCATAGAGTTTTTAAGCACATATTTTCCCATAATAGTATTTTTATGCACACCATTTACTTTTAAATACCATACAGAGCGGTTATTTATATGCTCTAAAAAGCTGGTTCTAGTAATACGGGTATTAATAGCGCTTGACATTAAACCGAGAGTTAAAATAGGCATAATCCAGCTAGAAATTCCCTCTAACCCAAATGGTGGCAGTATATTTAATTTTAAAGCAAATATATATATCAGCAGAAAACCGAACCAAAAACTAGGGGTAGATACTCCAATAAATGAGAAAAATTTTATTAATTTATCTGCTAAACTGTCTTTTTTTACTGCACCTAATATACCAAGTGGAATACTTACAATTATAACTACTATCATAGCTAAAAATGTTACTTTTAATGTAGTTGGAAAATAATACATTAAATCGCCAAAAGCATCTCGTTTAGTCATATAAGACACACCAAAATCAAGCTGTACTGCCCCTTTAAGCCATAAGGCATATTGAGTAAAAAAAGGTTTATCAAGCCCTAATTCTGCCCTTGTAACAGATAATGCTTCTGCTGTTGGCGGTATTCTTGAATTAAGAAGATATGCCTGTGCAGGGTCTACTGGTCCAAGCCTAAGCACAGTAAATACAATAAAAGATACTGCAAGCATAACAGGTATAATAAGAAGAAGCCTTTTTACAATATATTTAATCATTATAAGGCTCCAATGTGTGCAGCATAAATTCTGTTACCATATTACCAAACTGAAAGTTTTTTACTTTGTCTTTCCTTACAAGTGCTAAATCAAGCTCGTAACTGATAGGCAGATATACTGCTTCATTATGGAAAATATTAAGCATTTCTTTATATTTATCTGCAATAAATGTATTATTATCTGATATAATTAATTCGCTTATAATATTATCAATATGTGCTTTTTCTTTCAAACCACTTTGTGCCTGATAATCTGCATGTGATGGCTTTCTCATACTGCCTGCAAATGTGCCTGGGTCAAAAGGCGGTCCCCATGTTTTATTAAATATCATATCAAAGCTGCCGTTTGCCTGTAAGCTGTAAAAAATAGTGCTTTCTTCTGCCACTAAATTTAGCTTAATACCCGCCTGCATTAAATCTGCCTGTATAATCTCTGCAATTGCCTTTTGCTTTGGGTCTATACCTATATAGTGCATATCAATAGATAAAATAATACCGTCTTTTTCTCTATATAAGCCTTTTTTCTTCCAGCCTGCATTTTCTAATATTTCATTTGCTTTATTAATATTATATTCATAAGGAATAATACCTGCATTGCAGTATTCAAGTTCAGGATTAAATATCTGCTCTGCTTTTATTTCCTGATTAAGTAAAATATATTTTATAATATTATCTTTATTTACTGCCATCATCACTGCTTTTCTAACATTTACATCTTTTGTGTTATTTCTTGCAGTATTTAATGCTATCATATTTGTAACTCTTGGCTCAGATTTATAGGCTGCAATATCTTTGTTTTTAGAAAGGCGGACAAAGTTTTCAATAGTAAAGCTGCCTTCCCCTAAAAGCATATCTATTTTACCAGTTTCAAGAGCAATTATTCTGCTGTTTGCATCAGGCAGTACTAAAACTTTTACATATTTATATTTTGGCTTTTGTCCCCAGTAGTATTCATTTCTTTCAAATATATCATATTCACCAAGTTTTGTTTCTTTCAGTTTCCAAGGACCTGAACCAATAGGTGCTTTTATACCTTTGCTTGTATCTTTATTATCTAAAAAGCCATTTGGAGCAAGTATTCTAAAAGGACGGGCTACACTTAATTCTTTTAATGTAAGATTGTAAGGCTTTGAAAGTTTTAGTATAAATGTTTTATCATCTTTGGCAGAAAAACTTTCTATCATGCTGACTAATGCTATCCAACTGTGGCGTGCTTTATTCTGCATAACAGCATTAAAATTCATCACAACTGCTTCTGCTGTAACAGGGCTTCCGTCAGAAAATTTTGCATTACGCAGTTTAAATGTATAAGTTAAGCCATCATCACTTATATGCCAGCTTTCTGCCAAAGCTGCTTCCATACCATCTGGTGTATAGCGAACAAGGCTGTCATATACCATAGTCTGTGCATACATTTGGTTTGGATTATATAAGTGTGGGTTTACTGGTCCAGCATTTACAGGCCATGCAATAGTCAATGTGCTGTCATCTTGAGCATAAACTGTTGTGGATAATAAGAAAATAAAGAAAATGATTATAAACTTCTTCATCATATACCTCTTTATTGTGTTACGATTAAGAAGATTTATAACACACTAAATATATTTATGCAATATAATTTTTTAATGTTTTACTTCTATTTTTTACAGCATTTAATCACCTGGTTTATTATAACCAATAAAGGCTTGTATTTTATAGATTCTTCGCCCTATAAATCAGGCTTAGAATAGATAGTAACAACTTTTATATTATTCTTCCACTATGCTTATATCTACAATATCATCAATATGTATTTTTATATTATCAATAATAATGAGCCTGTTATAAGTATCTATTTTCTTTATACAGCCAGTTACTTTTACAAACCTGCCGCCGCTTTTTTTCTCATCTTCTATAAAATATTTTACATACACTTGGTTTACTGTATTAATATTATATAAAATATTCTGTAATATATTATTAATCCTTTCTTTTTCTTCATCATCAAGGCTCAAATATGTTTCTGTAAGTCTTTCTGTTTCTTTCACTGCATCATTGTGCCCAGGCAGTGCAGAAAATGGTGCAAACTGGGCAGCTCTGTTTAATATATTCATAGGTGCATGGATATTAGATACTCTGCGTGGCATATTTATAATATCCCCATAATATTTATAGCTGTCATTATCCATTATGCCCTGTGTCCCCCGATTTGATTATTTCTGTCTATTGTAGTAGCACCTTCAAAAAGGTTCATACCTTTTATAACTGCATTTTTACCAAACCGCTTTTTTATATCTATTAATGCTTTCTGCATATCTTTTTCTTTCAGTCTGCTTTTATCATCTATCTTTATATCTTCTTCTAAAAAATCTAATATTGTTAATGGCTTATGAGATGCCTGGTATGTGTTTTCTGATATTACATGGTTAAATGCAACACTAAGCCTTCTAACCCATAAGTTTTTATCAGCAATGCTGTCATATAAAGAAGATACTGATGCAACTATATCTTTTGTAGATGATGTATAATTTTCTAAATTAATAGAGCCGTGAGCACTTTTTGGCTTTGTTCTGCCGTACCTGTCTACTTTTAATTCACCATTATATTCCTGCATATCATCTCTTGATAAGTTTTCCACATCATATCCAACAGTTAAAACTATCTGATTTGTAACAAGTCCTTTTTCCACTAAATCAAGGGATAAAATATCTGCCATTTCTTTTACTGCATTGCGTGCTTTTTCCCATGTGTATGGACTGTGCAGCACTTGTGCTGAACCTATGCTTTTACTTTCCGGCTTATATGCTTTAATATGTGCCATAGTACATGGCTCATAACCCCAGGCATGGTCTATTAAAAGTTCTGCATTTACACCAAAAAGTTTATAAAGCAGTTCTTCATTATATACATCATTACTGCTTACAGAACATCTGGCAATATCACCCATAGTATATATACCGTATTTTTCAAGCTTTTCTGCATACCCTTTGCCTACACGCCAGAAATCAGTTATTGGCTTATGTGCCCATAATTTATGACGGTAAAGCATTTCATCAAGATATGCTATTCGGACACCGTCTTCATCTGGCATTGTAAATTTTGCCATTATATCAAGTGCTACTTTTGCAAGATATAAGTTTGTGCCAATACCTGCTGTTGCTGTAATACCTGTTTTTTTATAAATATCCTGCACAATTATTTTTGCAAGTTCATAAGGTGTAATATTATATACTTTTAAATAACTTGTAATATCCATAAACACTTCATCAATAGAGTAGACATGTATATCTTCAGGGGCAATATATTTTAAATATATTTCATAAACTAATGTACTGTATTTTATATAATGAGCCATTCTTGGCGGTGCTGCTATAAAAGCAAGTGCCAGACTTGGATTATGCTGCAGTTCTGTAATATTATAAGATTTACCTGTAAACTGCTTAAAGGGCGAACGCATAAGCCTTTCTTTATTAATATTTTTTACCTGCTGCATTACTTCAAAAAGCCGCGGTCTGCCTGAAATGCCAAAAGATTTTAATGCTGGAGTTACTGCTAAGCATATGGTTTTTTCACTGCGAGATTTATCTGCTACTACAAGATTAGTAGTAATAGGGTTAAGCCCTAAATCAACACATTCTACAGAAGCATAAAAAGATTTTAAGTCTATACATAAATATATACTTTCTGCCACAGCTTTCTCCAATAAATAAAATTATCGAACAAATGTATTATATATAATTTTTAGAAAAAAGAAAAGCAGAAAATAAAATAAGATAGAAATATGAAATTTATGAATAAGTTATATAAGAAAATAATAAAAAGGCTGCTTTTACTGGCAGCCTTGACCTATAGAAGAAATAATTACATCACCAAAATAACCTGAAAATGTGTTACTTAATGCACCAGTACTATATCCATCATCATTAAATTCACTTGCAACCATTTCTATTTCAAGACGATATGTACCGTCAGTAATTTGTGCAGCATCTATCATACCTTTTGTAAGAATTAAATCTTTTGATAATGCATCATTGTATGTAAGATTTTGGGGTACTTCAATATCTATTGCTATATCATTTAAATACAATCTTGCTCTGTCAAAGCGAAGATAACTTTTTCCTATAAGTTTATCTACATCAGAACCATAATGTCCATTTGATTTAATAGTGTATTTTATAACACCGCTACCATTAAGAAAATTTATACATGCAGGTGGAAAAGCATATATATTTGAACCATTAGTTACACTGTCAATTTTAACTGATGCTGTAGTATAATTGAAAACACCATTTACATAATCTGTTGTTTCCTTTTCTAAGGCACATGACATAATAAAAAATGGAATAATTAATGCTGCTAAATATTTCATATTTTAACTCCTTGTAATTTATTATGATAGCATAAAATAAAATTAGTTCGCAAGAAAAATTATAAATATATAAAATTAGAACTTCACAAACTTATCTACTTACTATTCTCTATTCTAAACTGCACAAAAAATATAAAATATAAAATATTTTGTTGTGATGAATTTTATAAAAAGAAGATAACTCTGTTTATATATATGATTATTTACTAAAAAAGATATAAAAAAACTGCCACATAATGTGGCAGTTTTATATTTTACTTATCTGTTTTCTCTTACTTCATAGTGTGCAGAGCACCAGCTTTTGTCATTGGTCTTGTTTTATGACATACTATACAGTTTTTAGCTGGTGTATTGCTCCAGTTGCCTACAGGGATTACACAGCTTGTGCCGCAGTGTGAGCCTGGGTCAGTTTGAACTCCTGATGCAAAGTTAGCTCTTGCATGGCTCATTGGATATGCTGTTTCATGACATGAATCACAGAAATCTTGTTTATGACATGTCTGGCATGTTGTCCTGTTCCACCTTGATTCTAAACCGTGTGTTTTATTCACAAAAGTTACTGTATGGCTTCTTGGGGCTGTATCTTCATGACATGCTATACATTCACTTCTTTCTTCGTGGCACATTAAACATTCACTCATATTAGTTTTAGCTGCCTGCCCGTGCTGTTTCTCCCAAGTGCTGTTATGTGTGGACGGTTTTGTGCTGTCTACTGCAAAGGATACACTTGCTATAAGTAAAGAGAATAAACCGATTATTAATAATTTCATTTTCATTATATATTCCCCCTACCAGATAAAGTTCGCCCAAATACTTACTGTATGAATATCAGGCTGGAAGTCCGCACTTTTAAATAAATCTGCATATTCATAAGTATAATCAAGCTGTAATACACACCAGTCTACTGGACGATACATTGCACCAATGTATGCCATTGTTGTATTTTCATTTCTTTCGCTTAAATTCAGCATTTCTTCGCCATACTGTGGGTATGATTTAATTGGGCTGTTTCTATACTGGTAATTCTGCACATTCACACCTAACCAGGCTTCTATTCTGTCGGTAAATACCTGAGTCATTCTAAATCCACCCATTACTTTTGAGTTGCTGTCCTGTCTTTTGTATTCTGCTACATCGTACCAGTCTACTATTAAGCTTAAGTAGTTGTTTTTATGGATTAAGCCTACAAAATCTACATTACCAAATACTCTTTGATAATCTCTATCGCCGTATGCTTCGCTAAAGTTAAATCTTGTTTCCCAGCCTAAGCCTACTATTACATAGTCTGTGATACCTTGTGTCAGCATTACGCCACCCATTACATATTCACTACTTCCACCTAACATATCTTCATACATTGATACATATGGGTTAATGTCCCCTGTATTTTTGTCATACTGACCTGCTATATATGCTGATATTCCTGTACGGCTTGCATCAATATTAGCATCTAAGCCTGCTTCATAAAGCATTGCTTTACCTACTATTGCTCCTTCAAGATATATATTTGATGATATTATATCTGGAAAGTTTAAGTTCTGGTCTATTCTGCCTTTGGCTACATGTGTATTGAAATCGCCGCCATCTTCATGCATAAAGTAGTTGTATTCTGCTCTGATTTTTGTGCCGCTTATAGATACAGGCACTTCTATTGCTGCACCTACTACAGATGTTTTTAAGTTGCTGTAATAGCTGACAGGTAAACCACCATATACATCAAGTTTGAAATAGTCGCATGTATCAAAATGAAGGCTGCCGCCGTCTATTTTATACATATCTAAGTTGTTTAAGTAGATTCTTCCCGCTGCTATATCTGTATATGGCACTACTTTTTTAAACTCTACATTAGCCTGGTATATTCTAAAGTTACCGTCATACTGACCGTTTAAGCGGGTATATTCATCATATTTTCTTGATGTATAAAGTCCGTCATAAAACTGGTTGTATCCGCTTCCCTGCTGTGTTGCTGATATGCCGTCCATTGTGCTGCCGCCAATACTTGGAAGGCTGTCGTAAGCTCCACGCATATTTAAGTTTACATTCACTGTGCCTTGTCCCAGTTTTGCATCACTTAATCTAAGTCTTGCATACTGATAGATTGACCAGTCTTCATCTTCGCCAAATTTCATTGTGGCTCTTGTTGTTAACCCTATTTTTAATATCCCTGCATCACCAAAATCTAAGCCGTTAAGACTTGCTTTGATGCCGTTGGCATTTACATGCTTACTCCATGAGTCTGGTGTAACATAAGCATCGCCAACATAAGCAAAAGCAGGAAGTGATAACGCTAACAAACATGTTAATGTATATAACATCAGCCTTTTCATAGGCATAACTCCTTTTGTTTGATATTAACTTAAGATAAACTTTCCTTTATCATTTCAAAATCATCTTTAAGAAAGCCTATCATAAAATAGCATACAGGTGCATAGAAACTCACACTTTCAGCAAAGCCGATAACTGATTTACTAAACATTTCCACCCATTTTAAAAGGTGTTCTTCTAAAAACATTTTTTGTAAATGCATCAGGTTGTTTACCTGTTCCATATTGCCTTTTTCTATGTTTTGTGCAATACCTTTTGAAAGGTATGACATAAACATAAGCTCATAAGCTATATGGTCCAGTGGCTCATTTGAAGTGTGTTTCATATCAAAATTACAGGATTTGTATATATAAAATACTTTTCCTGTTTCTTCCTGCATGGTTAAGTGTGAAGGAGATAAATATATAGATTCAGCAACAGGTACAGAATCAGTTAAACAGAAAAGCCTTGTATAATCATGAAGAAATGTATCATCAAATTGTTTTTTTTCTTCCTCACTTAATGCATTCCTGCTTTTAATAAAATCCTGCACCGCTTTTAAGCCATCTTTCATCATTTTATCAGCACTATCTTCTAATTCAAATGATGAAAATACTGCCTCAACATTTGCAAAAAGCTCATTAGAAGGCATATTTAAAAAGATATTAGAAAGCGTAGCATAAATAACTTCTCTACCCTTATGCATATCTACATCTATATTTTCTATTCCTGAATTCATTATATCCCCATTTCATAAAAAGGGGCATACGCCCCTTTTATATTATTTATATTTGTTTCCTTATTATTTAACTTCACTAATAACTAAATTAACGCGTTTTTTAATAAAAAATGATGGTTTAGTATCATTAGTATTATTTACATAAGCATAAGGAAAATCTGTTGGGTTCATACGAACTGCATCAGGATATTTTCTTTGCAGGTCATCAATATCACCATAGTCTAATGCTCTTACTGGGCAAGCTGATACACATACAGGTGAATTGCCATCTTCAATTCTTTCCCAGCAGTATTTACATTTTTGCATAGGGTGGTCAACAACCCAGTTTTCACCTTTTTTAGGTTCTTGTAAATCATCAGCAATATGAGGTGCTGCAAAAGGGCAAGCAGTAATACAGGCTTTTAATGCCTGACATTTATTTCTATCTACGATAACTATACCTTTATCTGTTTTTGTAATAGCATTAGCAGCACATGCAGTCAGACATGCTGGTTCTTCACAATGGTTACAGCTCATAGTTAAGTTTTCAAAAACTGATACACCATTATTTTTTTCATGATTTTCTTGTTTTCTCCAACGGACAGGACCAGGGTTTACTTGGTTCCAGTCTTTGCATGATACTGTGCAAGCATTGCAGCCTATGCATCTTGTTTGGTCAAAATAAAATCCTAATTGCATGATTAAGTCCTCCCATTATACTCTTTCAATTTTTACCATAGCAGACTGAACACCATTACCATGGTCTAAGCGTGATGGTGTAGATGGCATTAATGTGTTACAGTTACCACCAACATCAATTAAAGAATCTTTATTATTGATGTCTCCACGGAAGTCTACCCAGCAGCCTTGGTGTAAACCAACATATCCAGGAACGCAGCGAGCTGTTTTTCTGATTGTGCAGTAAACTGCACCGATTTCGTTAGAAACTTTAACTAAATCACCGTCATTAAAGTCAGCAAAATCAACATCATTTACCCAGATATCTGTATAACTTGCTCTGTTTTCTGCACCAGCAACTGGTTTACCATCTTCTCCAATAAGAGTATTAAGAGCAGGGAATGTTTCATAGCCTTCAGCATTTAACCCGTTAGAAACAGCATAAGCACCACTATCATTACCAGAATATAATGCTCCACCTATTGTTCTGTGAGTAAGCTCTCTCAAGAATGGGTTTTCTGCTTGAGATGAGTGAGCACGGAAACGGTCATGTGTAGTAGTAAGTAAATATCTACCAGCAAGGTCTGCACTGCTTGATAAACCATAAGCATGAACAAAATGGTCTTCATAGTTAAAATATACAGGAATTGGCCAAGCAATTGGGTCGCCTTCTTCATCTGTATTTTTTTGACCTTGATTAACTTTTGGAAGATAACCATGCCATTTGCTGTATAAGTTTTCATAACGCCATACAAGTGTGCCAGAATATACTTGGAACATACCTGTTTGTTTTGGACAGCTTTCTGTTTCTGCAAAATCTTCACCACAGAAACCATATACACCACTGGTTAATGACCAGTCTACAGTTGTAACACCAGGATAGAATGGGTCCATTGGCTGTTTTGCTTCATAAGCTGCTCTAATATCATGTGTTTTCATATCAGCCCTTTCTGTAATAGGTTTTGCATGGGAAATAGGTTTTTCAAGGAATTCTTCCCAAGTTTTACCATAATATGGACTGTCAGAATTAGTTTTAATATTTTTATTATACTGGTACTGAACAACATCTCTAAATGAACTTGTAGATTCAAGACCTGTAAATTGTTTAGCTTTATCTTTACCACCATAGTGATAAATTAACTCTCTAGCAAAATCCCATGTAGATTTTGATTCACCAGGTCCTGGAATAACTGAATCTACATAAAGAGTTCCGCTGTTTTCTATTGTAACAAAGTCTTCCTGTTCCCAAGTAGTTTTTGCAGGTAATACATAGTCAGAATATCTTGCACTAGGTGACATAAAGTTATCAAAAGTAACAAGATAAAATGCATCAGCCATATCTGCTGCTTGATAGTTACCATATCCAAAAGTAGGAAGAGCTTTATACATTCTTGCAGAATCAATTGGATTTGCATGCTGGTTCATAGGAATGTTACCTGCAGAGTTTAAAATAAAACGATAGCCAGAGAATAATACTTTGCTATCATTAGTTTTATCAACTAAATCATTGCCTGCAACAGTTTGATTATTAGTATAACCACTATCTTTAAAGTTGTAGTATGTATGAGTAACTGTTTGTTTACCTTTTCCTGGAATAGTAACTTCAATATTTGCTTTAAATGTTTCTGGAGTAGCTTTACCAACACCAGTAATGCCTTGACGGTTTACAAGAGATTTAACACCACCATCATCAAAGTAAACTTCACCTTTTTTACCTTGCCATTGACCTAATCCCATAGTGTTATTAGTCCAGTCTGGAATATTAGGCTCATAACCATTGGCTTTAAGTTCTTCTGCAAATGCCATTTTTATAGCAGTATGCCATTGAGTAACTGAAATGATTGGATGTGGTCCCATTTTGCCAACAGTACTCCATGTAGAAGGACGTAACATAGAATTTGTAATTTGATTAGGGTCTGTTGTTTTAGAAACACCTATTGAATTATTTTTAATACCAGTTCCTGTAATACCCCAGTTTTTAGAGATAATTAAAAGAGCTTGTAAAGCATATAAAGTGATAGTACCATCATTTTGTTTTAACTGACCACCAGACCATTCATTATAAACTGGAGTTCTATCTTTTGCACATTGCAGATAAAATTCTGCTAATTCTTCAATTTTTTCTTTAGGAACACCAGTAATTCCTTGAGCCCATTCTGTAGTTTTAGCTACATTTATTTGCTTTTTATATTCATATTTAGTGTTGTCTGCAACTATGAATTTAGCAGCAGATGTATTTCTTGGTTTTCCAGCAAACTGAGAAGCCATATAGTTAGTTGCAGCATATTTTGCTTGTGTAAGTCTAGGATCATCACCCATAATGTAAGCAGAGAATGACTGACCAGCAGGAATAGCTGCAACATAAACATAATCTGTTTCATCAAGTGGTTTTGTAAGAGAAATAGTACCATCTTTAGTATTTCTCCAGTATTCTGGAGTTTCAAAGAAACCATAAACCATTTGGTCAAGATAATCTACATCAAGACCATTACCTGTAGGAGTACCATCTTCATTGAAAGTTAATTTAATCATATGGTTTAACATACCTAAGATTAAGGCTACATCTGTATATGGTTTAGTGCGTATCCATTCATTTGCTTGAGCAATACCAATTTCTGAAAGTTCTGGACCAATAAATTTAACAGTACCGCCATGTTTTTTCATGTTTTCGATACCTTTTGTCCATGCAAAAGATTTAGGGTTGTGAGTTGTAGGAATATTAGAACCCCACATTACAAAATGCATATATCTATCAAGAAATTCTGGAGTTGGTGACATATGTATCATACCAGAGTATGCTGTACCATAACCACCCATATAAGAGCCTTGGTGGAAAGAATAGTCAGATGTATATGCAGAAGAACCACCAAGCATACATAATGTTGGTGTAATACCATCTGCAGAAGCAAATAAACCAGTATAACCACCACCTTGGAATTGAGAAGCGATATTACCACAAGCATAAATTGAGTGGAAAGCTTCTGCACCATATTTATTTTGAACAGCTTTTAATCTTTGTGCGATTTCTGATAAAGCCTGTTCCCATGAAATTCTTTTAAAACCTGTAACATCACCGCGTTCTTTAGTTTGTTTAAGTGGATATTTTAAGCGTCCTGGGTGATATAATCTGCCTTTATAAGCACGGCATCTTGAACATGCACGAGCTTGAGTTGTGTTTGGATGGTCATTATCAATAGATGTGCCATCATAAGCATATTTAGTTTCATCTGTAAGAAAACGAACAATACGGCCATCAGGTGTAACCTGCGCTCTAATAATACAACGACCACCGCAGTTGTGAGCGGATGTACCATAACGATATGTTGGAGTTTCTGTATAGTATAAATCATCTGATGTGATGCCGTCTACTGTAACAGTCCCCCCCCCATAGATAATATCTGAACCACTGTCTTTTGAACAGCCGTAAACTGATGCCATAGCACCAAGGGCAACTGCACCCTTCATAAAGGAACGTCTAGAAACAGACTTTTCTTGTAATGTTTTTAAAACATCATTCTCTTTTCCCATGATATCCTCCATTAAATTATTTGCTATTAACTATATATATGTACTAGGAATTATTTGCAAGAATAATTTATGTATAAATAATGGATATATAACATATTTACTTAATTTGTTAATATTAAATTATTTTTTTATATTTAAATACGCTAAAATATTAAAAAATATTACAATATATTTTTTATACCTTTTTTGTCTTTTTTTAAAAAATATGCTGTAACACTGTATAAATGGGATATTTCTATAAATCTGCTTAAAATATTTCATTTCTATAAAATTTATATTTTTATATGCAATACCGTTATATTTTATAATATATTTAATAACTTATATATTAAATTAGTAGATTTTATATATTTAATAATATAACAACTTTTTATTCATATATTTTATTCTGTAATACCAATAAATAATAAATATTTAATTAACTATAACAAAATATACAAATATATCATTATATATCTTTTAAATTATTATAGATATTATTAAAATCAAAAAAATATATAATACACAAAAAATTAATCATACTAAACCTTTAAAAATAAGCTAATTTTTTAATGTCTATATAATATGTAGAGATTTATCAATACAATGCAGATAACATATAAAAATAATATGCAGAATATTTTATTAAAATTAATCTATATAGCCTTGTAATATAAAAATATATATGTTATCTTAATATAATACTTTGATTTGAGGGGGTAATATGAGTAATATTAAAGTTTTATTTGTTGCAAGTGAAATAGAGCCTTATGCAAAAACAGGCGGTCTGGCAGATGTTTCTTCTGCACTGCCAAAAGCATTAGCAGGTAAAGGGATTGAAGTAAAATCTGTTATGCCCCTTTACTCTAAAGTAAACAGAGAAAAATACAAGCTGAAAAAAGTTATGGATATGGCATGTGTCCATATGGGTAACTGTGAAGAATGGTACAGCGTATACCACACTACAGAGCCTTATGGCAACGATGTATATTTCATAGAATTTAATAAATATTTTGACAGGCCAGGCATTTATCATGAAAGCACTGGGGAATATTCTGATAACCCATACAGATATGCATTTTTCTGCCGTGCTGCTATGCAGCTTGCAAAAGATTTAAACTTTCAGCCAGATATAATACACACTAACGACTGGCAGACTGGCTTTATACCATATTACCTTAAATGCGGTGAAGATGCATTTTTCTGGGGCACTCGCTCAGTTATTACTATTCATAATATTGGCTATCAAGGCAACTTTGATACAAGTGTACTTGACTATGCAAAAATATACCCACAGGATTTTAATGCTGGTGCATTTGAATCTTTTGGCAGGTTAAATATATTAAAAGGCGGTATCGCTTTTGCTGATAAAATAACAACAGTAAGCCCTACTTATGCTCATGAAATAATGGGTCCTATTGGCTCTGGCGGTCTTCATGACCTGCTGCGCAGCCGTTCTGCTGATTTATGCGGTATATTAAACGGAATTGACACAAAAGTATGGAACCCTGCAACTGATAAGCTAATACCAAAACAATATGATATAAAAACATATAAAGCTGGCAAAAAAGCAAATAAAAAAGCACTGCAGAAAATGTTTGATTTAAATGATGCACCAAATGTACCGCTTTTTGGTTTTATTGGCAGGTTTGCTGCACAAAAAGGACTTGGACTTTTAGCAGGTGCAGTTGAAAGAGCTGTTAATTCTATGGTATGTCAGGTGGTTATTTTAGGCTCTGGCGATGAAGATGCACAGTGGTATTTTGGCGGACTTCCTGCAAGATATCCAGGAAGAATTGGTGCATATATTGGCTATGATGAAGCACGCTCTCACTTAATAGAAGCAGGAAGTGATTTCTTCCTTATGCCATCCCTTTATGAGCCATGCGGTTTAAACCAGCTTTACAGTCAGGTATATGGCACACTGCCTGTTGTGCGTGCTACTGGCGGTCTTGATGACACTATTGACCAGTATGATGAATATAACGGCACAGGCACTGGTTTTAAATTTTATGATATTGACCCACAGGCTCTTTATAACACTATGGGCTGGGCAGTATCTACTTATTTTGACAGACCAAAACATATGGATAATATGATAAAACAGGCTATGCAGAAAGATTATTCATGGTCAATACCTGCTGATTTATATATAGGTATATATAAAGAGCTTTCTGGTAAATAGATTTAAAATCACCCTGCCTTTATGCAGGCAGGGTTTTATTATATGTAGTATATGGAGTAAATGCTTATGCTCTTTAAAAGCAATGGCAAGTTTGTAGATGATGTAACTGACAGTTTTAACAGGTTTGGGCTGCAGACAAAACTGTCAGAAAAAGGTGTATCAAAAAACACTCAGAAATTTGAAATGTATGATACAATACACGATTCTGGGTATGTTGCTGTAGCAGTTGATAAACCTTTTGGTAAAAATGCCGCAAAAGAGTGGAATAACTTAATAGAAAAAGACCTTATCCCTACCCTTATAAATGAAAACAATGCCAATACAAACCCAGCATCTGCATTAATTGTGCCATCAAAAGATATAGATATGGTTGAACAGCTTTTAAAGAAAAAAGGGCTCTCCCCTACTGTGTATCAGCTTTTTCCAGGCTATGTGGTAGCAGGGATAAGCAAAAAAGACACTTCTAAAATAGTAGATGAATATTTAGCAAAACAAAAAGAAAAGGAAAAAGAGCAGGAAAAAGAAAATAATAAAAAGGCAGAAGATAAACAGCCAGAAATCATGCCTGCTGCAAAGAAAGAAACAAAAAAGGAAGAACTGCCAAATAAAGAACCAAATAAAAAAGAGAAAGAAGCAAAACAGAAAGAAGATATGCTTGCAAGCCTTTCTAATATGAAAGAAACTAAAGGCGGCAGTTCTGATATAAAGCAGGAGAAAAAAGAACCTGTTAAGGAAACTAAAAAAGATATTGCAAAAGATACAGCACATAAAAAGCCGCTGTCTACAGCGAAAAAGCTGGCAGCTGCTGCACTTTTAGGCACAACTTTAGGACTTGGAGCACTTAGTGCACCTGATATTAAAGATAAAATAGATAACTACATGATGAGCCCTGAAGAAAAAACTGAACGGAAAGTATTAGATAATGCTGCAAAAAAATACTTTGAAAATATAAAAAACGGTTTTCCAGAAGATGATGAACTTTTAAAAATTATTGCTGAAAATCCACAGCTTGCTTCAGAATATATTAATGAACTTGCAAATACACCTGTGCAGACTTATGCTTTAAAAAATAAATCAGCAGACCCTAATATGTTAAGAGAAAAAGCATCATCAGATGATGAAGCAGTCAGAGCTGCTGTTGCAGAAAACCCAAATACTCCCCCTGATATTTTAGAACACCTTGCAAAAGATAAATCAAATAATGTATTAAAAGCACTTGCTAAAAATCCATCTATTTCTAAAGATATGATGGAAGATTTAAGCAATTATTCAGGGCTGCACAGTGATATGCTTGAAAACCCTGCTGTTACACCTGAAATTATGAGAAAAATATCTGCAGGTAAAAACAGGGACTGCGATTTTAATAAAAAATATATGTCTAACCCATGCTTATCTATAGATGAAATACTTTATAATGTAAATAACCCAGATGAATGTGTGCGTATGGGGCTTGCTGCAAACCCTAAAACCCCGCCGGAAGCTGTTGCAGCACTGTCTGAAGATAAAAACCCGCTTGTAAAAAATGCAGCTTATAAACACCCTAATCTGCCACAGGAAAAATTAAATAAACTTTTTCCAGAAAGGTGGGTACCAGAGCCAGATAATATTATAAAAGAAGCTGAAAGAATGGCAGCACTTGAAAACCCTAATATAAGCCCTGCAATTAAAGAAAAAGCAATACTTATGGCTCCAGAAAAATATGCAAAAGCAGTTGCTGCAAATAAAAATGCAGGTCCTGGTATGATTAATAAGCTGAAAAATATGGCTCAGGGTAAAAAAGGACTGGAAACATTAATTCATTCTGCAAATGATATAAAAAGTAATCCTGCCAAATTAGCTGATATTAAAAGCCAGATGGATAATAATAAAGAAACTGTAGATAAACCTGTTAGAAGAATGATGAATAAAGAATTTGTAAATAATGTTTATGACCCTTATAAGTTAATAGAAGATATGCGAAAAATACCTTCTAAAAAGAAAAAATATAATCTTAAAAAAGATAATGCAGGTACTCAAAATGATAATGCGGAAAATGCAGCAGGATATGAAAATATAGTGCCAGATATTGATGCTCCACCTACAATATTAGATAAATTTGGAAATGCTCCAGAATATTTTGCATCTAAACCGCTGCCGCCATTAAATAAAGGCGATGTTTCTTATAACCCAGATGCAGAAAGAGCTGCTCTTAAAACTGCTGATGATATTATTACTGACCTTATGAGTGATGTGCTGCCAGATATTGAAAAATCTATTAAAACAAGCTCATTTACACCACGAAACAATAAGGCTGGCAGCAGTGGAAACGGCAGTAATACAAATAGTGCAAATAATGCTTCTGGCGGTGTACCGTCCCTTGCTGATGCAGTAAATAATAAATCAAATATGGAAAATAAATATTTAACAGGCAGACAGAATGATATGTATGAAAATGCCTGTAAAAAGATTGACGGATTACATAAGATGTTTTAGTATAAGATATAATTTATGGAGCAATAGGGTAACCTAAAATAAGTTATGAGTGAAAAAGATATTAATACAAAGCAGTCTTTTATAAATCTGATTGCAAAAACAATGCGTTCAATGGAGCTGAAAATATTAGTAAGCGGTATAGATTACAGCTCGCCGCTGCCTCATCTTGTGGCAGTTTATCCAGATAAAGAAAAATATTACCTTATAGAGCCTATAAGTATGGAATGTTTCAGCGAAGAAAGCACTAGGCTTTATAAACAGGACGAACATAAAGAAGTTAGACAGTACTGCTGCCGTCTTTTTAAAGATGACTATGCATTAGCTGCTGCAGTTGCCGCTATATTATGCGATTTAGCAGCAGGTGTTGAAATGTTTACATATAAACTTGTTGGCACTTATGAACTTATATCTATGGCAAAATATGCCTGCCTTGCTGTACCATGCTCTATGGAAGGCAAAACATGTGAAGCTCTTGATTATTTAAAACTGGAGTACAGACCATTAAATGTACTTGATAAATTTACATTAATATTAATAGATAAAGTGCAGACAGCAAAACTGCCAGAAATCAAAAAATTTATTAAATTTATATTAAATAATAAGTAACTATTCTAAACTAACAGGCTTTTCCTGCATATAGTTTTCAAAATCACTGGAATAATATTTTTTTATTTCTTCCTGCAGATATTCTTTTCCTTTTTCAGGCAGAGTTTTATTATCCATAACTAAATGAATAAAATGCTGACCTGCTGGTGTTACCCATGTATCTACTGTAAATATTTTACTGTCTAAACTGTTTACAGCCTTTGCTGCTGCCTGCCACAGTATCCGTTTTTTAGCTTCAATATTATCAACAGCAGATATTTCTTTTTCTCGTACTAAATCACCTAAAGCCTGCCTTATAATATTATTTTTAAGCTGCGATTTTGCAGCAAGTAATGCTTCCTGCTCAGTATTTCCATTGCCTACAGCATTATTTTTAGGAAGATTTTTTCTATTTGCTACCCAGCTTGGAATTTTTGTTGCCATTAAGTCTTCAATATCTTTTACTTTTGGAGCATCTGGAGATGATATTTCATTTGGTTCATTTGGCTCTATTGTATTATCATTTATATTTACACCTGATACCTGCCCCACTTCTTTTACTTCTGGTACATATAAATTGCCCTCTTTAAAAGAAATCTGCGGTCCTTTTACATGTGCTGGTTCATTTACCTGCGGTGCTGGTACATCATATATTTCATCAACCTCATCTATCTGCACTTTGCCAATATCCATACTTTCAGGGTTATAAACACCAGCAACCATTGCAGCAATTGGAGCACATACTTTATCTCTGTTATATTCCTGTTTTTCTAAAGCAGAGCCAGCAGCTGCAGCTATAAATGATGCTGAAATATTTGTACCGTATAAAGCATTCGGCGGATAAAAATTAACTACCCCAAGGCTGTCTACTGCAATAGTAGCCACATGAATATTCTGCTTTAAATCATATATTTTAATATAATTTAAGCCGCTGAAAGCTGCAAAATTTGCACCATCACTTTTTATTATACTGCCGTTTGCTCCATCAAGAGCCATAACAGGCCGCATAGCAGGGTAATCATATACAGTAAAACCTAAATCAGTCATTACTTCAAGCCTGCTTGAAAAATTTTCTATAAATACAGACAAGATTTTACCATTTAGTATTTTTTCCATAGTAAAATCATCTTTTGATATGCTGTATAATCCAGTATTAGATGATGCTAAAAATTTACCTGTTTTTTCATCAAAAATCATAGATGTAATAGTATTTGAAAGTGTAATATTTTTCTGCAGTTTGCCTGAAAATGTCCATACAGAAAGCCTGCCGTTTCTTTCAACAACATATAAAAGATTTGATTCTATATCTGGATAAACAGCAGCTATACCCCCAGAAAATTCTTTAGAATAAAGTTTAACAAGACCTTCTTTTTTAAACTGGTAAAGACCAACTGTTATACCGTCACTGGCTGCAATAAACTGCCCCATATCTGACTGGCTTATAAGATATACACTTCTTAAAAAATCATCAAATGACTGAACAAGTTTGCCATCCTGAAGATTATATAAATATAACTTGCTGCCGCCTGCAACTGCATAGGCAGAAATATATTCAGAAACTATCATCTGCCTTATACTTTTATCTACAGAAAAACTTGTTTCCTGCTGACAGTTTCTAAGGTTAACACGGATAATTTTTTTATCCTTATTTACATCTGCTAAAATATTTAAAGATGCTTTAAGCGAGATAAATTCGCCGCTTAATATACGGCTTGCAGCAAAAGAATTACTGCATAATATTAAAAAAAGTAATGCACTACTTATGATTTTTAATATATTTTTCAAAAACATTCTTAAAACCAATAAATTCATGGCCTGATGCAGTATCAGTATCAAACTCAATATATTCTTTTACACCTTTATAAAAATAAGGCTTAGTTAAAGCATTATGGTTTATAAGAGGGTCATCAGTAACCCATACAGAAATATTTTCTATATTGTAATGCTCATAAGTGTATAAAGAGAGCTTTTGAGCAATCACAACAGCAGAAACAGGCACTTCATCTGTAACCTTTGGAACAATTACCATAGGTACTAATGCAGGATTTAAAAGTACAGCTTTACAATTTGCTTTTGTTGCTACATAAAGAGCATATAAACCGCCAAGAGAGCTGCCTACAATACATACTTCTTCATTGCTTGAACTTATTTCTTCTATCAGTTTATCAAATAAATCTGAGGCTTCTTCTGGAGATACATTAAAATCTGGTGCAGATACATTTTCTGCCCCTAATATTTCACGCATTGCTTCTGCTTTACAGGCACTTGGTGAGCTGCCGTATCCGTGAAAATAGTAGTATTTCATATAACACACCTACTTAGCTAAATTTTTTAATGTCTGGTATAAAAGACGAGCACCCTGCTCTATATCTTCTTTTAATATTTCTTCATTCTGGTGATGACTTACACCGCTGTCATTTTTTACAAATATCATACCACATTCAGTAATTTCTGCCATATTCATTGCATCATGACCTGCACCGCTTATTGTATGCATATAAGGCATTTTTAATTCCTGGCATGACTTTTCTATAATATCAGAAACATAGTTATTTAACATACATGGTTTTTCAGATGATATTAATTCAATTTCGCATGATGCTTTATACCTGAGAGCAATTTTTGAAGATTCTGCCCTTATTAAACCAAAAAGTTCATCAATAGTTTTACTGTTTATGCCCCTTATATCAATATACATAACAGCAGTACCCGGAACAACATTCATAACTGACGGGAAAATATCCAGCTTGCCAACAGTTGCAATAGCATTTCTTTCATCATAAGCAAGAGATAAATTACGCACAGCAAGCACAAGTTCACTGGCTATAACAAGTGCATCTTTCCTGTAACGCATAGCAGTAGAGCCAGAGTGGGCAGCTTCTCCGTGAATAATAACTTTTACCCTTAATGGTGCAGCAATACCGTCTACAACAGCAACAGGTTTATCTTCATATTTCATTGTTTTGCTTTGGTCTATATGCAGCTCAACAAATGCTTTATATCTATCTTTTTCTACAACACTTTTATTAATGTCATAAAAATTATATCCAGCTTTTTTCATAGCTTCCACTAAAGATATACCGTTATTATCAATACTTTGCTCCCACTGAACAAAATTTTCCAGCTTTCCTGCCATAATTTTGCTGCCCATTGTTGCATGACCAAAACGGCTTGATTCTTCTGCCTGAAAAACAATTAATTCTAATGGATGACTTATTGGAATATTTTTTTCTTTTATAGTTTTAATAGCTGCAAGGCTTGAAATAACACCTAAAAGACCGTCATATTTACCACCATTTGGAACAGTATCAATATGTGAGCCTGTACCTATTATCTGCCCTTCTGCTCCAGATGGCTTATATAATGCAAACATATTGCCAAAAGTATCTTCTCTATAGTCTAATCCTATATTATCTATAAGTTTTTTAAGATATGCCCTTGCTTTTAAATCATCTTCTGAAAAAGCAAGTCTTGTAACCCCGTTAACTGTCATGCCTATTTGGCTGATATTATTTATTTCATCAAAAATCCACGCTGTATTCATTTACTCACACTTCCTTTTACTGCAAGCATATTAATTAAATGTGCCTGATTTGCTGCACCAAAACCGTTATCTATATTTACTACACTAACCCCAGACGCACAGGAATTAAGCATACCAAGCAGTGCCGCAATGCCGCCAAGATTTGCACCATAACCTACAGATGTAGGAACAGATATAACAGGAACAGCAACAAGCCCTGCAATAACAGAAGGCAAAGCACCTTCCATACCTGCAACAGCAATAATACAGTTTGAGTTTCTAAGAATATCCACATTATCCATAAGTCTGTGAATACCTGCAACACCTACATCATAAAGCCTTACAGCCTTACTTCCGTATGCTTCTAAAATAACTGCTGCTTCTTCTGCTACAGGAATATCTGATGTACCGCCTGTAGCAATACATACCTGTCCCAAAAGTTCTTTTTGTGAATTATTATAGATAACGATTTTTGCTGTTTCAATATATTCTGCTTCTGGCACAAGAGAAATAACAGCATCTGCCATTTCTTTTGAGGCACGAGTGCATATAGCCGCATTACCATGTTCTTTAATACGCTTAAATATAAGAGCTGCCTGTTCACATGTTTTGCCGGCACCAAATATTACTTCTGGATAACCCTGCCTGTTCTGCCTGTCATGGTCAATTTTGGCAAAGCCTATATCTTCATAACCTTTATTATTCATACATTATAAATATATTGTATTATAAAAAAAGGCAATAAAATATTTAAAAAAATATTTTGCTTACATTGTCATAAAAACTCTTTTATTATTTGTAAAAGTATGATAGTATATATTCTCATAAAACGGAACTAAGGGAGTGCCACACAATCATGGAGCAAAAGGAAAAAAAGACTAAAATCCTTGTTGTTGATGATGACCCAGTTATTCGTGGTCTTATTAAATCTATCTTTATGAACAGCGATTTTGATATAAATGAAGCTGACAGCGGAGAAATGGCTCTTGAAATTCTGCCAGATATTATGCCTGACATAATTCTGCTTGATATTGTTATGAGCGGTATGGATGGTTTTGAAGTTTTAAAAGCTATCAGAAGCAGCGAAAAACTTAAATATATACGCATTATTCTGCTTTCTTCTAAAAGTGATATAAATGAAAGGTTAAAAGGTTATGGTCTTGGCACTGACGACTATATGACCAAACCTTTTGTTGGAAATGAACTGCTTGCGAAAGTGAATGTATTTGCTAAGTTAAAACATTCCGAAGAACGCAACTTGTCATTAACAGAACTGGTTGAAAGTGAAATAAATAAACGCATGGAAAAAGAAAAATATATCCAAAACCAGGAAAGGCTTATTTCTATGAGTGATATGATTATTTCTATTGCCCACTACTGGAGACAGCCTTTAAATGCTCTTGGCATTACTGTGCAGGATATATATGATGCTTACACTCACAATGAACTGACAGAAGATTATCTTAAAGAAAGTGTTGAACAGTCTATGCGTCATATTACTTTTATGTCTAATATAATAGACTCTTTCCAAAGTATAATTGATGCAGAAAATGATAATGTTTCAGAAACTATTCATATACCTGCACTTCTAAGAGAAGCATTAGTTTCTATTAAAGATATGCTTGACCTTTCAAATGTGAAATGCACTATTAATGGTATAGATTATCTTAAATATGCAGATATTTCTACTATTGATTTAATTATAGAATCTGAGCCTGCAGCATTAAGGCAGATTATTACAAAAATAGTTATTACAGTTAATCATCTTATACAAAACTACCAAAAAATGTGTGTAGATGAAAAATTCCATGGTCTAATTAAAATTAAGCTGTATACTACATCTGAAAAAATTATACTTCAAGTGCAGGGAAATGGTGTGCAGTTAAATGATAACGAAATATCTCATTTCTTTGAACCATATTATGCTCTTGGAGAAAACAGATTTTCTAATGAAGGCTTAGGGCTGTTTTTCACAAAAATGCTTGTAGAACAGCACTGTAATGGTGAACTTTTTATTAAAAAAGAAAATGATTTAAGTATTTTCCAACTTGAACTTCCTTATTCCCCCCCCCCAATCAGCAAATAGCATGATAATATAAACTATTAAACATAAAATAAAGCCCTGATACAAAAAAATATCAGGGCTTTTTCACAAGTTTTTAGTAAATAAAATTAAAGGTATTTCTTTTCGTATTCTATTACTTCAATATCTAACCTGTCCATTACTTCTTTTGGAAGATTTTTTACACCAAAAGGATAAACCACATTATCTTCCTTATAAGCATGGCGGCGAAGCAAATCACAGTATGCTAAAGCATAGCATAAAATATCAAGTTTATTTTCATCTGTCTTATCTTTTTCATAAGCAGCAACTGCTTTTTCTAAAGATGAAACATTATATCTCGCTGCATCATGCTCAATAAGCATACCATATTTTATAATGTTTTCTGCCCTTACACCAATATGCTCAACCATAGCTTTAAACAAAAGTTCTTCTTCTTTCTGGTGGTGGCGTTCATCTGCATAAGTTTTTATAAAATTAACTGCATTATAAAACTCTGCTGTGTCTATTTTATCATATTTCATAAAATCAAGACACATACCGCGAAGTTTTTCTACAAATTTTAATATTTCTTTATGTTCATGGGTTAATATTTCTATTATTTTATTCATTACTATACTTCCATAATCCTAAATGTGCTTTCAGAAAGCCTTGCATAGTCTATATTAAAACTTCCTGCAAAAAAGCCCTGAAGCCATTTATCTCTTAATGTTAAAAATATTTCACTGCTGATACCTGATAATTCATAAAATGGAGTATGCACCTGCATATTAATGCTCCACACAATTTCTGAGCCGTCATTACTTTCCACAGTAATACCGCCGTCGCATGGCATACCGTCAAGCAGGCACATATTAATTGCATTAAAAAGTTCTTCTGCAACAATTATATCTGCATAATCAAGCCTTGCTGATGCCCCATTTGAATAAAAAATATCAGATATTTTATCTATTAGAGTATTATCTTTTTCTAAAATAAGCTTTAAGGCAAAAGCCATTCTGCTTTCTGCTGTACTTACCTGATTATTAAGCCAGTTATGGATAGCACTTTCATCTATTACAGTTTCCAGTGGTGCAGTTTCATTTTCACCGCATTTTTCTTTTAACTTATCTTTTAAACCATTTACCCAGCGGTTTTCTTCACTGGCATTGATTATTTCATTTAATAATTCATTCTGCCTTTGTATTTTATTATAAAGCATAAAATGAACCGGCCCTAAAAAAGCACTCATTAATTTACCTCTTATTTATTTAATTTGCTTAATACTTCATCTACTGATACATTATGCACATCACATGCATCCTGCAGAGATTCTGCCTGAGATGCAGGACAGCCTAAGCACATCATACCCATTTCTTTAAAAACAGCTTCTGCTTTTGAGTTTGATTTTAATATATCACTGATAATCATATCTTTTGTGATTTGATTACTGCTTTCTGCACTATCACCAAAAAACATTTTTAAATCTTCATCTACTGATGATATACCACCTATGCCAAAATTTTCAACAAGAACTTTTGCAACATTTGGTGATAAAAATGCAGGCAGAGTTGGACCTAAATGGATATTTTTTACACCTAAATGTAAAAGTGCCAGCAGAACTATGGCTGCTTTCTGCTCATACCACGCAATATTATAAACTATTGGCAGTTCATTTATATCATCAAGATTAAATACTTCTTTTAATTTTAATGCAATTACAGCTAATGAATATGAATCATTACACTGACCAGCATCTAAAACTCTAGGAATACCTCCGATATTGCCAAGATTAAGTTTATTGTATCTGTATTTTGCACATCCTGCTGTTAATATTATAGTATCTTTAGGCAGTTTTTCTGCAAATTCTGTATAATAAGAACGACTTTTCTGTCTGCCGTCACAGCCTGCCATAACAACAAACTTTTTAACAGCACCACTTTTAACAGCATCTATAACTTTATCAGCTAACGCTAATACTTGATGATGAGCAAAACCGCCAGTAATTTTACCTGTTTCTATTTCTTTTGGACTGTCGCATTTTTTTGCATGCTCTATAATTATACTGAAATCTTTTTCTTCACCAATCTTACCAGGAATATGTGTGCAGCCTGTAAAACCAACAGCACCAGTAGTATATACTCTTGCTTTATAACTTTCTTTTGGCGGCACAAGGCAGTTAGTAGTTAAAAGCACAGGACCATTAAAGTTTTCAAAATCTTCTTTCTGGTTATACCATGCAGTGCCATAGTTGCCTGCAAAATGGCTGTATTTTTTAAATGCTGGATAATAATGAGCAGGAAGCATTTCTGAATGAGTATATACATCAACACCTGTTCCTTCTGTCTGTTTTAAAAGCATTTCTAAATCTTTTAAATCATGACCGGAAATTAATATTGCAGGGTTTTTCCTGACACCAATATTTACTTCTGTTATTTCTGGATTGCCGTAAGCCTTAGTATTAGCTCCATCAAGTAAAGCCATAACATCAACGCCGTATTTACCAGTTTCTAAAGTTAATGCAATTAATTCATCTACTGACTTATCACTTAATGTATCAGCAAGGGCAGATTGTAAAAAAATATCAATATTTTCATTTTCTGCTAAGAGAACATTTGCATGGTGCAGATAAGCGGCTAACCCTTTTAATCCAAAAGTTATTAATGCTTTTAAACTTCTAATATCTTCATTTTCTATTGATAAAAAGCCAACTTTTTTTGCTGCCTCATCATAATTTTCTCTTTCTGTTTCATATTTTGCACTTTCGCTCAAATATGCAGTATCTTTTAATTGAGAAATTATTTCCCTTTTTACTTTAAATGTATTTTCAATGCTGTTTTTAATTGATTCATCATCAAAATTAGCATTAGTAATAGTAATAAAAAGATTTTCGCTTACAAGATGATTTATTTCTTTTGATATTTTAATGCCTTCTTTCCTTGCTGCTCTTAAAACTTCTGAAAGAGCTTTAGTAGCAAAAACAAGTAAATCCTGCAAATTAGATGTTACATTAGTTTTACCGCACACACCATTTATTGTACAGCCTTTATTTCCTGCAGTTTCCTGACACTGATAGCAGAACATTTTAGTTTCCATGTAATCCTCCGAAATTATATAAGACAATTTTTGTCCTTTATAGAAATACAATACTTTTTAAGATAAAGAAATGACATAAATCAAGAAATGCAAAAAAAAAGAATATTTTTAAAAAAATGGGGAAAAGCTCCCCCTTATATATTATTCACCAGTAATAAAGTCGTCATTAACATAATTTTCTTGAGAAAGAGTATCCACTAGGCTTTCTACTTTATCAAGGGCATTATATATGGCAGCATTATCCTGCAGAGAAAATTCATCCTGAGCAAGCTCAGTATTTTCCATCATAATTTTTAATTCTTCTACAGAGCGTTTCAGCGATAATAAATTGCCTTGTGCTTTTGCCATAAGCTCCACTGCATCTAAAAGAGTATCAAATTCATCTGATTCTAAAATAGTATAAGCATCTGTATTAGTATCTTTTGTTTCCATAATCTTTCCCCGTAATAAAAACATTATACTATCCCCTAAGCAAAATTAATGCCATAAACTAATTTTCTTTAAAAATAAATTTGTTAACAATATATACTGCTGTTTCTATACAGCCATCACAGCTTTTTAAAACATGGCCTGTTTCAAGTCCTTTTATCTCTTTGCAGCACATTGAACCAACAAGGTCTACAAATTCATTATTCATCTGAGATACCAGTTTGTATGTTTTTGCTTTTGTACGGACTGCAGCATCTTTTCCACCACTGTTATATATACCTGCAATCATTACTGCTGCAGATAATGCACCACAGCTTCCCTGCAGATTACCCATACCTGCACCAAAACCTTCGCTTATTTTAAACAACACTTCTTCATCAATACCTAATTTATCAGCAAATGCAAGACATACTGACTGGCAGCAGTTATTACCCTGATTATGCAGCAGCAATGCTTTTTCTGTAATTTTATCCATCTTTTTACTCATTCCTTTTTTCAAATACTGTATTTAATAGCACTATAAATATATTTTTTCAACAATAAACCTATGAATTTTATATGAAAAACTTATAAATTTTAATAAATACATTAATATTTAATGGTATATATAAAAGTATGTTATAAAAAAAGCCTGTAAATTATTATTTACAGGCTTAAGATTGTCGAAAAAATACATTTTTTCGCCAGTCTTTTGCCAGCCTAATAATGCTCTCCAGCCACTTTTTCTTGTTCCTCCTTATTCAGTCGGGAAAAAGTGTCCTCGTAAAAAACACTCGCCGCATTTTATTAGGCTATAATGGTAACTAAACTTGGATACATGCTCCAAGTTTAGTTAAACAGATTAATTTTTAATATAGACAATATATCTTAGTATAAGTTTAAAATAGTCAATAACTTTTTTGACAGTCTGAAACTTATAAATATTATAAAATAAAAGTATTATTTTACAGAGTCAGCGTCGCTTCCGTCCCACTGAGTGATTGCTTCACTTTCTATTTCAGGAATATCACCTTTAATATATACAGGTATTTTTTCCTGATTCCATTGGTTTATATAATGGTTTAATAAAGCAACAACAGGTTTATAAAGCATAACAAGCACAACAATGTTGATTAATGCCATAAAGCCCATTAAAAAGTCGCCTAAGTTCCATATTGTAGTAAGGTTTGCAATAGAACCGCCTAAAACAAGCATTAATGTCATTACTACTACTATATAGTAAGATAATTTACTATCTTTAATAGCAGTTACACCTGTTTGAATATAGAAAAAGTTACCTAATATAGAGCTGAATGCAAATAATATTACACATAAAGTAATAAATAATGAACCAAACTGACCAAAGTGTGTACTCATTGCATACTGCATAAGGTTAATACCTTTTAATTCGCCAATTTTAGCCATAGCTTCTGGAGAAAGTAAAAGAATAAAGCCAGATACAGAGCAGATTATTAATGTATCAGTAAATACTGAGAACATTTGAATAAAACCTTGACGAGCTGGGTGAGTAGTTGTAGCAGCTGCTGCAGCATGCGGAGCACCACCCATACCTGCTTCGTTTGAGAAAAGCCCCCTTCTTAAACCAGTTGCCATTGTCTGTCCTATAGCACCGCCAAAAGCAGCTTCCGGCATAAATGCCTGTGTAACAATTACATAGAACATATGTGGAACCATTGTAATATTCATTAAAACTACTACTAAGCCAAATAATATAAATGGAATAGCCATAACAGGTACAATATATGTACATGCTTTAATAACTGCTGTTCTGCCTGGGCTTAATAAGATAAATGCTGTAATAATTGATAAAACAATACCTGTAATGCTAGGGTCTAAATCATAAGATGATAATGCACCAGCAATAGTATTAGCCTGTACACCATTAAATGCTGTATAAGTTAATATCATAATTGCTGCAAATATAACTGATAATACAGGAAGTTTTAATTTACTGCGGATATAAAAAGATGCACCGCCTACATACTGTCCAAGAGAATTTTTTTCCTTATAAAGCTGTGCAAGAGTTGCTTCTGCAAATGCTAATGCTGAACCAAATAATGCCATTACCCACATCCAGAATAATGCACCAGGACCACCTACAGATATTGCCACCATAATACCTGCCATATTACCTGTACCAACACGGCTTGCTGTACTGATTGCATAACTTGCAAAACCAGATGTACCGCCACCATGATGCTTAGCAAATAATAGACTGCCTGCATGAAATATATACTTAAATTGTGAGCCTTTAAGTAAAATTGTAAATAATATTGCTACAACGATAAATACATAAAATACTATATTAGAAAAAAGTATTTCTGTACCAGTTGTAAGGAACTTATCAATAGATGCGATTAGTGTTGACTGTGCTTCCATCTTTCCTCCAATTAAATTGATAGAATAGAATACATAATTTTTTATAACTTTGTCAAATAAAATCGGAAAAAAAATATTAGAAAAAAATTAATATTTAAGGATAGTTTTTATCTTTTTTTAATAAATTAAGAAGATATGTAAATGGCAAAAACATACTTGATAACTTTATAAAAAATAAGCTCCTTGTATCTTTAAAAAATAAGTCTGTTAAGAAAAAAGAAATAAATGATGAAATTAAAAGAGCAAGGCTGAACCCTTCTAAATAATACATGCTGCCTAAAATATAATTTAAAACTATAATAAGTATAAAAGACAAAGCACTTCTTAATAATAAATGTTTTACTTTATTTTCCAGTATAAACCATTTACTTGATATTATATAAAAAGATATAAAAGGAACAGACCATATCGTTAAAGATAAAACAATACTTGACTCTATATATTTTTCTCCGTAAAGGATTTTAATAATTAATGGTGATAAAATGGCAGCAAAAAAAGCCATTAAAATAAAAGGTATTGTAGTAACATAAAAAAGAGTTTTTATTCGTTTATTATATTCTTCTTCGCTTATCTGCTTAGCTTTTACAACAGCAGGGTAAAAGGCAGTCATCAAAACTGCAGGCACCATATACCATATTTCTGTAAGCCTTATGGCAGCACTGTAAATTCCTGATGTATAATCAGAATACATACTGCTGATAATAATAACAGTAATTTTCTGATAAAATGTATAAAAAAGCACTGCTGCAAATAAAGTTACTGCACTTTTTAAGATATATTTTATATAAGATGTGTCTATATGCCAGTTAGAAACAGTGTATTTTTTATACTTATACATTAATACAACTGTTAAATAAAGCACTGCATAGTCAATAAAAACTGCAAACGCAAAATATGTTACAGGTGCTTTTAATATTATTAATACTATTTTTAATAAAGATGATAAAGTATAGCTTGCCATTCTTGCAATGGATGTATATTTTGCCTGAGCATTTATTAAAAAAATACACGAAAAAACAGACAAAGGCTGAAATAACACTGCCCCAGCTATAATTAATACAGAATAAAGTTTTTCCCCGCTGTAATTTATAATGCAGTATATAAAAATAACAGCATACACTAAAAAAGCAGCTGCAAATTTAACAAAAAGTGCTGAACCTTGAATACTTCCCTGTTTTTCAGCTTGCTGCATCATATCTTTCATAATTATATCATCAATACCAAGAGATACAATAATAACAGAAACTGCATACACAGCTGTTGCAAAAGCAATAATGCCATACATTTCAGGACCTAAATATCTTGCTACTGCAATACCTACAATCAGTGATGCTGTAAGAGAAAAAATATAATCTCCCATCTGCCATGAAAAATTAGACAGATATTTTTTTAAACCATCACTTGATAAGCCAGACTGTAAAGATATATAATTTAGTATCTTTTTTATATTACACCTAAAAAAATAATATTTTTTACTAATTTTACATTTTATACTATTGAAAAGCAAGCTAATATATGATAATCTAAAATATTGATGAAAAATAAGAGGTGAATTATGAGCAGGCAGATTCCATTTGCAGATTTAAAATCACAATATAATGCTTATAAAGCAGAATTAGATAAAGCAGTTCTTGATGTTATGGGCTCATCTATGTATATTATGGGACCTGAAGTAGAAAAATTAGAGAAAAACTTAGCAGAATATGTTGGAGCACGCCATGCGTTAAGTGTTTCTTCCGGCACAGATGCTCTTTTACTTGCTCTTATGGCTTATGGTATAAAAGCAGGTGATGAAGTTATCACTACACCATTTACATTTATTGCAACAGCAGAAGTTATTGCATTAGTTGGTGCAAAACCTGTTTTTGCAGATATTGATGAAACAACATATAATCTTGATGTGGAAAAAGTAAAACCACTTATTAATGAAAGAACAAAAGCTATTATTCCTGTATCATTATACGGGCTCCCTGCTGATATGGATAAATTTGCTGAGCTTACAAAAGGCACAAATATTAAACTTATAGAAGATGCCTGCCAGAGCTTTGGTGCTACAGATAAAGGTAAATACAGCTGTAACTATAATAGTATGGGCTGCACAAGTTTCTTCCCATCTAAACCTCTCGGCTGCTATGGTGATGGCGGTGCAGTATTTACTAATGATGATAAAGAAGCAGAAATGATTGCAAACCTAAGAAATCATGGCCAGATTGCAAGATATAAACATAAATATATTGGTATAAACGGAAGACTTGATGCTATGCAGGCTGCAGTACTTAATGTAAAACTTGCTCACTTTAAAGAAGAAATTGCTGAAAGAATAAAAATAGGTAACGATTACACTGCAAAAATTAAAGCAGCTTATAAAGGTGATGCATCAGATATTATCACTCCATATATACCAGAAGGCAAAGTTAGTGTATATGCTCAGTATTCTGTTAGAGTGAAAAACAGAGAAGAAGTTGCTAAAAAACTTAATGAACAGGGTATCCCTACTGCTATTCACTACCCTATTCCTTTACATATGCAGGAATGTTATGCAGGCTGTGGATTTAAAGAAGGCGACTTACCAGTAAGCGAAAAAGTTTCAAAAGAAATTATGAGCCTTCCTATGAGTGCATTTTTAAAAGCTGATGACCAGGATTATATTGTAGAAGCTTTATGCAAAGCAGTTCAGGAAACAAAATAATTTAAATTATTATATAAACTTATAATAAAATATAAAGCAGGTATTTATACACCTGCTTTTTTTTGTATGTAAAATATTCTAAATATAATAGTCTTTTTTTATTTAGCACCAGTTCTATATATTAAATAATAATTTTTAAGCTAATTTTATTATTATACAATTAAAATATTACTCAATAACATGATATTATAGTGTTATATAAGATAAAATTTTAAAATAATTTATAAATATAAACATATAAATACTAAAAATTTTATTACTGCTTTTTGTAACCTTTTTTAATATTTCAAGACTGTAAGATAAAAAGTTATGATATTAAGGGGCTTTATGAAATTAACTTATCTTATTATTTTTTCTTTATTTGCAGTTATGCTGACAGGCTGTTCTGACTGTGAAAGTGATTATGATGCTGTTGGTGTTACAATTAATGACTTTACAGCTAGAACTGGTATTACAAGCATGATTTCTCAAGCATGTGCTGATACTCACAAAAATGTAAACTGTATCGCTCAAACAAATAATCCAAGCAGTGAATATTACGGCACACAGCAGGGTTTTGTAGTGCAGTGTAATAGTGGTCAGTATAAATTTGATTTACAGGAAACTATTCATGCATATTTTCCTATGGAATCATATAAAGAAAAAGATGACCCATTTGAAAAATGCTATGACTACTGGGTATATGATTTCTTTTCTACTGCTCATAAAAGCGAAGTTCCACTTCCTATAAATTCTATCCAGATAGATGAAACAGATTATAATATTTGGTATGTATCTATTGGCGGAACATGCTATCAGTGGAATGTTGCAAATTCAAATTATGCAGTAACAAAATAAACTCACACACAAGGCGGTAGTTTTTACCGCCTTTTTCTTTATACTCTTATCTATTTAGGCATATACTTTTCTTATTCTTCCTGTTTTTATATAAACACTCTGCAGCATTTTATAATCATTATCAGTCCAGCATAAAATGAGTAATACATAGTAATATATATAACTAGATGATACTCTTTTATCCTTTTTCTTTTAAGTAACAGGATTAGTATATTATGTATAATTACTTATTCAATATCAATTATAAACAATGCTGTTTATTATTAAATATATTTTATGCTTATATAATATTTACTGTTTAAAATATTTTATTATTGTTATGATTATTAAAATGAACTTATTAGAATATAAAAGGAAAAGATTACATAGAAATGAGGGGGTGAGCAGTACATGCGCGTATACTCTCACACCCCAGCATTTCATATGCGAATCAAAGCCCGACCTTGAGTTGTTCCTCTTTTGCGGAGTGCTTTGAAATCCCTCAGGACTCACCGGAGCGAATGGCTTATCCTAAGGGAAAATTTTAATCAGCTATCTATCTTAACGTTTCATGTTAAGTAACTCTTGAATCATCTCATCGGAGGTAGAGATAACTTTAGAGTTTGATTGGTATGCCCTTTGAGTTGTAATCATATTTACAAGCTCTGTTGATAAATCAACATTTGAGTTTTCAAGCATAGATGCAGCTATTTCTCCTCTATCCCCAGTCATTGGTTCGCCTATTGTAGCCTGACCAGAAGCACCAGTTGCTTGGAACATTGTATCACCTACTTTTTCTAAACCTCTTTCATTTACGAAAGTTGCAAGTGCTATTTGAGCTAATACCCTTGTTTGACCATTTGAGTATGTACCTACAAGTTCACCAGCTGGGTTAAACATAGTTTGAGTTAAGTCACCAACAGTGTAACCATCTGTAGAAGCTCTTGTAATACCACCACCATTTGCAGCTATTGATAAGCCGTCATTTTCACCTGCTGTACCTAAGTTTAATGCAATTGGGTCAATTGTATTTGTACCGTTTGCAGCAGAGAACCTAAGTGTAGGGTTAGATATTACTTTTGATGGAGTAGTAAATCTATCATACATATGGCTTAAAGTACCATCTGCATTAAACCTTAAAATAAGTTCGTTTTGGCTTGCTCCATTAATTGCTACATCGTTTAATGGGTCATCAGTAGCTATTTCCATTCTCCATTCATTTAATTCTTCGTTCCATAAGCTGAATGTGAAGTTAATATTGTGTTTGTTACCTTGTTCATCATAGATTTCCATTGTTCTGTAAGCTATACCGCCTGTTGCAGCAGTAACTGTTCCCTGCATAGCATTATTGAAAATCATATTTGATGTTTCAGAGCCACCTGTTGCTGTAATGCTTAAGAAGTCAATATTATTTCTACCACCTTTTTCACCAGTTACTTTGATAACACCATTTTCTATTGTAACATTATCAAATGTATTGTGACCGCCATTTAAGTCTACAAATTTTTCAATAGCAAGCATATAATCTGCTACTGTGCTTGTAGCACCTATTGAGAAGTAACCATTGTTAGTAATTTTCTCATCATTAATGCTGCCTTTAATTTCCAGTGTAGATTGGTTTTCTACAAAGTTCATATAGTTACCGTTTTCATCAAACAGGTTCATCATTAATGTAGTATCATCTGCAGTAGTTAAGAACTGTTTAGATGTAAATGATTTGCCTATACCTAATGTACCAGTAACATTTTCTTCAAACATATTTTCATTAAAGATTTCGCCTTTATTAGCTTTTGTAATATCAAAACCAGTAATGTTATCTACTATGTTTGATTCACCATCTATTGTATATCCTGCAGTTGTAATAGTCTGACCTACTAAACCATTAGATAACATTTCTTTTAAGAATGGAGTTTTAGCTGTAGTTTCTATTCTTGAGAAAGAAATATCATTGCCGCCTGCTGTTACTGTAAAAGTATTATCACCTGCATTGTAAGCAACTGTAACACCTGCAAAATCACCACCTGCTGCTTGAATGCGTGCTTGTAATTGTTGAGCAAGTGAATTTGCATTAGTAAATACTGCTTGAGCTGGAGGAGTTGGACCACCTGCTGTATTGTATTCTAATATAATAGGGTCTGCCATACCTGTTAATCTGAAAACAAGTGTTTCACCATTTTGCATGTGTAAGTCATTTGTAGACATATCAACCAGTGTGTTTTCTTCTGTATCTTCAAAGTTATAAACAATTCTACCTTTACCAGCTATTGGCTCTACATCAACAGTTGATACAACATCATTTAATTGTTTAGGTGTAACAATATCATTAACACCATAAGTATTTAATGAGTTATCAAAAACCATTTTTAAGTATGTATTAGGTACAGCTGTACTGCCTATAGCCTGATGCAGCGTACTTTCACCAAAAGATATTGCATGGCTTGCACCTGTTACAGAAAAACTTAACTGGTTACCATCAAGACCAAAAGATACTCTTGTAGTAACAGGAGTTCCTGCAACATTTCCTGCAGCAGTTAATTGTTCATTTAATGTATCTGTTATTAATCTGCCTAATTCCTGAATAGTGTGGAATTGGTTTTTAATAGTTGGGTTTACAGTTTCAGTATAAGTAAATGGTCCAATTTTTAATGTAGCTGCAGCTGTTCCTGTATTTGGGTCATAGATTGTAATATCATCAAAAGATATACCTTCGCCTTCATTTAAACCAAAGTCGTTATCAAGGAACTCTGCATTAAAACCATTTGGAACAACACCACCATTTATTGAGTTGCTGATTCTATCTGTTAACTGCTCAATAGATGTAAAATCATCTTTATATGTAACTTCTTTTTGGTAAGTTAATTCAGAAGAATATTCTGTTTTACCAGCTTTATAAGTAGTAGCAAGTGGTGAAAGCAGTGCAGCTAATTGAGAAGAACCACTGATGCCGTTAATTTCAAATTCATGACCGTAGTTAGCTTCAATTGCAAATTTACCATCTTTAAAAGTCATTGTTGCAATTGGAGTACCTGCTGTATTTGTAGCAGTATCAACATGCTCTTTTGTAGCTTGAGCAAATATATTGTTTACTTCCTGCAGGAAGTCTTCAATTGTAGTATATTTACCGTCATTTAAAGAGTTACCGCCAAGAGAGCTGTAGTTTAATGAATAAGATGAACCGTTAATTCTAAAAGTAACATTACCATTAAGCTCACTGATACCTAATGCTGTACCGTTTTTATCTGATAGCTGGCTCATTGGAGTATAAAGTGATGGGTTAGCTGAAATTCTAACTTTTTCACCATCTGCTAAGTCCATAGCAACACCATTTGCACTAAGCATAGTGTTTACATCCTGTTTAGCAGAAGCTTGAGTTAAAAGTTTACCATAAGTAACTGTTGAAGCTGTAGCATTAGTATCTAATGCACCAGACATATTAATTTCAGTAGATTCTTTTGGTTTCATAACTTGATAGTTAGTACCTAAAACGATATCACCAACACCTACTTGTTTATTCATTTCACCAGTATCTGGGTCAGCCATCCAGCCTTGAACTCTGTAACCTGATGGAGTAGTCAGAGTGTTTGTATTATCAAAGTTAAAGTCACCAGCACGAGTGTAGTAATTTTGGTTTACACCTTCACCACGAACAACAAAGAAACCAGTTCCTTGAATAGCTAAGTCTGTTGTACTTTGAGTAGATTTTAATACACCAGATGTAAAAATATTATCAACACCTGCAAGGTAAACACCGTTACCAACCTGGCGTGGGTTAATACCACCTCTTGAGTCTGTTGGTGTTTTACCACCAATTAATGTTTGGCTCATTAAGTCCTGAAATACAGCACGGCCCATTTTAAAACCAATAGTGTTTACATTTGCAATATTGTTACCAAGAACATCCATAGATTTCTGGTTTACATCTAATCCACTTACTGCATTATATAATGACCTTAACATGAAAGCACCTCCGAATGCTTGCTCAGATAAATTCAGCGCTCCTTCCAAATTTATCTAAATACTTACTTTATTTATTTTTTATTTTTTTATTCTTTAATTAAATTGTTTTTTTCTCTGCATCATCTTCTGTAGAACCGCTGCCGCTTCCACTTTCATCACCCTCGTTATCGCCGCCGGATAAATTCGGGTCTCTGACAGAGTAAACATATTCACTTGATACAACACCTTCGCCAATATCAAAGTAAAGAACGCCATTTGACATTTTAACACCTTGAACAATGCCTGTGCCGTATTCTTGAACAGCAACCTGCTCACCTGCAGAGTTAAATGCCTGCACTTCAAAGTAGTAAGTACCATCTGGAACTTCTACGCCACCAACACCTGTACCGTCCCAGTGGATAACATTTTGTCCTGATGTTAAATCTTTATCAGGTTTAACTATAGCAACACATGCACCCTCCTCATTATAAATATTGATTTGGGATTTTTCTGCTAATGCATCGCCATCAAGATAGAAGGAAATATTTTTCAAGCTGTCGCCGCCAACTGTTACAGTGTTAGTTTGGTACTCAATTTCTTTACCAATAAAACCAGCACCAGCTGTTAATGAGCTGTTGTTATAAGCCTGCATACTTAATAACTCAAGCATTTGCTCTAAACTTGAATTCATTGTTGTCATCTCATTTAATTGAGAAAATGCAGTTGTCTGACTCATAAACTCAGCATTATCTGTTGGGTTTAATGGGTCTTGGTTTTGCAGCTGAGTAACAAGCAGATTTAAAAAATCCTGTTGGTCCAGGTTTGCATCTCCTACACCTTCTTTATTTTTGTTCTGCTGCTGTGTAATTGTTGTAGGCTCTAATTGTCCTAATAAATTAGTTTGCATTTTTTTCCTCTTATCTTAGGCATATATGCCTGTTGCTTTTTTATTAGCAACTTCTGTGCCAACTTCTAAATCTTCTTCTCGATTTCCAAAACTTTTACCTTTTTGTGCCTGTTTAGAAGTTCTTCTACCCTGCTCATCGTTATTCTGCTGTTTGCTCATTGCATCGTTATAAGCAAATTCCATATTATCAACTACAATACCTTTTTCTGATAACTGGTTTTTAAGCAAATCACTTTGAGCCATTATTAATTTATGGCTGTTTTCATTATCTGATAAGAATTTTGCAGTAATTTTGCCGCCACTTTCACTTAACTGTATCTGCATTCTGCCTAAATTTTCTGGAGTTAATACTACAGTTAATTTTGACTGACCTTTGCTGACAGATGACTGCATTGTACGAACAAGTCTTTCTATATCTCGTGGCTCTTTCATATTATATGGAGCTTGAGCTTCTTTACTTTGTGCAGTGTCATATTTTGCCTGAGCCTCTGCAGATGATTTAAGAAAATAATTGAAATTATTTCCCTTATCATTTTGAGATGCAGAAAAATTTTCCCCTGCATTATTTTGAGTCATCACCATTTCTTTCTGGTTTAAATTATTTTGTAAATTTTTACCTGTTTCTGAAAAATTAACAGTATTGGCTTTTATTTCAGCTTTTGCATTACTTTCGCCTCTTAAACTTTCAGTAACTTCCACATTAGCTGTTTTAAATTCTTTCTGAATATCTTTTACTACAACAGTATCTGATTGTTTAGCTGTATCTTTAATACTTTCTTTAACTGTATCTTTAGATAATTTTTCATCAGACAGTTTATCATTAATATTTTCTTCTACTGCCATATCTGCTGCTTCTGCAAGTTTCTGCATATTATTAGATTCTGCCATATCTTCACTACTGCTTTCTGCTAATGTTTCAGCATTTAATAAAGATTGTTTACTTTCTATATCTGTATCTAATAACTGTGCTGCTTCATCAGAAACTTCACTATTCATTAATACCATTTCTTCTGCAGTAACAGTGTTTTCTGATATCTGGTTAGATGAAATATTAGACTGAGATAAAATATTTTCTGCTGCTGCTTTTATTGTAGAAATAATATCTTTTGCAAGCTCTAATTTATCATTATTTGATGGTAAGTCAGATTCTTGTACAGCTTCATCAATTAAAGCAGAAAGATTATTAATAATTTCTGTATTATTTGATTTATCATTTATTAAAGAAGCAAGTTCTTCTGTATTTTCTGCAGTGTTTACTGCAGTATTTTCTGTATTAACTTCTGCATTATCTTTTGACTGATTTGTAAATTCTGAAATTTTTTCCTGTAATGCAGTGTATGCTTTTTCTAATGAACTGCTGTCCATTTCTGTACCTAATATTTTTTCAGAAATTTCTTCAAGAGAAATATTTTCCGCATTAATATCTGCTATATTTATATCTTCAGATAACGCACCAATATATTCTACAAGCTGCCCTAAATCAGACTGGTTCATATTTTCAAGTGATGAAATAATATTCTGCAGCTGTATTTTTAAATCATCTGAAATATTAAGCTCTGATACAGCTGCATCAATATTCTGTAATATTGTATCAGCATCTATATCAATATTTTCAAGTGCTGCTTCTTCATCGTTTGCTGCTTCAATAGTTGTATTATTTTTTGAGGCAGTTTGAAGCAATGCTAACATATCTTTAATAGATATTGTTTTTGCCTGACTGCATTCTAACTGTGTAGTTTGATTTGATTGAGTTTTCTGATTAGATATTACATCTTTATTACTGCCTGTTCCAGCCTGATTATTCTGTATAGCTTTCACATCTTTTTTCTCAAACACATTCTGCTCTTTAATTGTATTTGAATTTTTCATATTTCTGCTTGCATGGCTGTCATCTCTATATACTTTTCTTTCTACTGCTTCATAATTTTCTTTATCATTACTGTATCTTTTATCATCTCTATTATAATCATTATCATCTTTACTATATTTATTTTCTGATGCTCTATCGCTGTATTTTTTAGTATCAGAATAAGATGAATAAGAATTATCTTCCTTATATGATGAGTAGCTGTTTTCTTTTCTGCTGTATGGACTAAAAGAATTATCTTTTACTGAATCAAAAATAGACTGAAAAGATTCTCCTGATATATCAGCAGTTTCTGAAAAAGTAGGTAATAAAGACTGAGCAGTATTTGCTTTGTTTACAGTGTTGAAATTTATCATAATCAAACCTCCACGCTGTAATACAAGCAAATATCAAGCCAAAATTTGAAAAATTAAAAAGAAAAGTGAAATTTATAAGAAAAATTTATTCAACTATTTCTAAACCATAGCTGGCAAGAAGATTTAATGCTTTTGGGCTGTTACCTAATAATTTAATTTTTTTAAGTCCTAACATTCTTAAGCACATAGCACCAAATCCAAAACCTTCTGCATTTGTTTCATTAGGGTTATGAGGGCTTAACATTCCCTCTGGTGAGCTTAAAAAACCTGTTTTTGATGTATCTTTATAAATATAAAGCACAACACCTCTGCCTTTTTCTTCTATAGTATGAAGTGCATTATGCAGTTTTGTACCGCATCCGCATACAGATGAGGCAAATATATCACCAGTCAAACATTGAGAATGAACACGCACTAATACAGGTTCATCTCCAGAAATATCGCCTTTAATAATAGCAACCGCTTCTTTTTCATCACTTGTATTTAAAAAACCTTTAATACTGAAACTGCCGTAAGCTGAAGGCATAAGTGCTGTTTCTATTTCCTGAACAATAGGTTCATGCTCAAGCCTGTATTTAATTAAATCTGCAACAGTAACTATTTTAAGATTATGTTCTTTTGCAAACTCTACAAGTCTAGGCATTCTTGCCATAGAGCCGTCATCATCCATAATCTCACAAATTACACCACTTGGATAAAGTCCTGCCATTCTTGCTAAGTCATAAGAGCCTTCTGTCTGACCTGCACGCACAAGAACACCGCCTTTTTTTGCTCTTAATGGGAACATATGACCTGGTGTTAAAATATCTCTAAATGTGGCATTAGGGTTTATTAATGTTTTAATAGTAACTGCCCTGTCATGAGCAGATATACCTGTTGTTACCCCTTCCCTTGCTTCAACAGAAACTGTAAAAGCTGTGCCAAACTTACATGTATTTTCCTGCACCATAGGATAAAGCTGCAATTCATCACATCTTTCTGCAGGCAGGCTTACACATATTAAGCCTTTGCCATATTTTGCCATAAAATTAATGTGTTCAGCTGTTACAAATTCTGAAGCAATAACTAAATCACCTTCATTTTCTCTAGTTTCATCATCGGTAAGTATAAGCATACCACCGTTTTTTATAATCTGAACAGCTTCTTCTGCTGAAACTCTAACATTTTCCATTAAGTAATACTCCAAAACTAATCTAAATTATTAATTTTAGTCCATACCATTATTCTTTCATTTGTATTTAACTGGCTGTTCAATGCTTTTTTAACTGTTGCACTAAGTTTTGCAAAGTTTATTGGTTTAGAAATAAAACCATTCATACCGCATACTAAAACTTTTTCTTCTGTTTCTTTAAAAGCATCAGCAGTAACAGCAATAATAGGGACTGTTAACGCATCCATTTTATCGGAACGCCTTATTTTTTCAGTAGCTTCATAGCCATTCATATTAGGCATATGAATATCCATAAATATTATGTTATAATAGCCTACTGGTGAATGTATATATTTTTCAATAGCTTCTTCACCGCTTGCGGCTTCCTCCATTTTTATACCTGTTTTTTCTAAAAATGTACATAAGACTTTTCTATTTAATAACGCATCATCAACAATTAAAGCTCTGTACTGAGAAAGTGAGCCTTCTTCTAATAAAGCAGATAAGCTGTCATCTACTTTTTCAAGCACTCCATACTCAAAAGTTACATCAAACCAAAAACGGCTGCCCTGTCCAAGCTCACTTTCTACATTAATTTTACCGCCCATAAGCTCTACTATACTTTTAGAAATGCTTAATCCTAACCCTGTGCCGCCAAAACTTCTTGTAATACTTGTATCTGCCTGTTCAAAAGGTTTAAAGATTTTAACAAGTTTTTCCTGGCTCATTCCTATTCCTTCATCTGTTACCATAAAGCGAATAGAAACATTTTCATCTGTTTTATTAATAACTTTTACTGACAATGTAACATTTTTATGTTTTTCAGTAAACTTCATTGCATTAGACAGCAGGTTTAATAATACCTGGTTAAGCCTTAATTTATCGCCATTAACAACAATATCTTCAATACCTTCTGTTTCAACTTTAAGCTCTAATTCCTGTTCTTGAGCTTTTGCTGATATTAAAAGCTGTAAATGGGTAATATCTTCTTCTATAGAAAATGGAGAATTTGATAATTCTAATTTACCAGCATCAATTTTAGACATATCTAATATATCATTTAAAAGACTTAACAAGTGAGTAGATGCCACATTAATATCTGCAAAAGTATCTCGTTTCTTCTTATCATCAAAATTAGAACGCATACCAAGCTGTGCCATACCAATAATAACATTTAATGGTGTTCTTATTTCATGGCTCATCATTGCTAAAAAATCACCTTTTGCAACAGCAAGTGATGCTTTTTCCTGTACAAGCTGTTGTTCTGATAAAAGAAGATTACGCAGACGGCTTACCATAGAGTTAATACTGTCTGAAAGAATAGAAAATTCTTCGCATGTATTTAAGTCAACTTTAGTATTAAGGTTATCTTTTGTAATAGAGTTAAGACAGCCTATAATATAGCCTATCCCGCTTATAATATGCTGATTTACAACCTGCAGCATAAATAACTGCATAAAAATTACCATTAATGTAATAGATGCTATAATGATAAATACATACACATATACACTGAAATAAACATCGTTTTTAAAGGCTATAGCAATAAATGAATAATCACCGCTGTCCCTAAGCAGTGCAAAAGCATCATGACCTTCAATCATTACTTTTGATACTTCCATTGAAGAACGAAGTGTATCTACATCTATACCTAAGTCTTCAATATCTATTCCTAAAAATTTATTATCTTTATAGCTTATAATTGTATGGCTTTCTTTATCTATTACTGTAATAAATCCGTTTTTATAGATAGAATATATTGATGAAAGATTATCCATAATAGATGCTTTAATAATACCTTTAATATTAGTGCTTTTTCTGCCTATCATTATTATACCTGGCTTATCAAGCCTTGAAACACCAGTGTACTGGATAAATTCTTTATACCTGTCACAAAAAGCAGGCTCCATATATTTTTGGAAATTATTTTGATATATACCTGAAACAAAATCATTAATATGGACACAGCTTGACTGTATATTTTTTTCAGAAGATGACATTGCCACAAGCTGCATATTAATATCTGTAATTAAAATTTCATCTAATTTTAATATTCTGCGAAGCTCATCAAGTTTAGTCTGGTTTGTTAAATAAGAGTTATCTGCTTTTATTAATAGAGCAATATTAGATGCTGTTGCCAATACAGATGATTTGTATTCATTAAGCATCATATTATGCTGAGATTTATCATATTCAATAATATTTATACTGCTCTGAAGATAACTTTCAAGTGTGCGTTCAAGAGTTGCCATAGTTGAGCGGGAAAGAGATGCCCAAACTAATGTAATAACGCTGATACCAATAATCAAAGCATACTTAATAACTTCACTAATAAATATTTTTTTCATAAATTTAGTCTATCATAGATTTATGAAATTGTTAACAAAAAAATTTTACATTTGAAAAAGATTGAATAATTTTAATGCACTAATTTTAAAGTATCTGAAATAGCAGCACTTTTTATCATTACAAAAAGTATGCTGTTTTCAGTAACAGCAAGCTCATTGTATGCACCTTTTGATATTCTTGCCCATATTTCATCGCCTATATCTATTAAAATATCATAAAAATTATTAGGCTGCTGTACTATTTCCTTCACTTTTCCCTTATAGATATTGCGGATGCTGATACCTTCTGGTTTTTTAGTGCTTAAAACTACATCATGAATATTTACTGAAAATCTTATTTTTCTGCCTTTTTCTACTTTTTCACATGATGATTCCACATAACCGCCGCCAAATTTAATTAATGCAGTGCTGCTTTCTTCATCATATTTTTCTATTTCCCCTTCAAAAATAGTATTATAACTTGCATGACTGCTCATTTTTACAGCTGCCTTATTTAATACATCTACTGCACTGCCAAAATATTTTGATATGCCATGCTCCATATATAATGCCATATCAGCAAGCTGAAGTATCTCATCTACAGAATGAGAAACATATAATATAGGAAGTTTATAATGTTTTTGGATAATATTTATATATGAAATTAATTCAGAGCGTCTTGTCTCATCAAGAGAAGCAAGAGGTTCATCCATTAAAAGTATTTCAGGGTGTGAAAGAAGTGCCCTGCCTATAGCTACACGCTGTTTTTCTCCGCCTGATAAATTCTGTGGATACCTGTCTAAAAGATGAGAAATACCAAGCAAAGTACATACATCATCTAAGCTGCAGTTTAAAGAAGCATCACTTTTTCTCTTTTCACCGTACAGCAGGTTCTTTTTAACTTTCATATTTGGAAAAAGTCTTGATTCTTGAAAAACATAGCCTGTAAACCTTTTATTAGCAGGCAGATTTATTTTTTTTGCTGAATTATAAAACTCTCTGCCGTTGTATGAAATAATTCCTTTATCTGGAGTAATTAAGCCTGCAATCATATTAATAATACTTGTTTTTCCTGCTCCAGAAAAGCCGCATATTGCAGTAATACCTGGATAATCCATTTCAAAGCTGCATTTTATTAATATATTGCCAAGCTGTTTTTCTACATCTATCTTAAACATTATATCCTGCCTGACTGTTTATATTTTTTTGACCTGCGTGCAAAATATTCAGAAACTATCAATGAGCCAAAGGCTATAATTAATGAAATAACTGCAAGCCGTGCTGCATAAAATTCGCTGTCAGGCACCTGAAGAACAGCAGAAAGGGCAAGTGGCAGTGTTTGTGTTGCACCTTGAGTATTTCCTACAAATGTTACTGTTGCACCAAACTCGCCAAGGCTTCTGGCAAAAGCAAGCACTATGCCTGATATAATACCTGGCAGTGCAAGGGGCAGTGTAATTGTAAAAAATATTCTCATCTGGCCTGCACCTAATGTTTTAGCTGCCTGCTCTAACCCTAAATCAATAGATTCAATAGAAAGCCTTATGGCTCTTACCATTAAAGGAAATGCTACAACAGCACTGGCAAGAGCTGCACCTTTCCAGTTAAAAGCAAAAGAAATTCCAAAGGTATCATAAAGCCATGGTCCAAAAACACCGTTTCTTCTGCCAAAAAGTATTAAAAGAAGATAACCTGTTACAACAGGCGGGACAACAAGGGGCAGATGCAGAAAACCATCAAGTATTGATTTACCTATAAAATCATAACGGGCTAAAAGCCAGCCAAAAAAAACACCAAAAGGAAGGCTTGCTGCAACTGACCAAAACCCAACAATCATACTTAATTTTACTGCAGATAATTCTGCATCACTTAATGTAAAAATTTCTAACATTCTACCCTTTAATTATATATTAATAAACTTTAAAACCATATTTTTCATATATTTTTTTAGCTTCATCACTTATTAAAAAGTTATAAAGTTTTTTCACTTCCTGATTACTGTTATCTTTTATTACAGCAACAGGATAGCTTATATCATCATGAGTATTGCTTGGAAATTCTGCCACTACTGTAACATTTTTATCTGCAATAGCATCTGTTCCAAAAACAACACCTAATAATGCTTCACCGCGGGAAACAAAAGCAAGTGCATCTCTAACATTTGCTGCTGTTACAATATTTTTCTGCAGACTATCCCAATATCCTAATTTTGTAAAGGATTGTTTTGCATACTGACCTGCAGGCACACTTTCTGGAGCACCTATAACTAACTTTTCATTTTTTAAAATAGATGCAAAATCTACTTTTTTACTAAAATCAACTTTTATATTATTTTTTTTGTTAGTGATTAAAACAAGTTTATTGCCAACAAGATTTTGACGAGTGCCTTTTTCTAATGCACCTTCTTTTTCAAGTTTATCCATCCATTCCTGATTTGCTGATATAAAAATACCTGCTGGAGCACCAGACTGTATCTGCTTAACTAATGCACCAGAAGAAGCATAACTGCCAGCAGCATTGCCGCCTTTTTTATTATAAACAGCTAAAACTTCATCTATCATATTAGTAGTAGATGCTGCTGCAAAAACAACAACTTTATCCGCAGCAAAAGAAACTGCAGGAATAAGTGTAAGTAATAAAATAAAAATAATTAATGACCTTCTCATAATTACCCCCATTCGTAATATTTTTTTACATATATCACTTTTTGGTTTTAAAATCAATATAAAGTATTGAATATAATTAATTTTATTATTTTAATTATTTTTTCTATTGACACGCTATATATTTTATTATATAACGATTATAGAGTTACTTTTCCCTACTTAACTTCCAATTTTTTGCTTTCACCCTCTGTCAGCCTCCCATTTTGGCAGAGGGTAAATTTTTATAATCAAAATATCTTCTTATTTTTTCATTTTTTTATTGACTGTACTGGCAAGAATATATAAAGTAAGTAGTTATTTTTTAAATTTGGAGCTGTTTAGCAGAAAGATGATTAAAATTGAAAACCTATCAAAAAAATTTAATGGTAAAAACGGCAAAGTAACTGCTCTTGATAATATTAATGTAGAAATGCATGACGGAGATATCTTCGGCATTATCGGCATGAGCGGTGCTGGTAAGTCTACACTGCTTAGGTGTATTACACTTTTAGAAAGACCTGACAGTGGCAGTATTTTTATTGATGGCAATGATATACTTACATTAAACAATCAGGAACTTAGAAAAGCCAGAAGAAAAATGGGTGTGGTTTTCCAGCACTATAATCTTTTAATGCAGGAAACTGTTGCAAAAAATGTTGCATTCCCTATGGAAATAGCAGGAATGGAAAAAAATATTATTAAAGAAAGAGTACAGGAGCTTTTAACTCTTGTAAAAATTGATGATAAAGCAGATTTCTACCCTGCACAGCTTTCAGGCGGTCAAAGGCAGAGGGTTGCTATTGCAAGAGCTCTTGCTACAAACCCAGAAGCTCTCTTATGTGATGAGCCTACAAGTGCATTAGATGCTCTTACAACAAAACAGGTACTTAATCTTTTAAAAGAAATTAATAAAAGTCTTAATACAACTATTATAATTATTACACATGAAATGTCTGCTGTAAAAGCGATATGCAATAAAGTTGCAGTTATTAATGAAGGCAGATTTGTAGAAATGGGGCTTACAAAAGATGTTTTTACTGCTCCTGCCCATGATGTAACTAAAATGCTTTTAGGTATGGGGGATATGTAATTATGGAAGCATTTATCGACCAGTATGGTGCTTTACTTATAAAAGCTACATGGGAAACTATATATATGACAGTGGTATCCACTCTTTTTTCTTATCTTTTAGGTGTACCCCTTGGTGTTGCGCTTTCTGTTACTAAAAAAGGCGGAATAGCTTCATCACCTACTTTTAACTATGTAGCTGGCTGGATAGTAAATATTTTAAGAAGTGTTCCTTTTGTTATACTTATGGTTTTTATCGTTCCTTTTACAAGGCTGATTGCAGGCACATCTATTGGACCAAATGCTGCTAATATTCCACTTATTATTGCAGCCACTCCATTTGTTGCAAGAATTGTAGAACAAAGTATAGAAGAAGTAGACAGAGGACTTATTGAAGCAGCAAAATGCATGGGTGCTTCTAACTTCCAGATTATTACAAAAGTAATGCTTGTAGAAAGCAAACCATCTTTAATCAGAGGACTTTCAATAAGCTCTATTACTATCTTAAGCTATACTGCAATTACTGGTATCATAGGTGCTGGTGGTCTTGGAAATATAGCCATTACTTATGGTTACCAAAGATATATTGAATCAATGCGATATAGTACAGTTATTCTTCTTATCATTCTTGTTGTACTTATCCAGTGGTTATGTAATATTTGGGCTTTTAAAGCTGATAAAAGAAATAGAAATTAATAAATAATTAAGGAGAGTTAATAATGAAAAAAGTATTATTAATTTTATCATTTGCAGTGCTTGCTGTAACTGCAGGGTGTAAAAAACAAGCAGAAAATGAAATAGTTATAGGTGCTTCACCTACTCCACATGCAGAAATACTTTACTTTGCACAGCCTTATTTTGAAAAAGCAGGCATAAAAGTAAAAGTATTAGAAATGAACGACTATATCATTCCTAATACTGCATTAGACAGTAACGATATTCAGGCAAACTATATGCAGCATGAACCATATTTAATAGATTTTAATAACAAAAATAAATTAAAAAATCATCTTGTGTCTGCTGGTAAAATCCATTTTGAACCATTAGGTGTGTATGCAGGAAAAAGCTCAAATATTGAAAACATAAAAAATGGTGCAACTATAGGTATACCAAATGACCCTACAAATGGTGCAAGAGCATTATGGCTGCTTGATGAGCTTGGTGTATTAAAAATCAATAAAAATAAAGGCTTTGAAGCAACAGAACTTGATATTATTGATAACCCTAAAAACATATCTATAAAAGCAATGGAAGCAGCTCAGCTGCCTGTAAGTCTGCCAGATTTAGACTTTGCTGTTATTAATGGTAACTATGCACTTGGAGCTGGTGTGCTTGATAAAGTAATTACTACAGAATCAAGTTCATCTACATCTGCTTCTACTTTTGGCAACATTGTGGCAGTTAGAGAGTCTGATTTAAATAACCCACAGATACAAAAAATTATTGAAATCTTAAAAAGCGACCCAGTAAAACAGTATATTAAAGATACTTATAAAGGTGTTGTTATACCATTAGATTAATAAAATACTGCCTTATATTTTATGTATAAGGCAGTTTTTTTATTTTCTTTTCTACCAATTATAAGAGAGAGTTATTTATGGCAAATATTGAAGATTACATTTTATGGCGTGGAGATTTAACTGTAGCACAGGCACCATTTAATAATGTTGATAACTTAATACTTTCAAATCTTGTATATCTTATATTTAAAGATATTGTGCCTGAGCTTGCAAATACAAAACCTACCATATTAAATAAAATTACTGGCTTATTTAAGCAGTATAATTCATCAGAAAATCAATATATTACAATACACGATGCTATTGCAGATATGAATATACAAACAGAAGGTAAACACCGTGTGCGTGTAGATAAAGATGCTGAAATGGCAGTAAAACTTGCTAACTCAAAACGCTTTGGCAATATGAAATTAATGTATTATGTTGATAAATATGATGAAGATATAGAAACTCAGTTTGCAGCTTTTACTGTTATTATGGAAGATAATACTGCTTATATTGCCTTTCGCGGCACAGATACAAGCCTTGTAGGCTGGAAAGAAGATTTTAATATGAGCTTTATGGATAAAGTGCCGGCACAAGCAGAAGCATTAAAATATCTTCAAACTGTATCTTCTCTTATAAACATACCTTTGCGTATAGGCGGCCACTCAAAAGGCGGCAATCTAGCAGTTTATTCTGCTCTGCATATTGATAAAAGTGTAAAAGACAGAATTATAAAAGTATATAATAATGACGGTCCTGGTTTTAAATCAAGTATCCTTGAAACTGCAGAATATAAAGCAATTCAAGATAAAATAGATACTATTGTACCACAGACTTCTATTATAGGTATGCTTTTAGAGCATGAAGAAGAATATATTGTGATAAAAAGCAACGAAACACTTATCATGCAGCATGACCCTTATTCATGGCAGGTGATGGGACCTGATTTTATAAAAATGGAAGGCACAACATCAAGTTCTCAGTTAATAGACACTACTCTAAGGCAGTGGATTAATGATATGACAATAGAGCAGAGAGAACAGTTTATTGACTTAATATGGGAAGTAATGGGTGCAACAAAAGCAAAATCTTTTCCAGAAATGGCAGAAAGTCTTTTTGCTAATGCTGTAAAAATAGGTAAAAAAATCAACCAGCTTGATGATAAATCAAAAGATATACTGTCAACTGCATTATCTATGCTTATAAAAAGTGCAAAAAATGCCCTTATGGAAGGATTTAAATAAAAATATATAATTATTAATATATATTTGCTTTGATTTGCTTAATTATTTTAACTGGATATATATTAGATATTTAAAACTTTTTAAAAAAGTACCCTGCCCTCATTTAAAAGCAGGGTTTTTTATATTATTTATTTTTTTTATAAGCCTCTAAAAGATTGTCTGCAAAAAATTGTCTAGCTTCTGGAGTTATTATTTCAAAATGTGGTGCATAAGGCATAAGGTCCATATATAAAGACATATAATTATAAACAGTTACTTTAATTTTAAATGGTTTTTCTGACAGTATCTGCATATTTTTAAAAATAGGTCTGTCTATAAAATATTCCTTTATACCATCATCTAAAATTAATTCAACTTCCAGTTCTTCAGTACCAAACCATATAGATGATGTATTTTCTACTATTTGTTTTGATTTTTCATCAAGCTCTACATATTTTGTATTATCAGATGATGGTTTAATATTTTCAATATAATCAAGCCTGTATGCTCTTATTTCTTTATTATCATTACAGCCTATTAAATACCAAAAACCATTATAATAAAGTATTTTATAAGGTGATGTTGTTTTATGCCTATTTTCTTTATTACCTTTCATATAATCAAACTGTATTCTCATATGAGTTTTAATATAGTATGATAAATCTGCTATAACAGACTGCACTCTGTCAAAATCAATAGATGATGATTCCAATACTTGTATTGCAGATTCCAGATTTTTTATATTAAATAAATTAAATAAGCGTTCTACTGCATCATGACGGCTTTCTGGATACATTGATTTTGCATACTGCAAAAGTGTAGCAGTTAAGTAGCTGTCATCTCTTTTAATATACTGGCTTAATTTATCTTTACTTATAAGAGTATAACTTTTATCTTCATTTTGCTTTATATCTAAAAAGTCCATAGAATCCTTTATATACCTCTGAGCACTTCGCATACTCATACCAGTTTCCTCTACAATTAATTTTGTAGTAACTGATTTATTATATAAAAATAAATCCAGTATTTTAAAAACTTTTTCTACCACTCTGTCCTTCATAATAAACCCCCATATATATTTTATTATATTATACAAATTCTGGCGACAATACAAGTCGCCAAAAAATAAACTTTTAAAATTTTTTATTATTTTATATAATGAAGTATGGAAAAATTTAAAAAGATACCAAAAACTTATATTTTTTTAATACTTGCTGTTACTGCTGCACTTTTATACCCAGTTTCTAATATACTTTTTATAGCAACTGGTATATCAGCATTAATTTTTACAATTAAAAAACCATATAATTTATTTTTTTCATTAATTTTTGTAGTAATACACTTAACTGTTAATTCATTTTTCATAGCTGTAGATGTAGTAGAATATGAAAAAATATATTCTGTTCAGTTTGGAAGCGGAAAATGCTATATTAATAAAAACATTAAAATATCTCCAGGCGATATTTTATTTGGTAACTTCTACATAGATAAAGAAAAATCAAAACCTTTTTTTAAGCCTGTATATAAGTATAATGGCAAACTGTCTGTTTTTAAAGCACCTGTTATTTCTAAAATACTGCAGTTTAGAAGTCATATCTCAAACTATATATTTTATTCATCTGGCGGAAAAATCACTGTTGCTCAGGCATTAATTTTAGGGGATAAACAGTTTATAAGTGATAACTTAAAAGATGCTTATACCATATCAGGACTTTTTCATCTGCTTTCTATGAGTGGAAGCCATGTAGCAATAGTTACTGCTATATTTTTATCTGTGCTTTTCTTTCTGCCTTTAAAAATCCGCTTTATTGCAGCATCCCTTGGTGCATTATTTTTAATAATACTTGGCGGCTTTAATATTACAGTAATACGGGCTTCCATTTTTGCTTCAATTATTATGACGGCTTATGTTTTTGATTTAAGGGTAGATTCTAAAAAATTTATTTTATTTATTGCAGGGTTATTTTTGCTTATATCCCCATCATCTATTAGTGATATTTCATTTTTAATGTCTTTTGGTGCTGTTTTTGGTATTATTTACCTTATGAAATCCGGCTGTGGTGTTTTTAAAACTGCCCTTATTACAGGTATTGCAGCCACACTGATTACTGCACCACTTTCCATGTATGTTTTTGGCACAACCAATCATTTAAGCATACTATCTACAATGATTATTTCACCAGTTATATATCTGCATATACTGTTTTCAATATTTGCTTTAATTGCTCCAAATATTGCTGCTGCACCACTTTTAATAATAGAAAATATATCAAACAGTATGGTCTTTTTTCTTGCAAAAATTACATATTTCAGCTTTATTTTTAAAACTATCCCTTTTTATATAATGGCTCTCACTATACTCTACACGGTTTGGACTCTCTTTTTGAATGACAGAAAAAAATTATTATCATTATTAAGCCTTTTGATTATTTTCTATCCTGCAGAAAAGCCGCCACAATATATCTTCCCAGATATTTCTCCAAGAGATAAAGGTTTCATTATTTTTACTGATAATAAAAAAGAAATATTTTATCAGGGCAGTGAATCAGGCTTTAGATATACATTTATGCCTGCAGCTGCAAAATATGGTGTAAAAGTATTTGATTATGGCTTAATTACTGTTTTCGGCGGTAAAAATAACTTTATAAAAATAAAAAACACAGGCAAAGATAACTTTACTAACCTGTGCTTAAATGAATATAATAAAAAATGCAGTTATTTTTACCATACACGCTCAAACTCTATAAAAAGTGATGATATTCACGATAATATCACCCATATTATCTGGAAAAATAATATAAGTGATAAATCTATTATAGAAATAAGCAAACAAGGCACATACTATGTAAAATAGTTTTAAGGAATACACCTGTATACATAAAATGTTTTTTCAAAAGCATTATATGGAGTTACTTTTATAACTTCTAAAGGTATTACAGAGCTGTATTTTTCCTTTAAGAAATCAAAAGCATCGTATTTGCCAAAATATACCCCTTCTTTATCATAATTAAATATGCCGTCAGCTTCGTCCCATATTGTGTACTGGCTGAACCTTGATGGTACATTAATATGAGTTAACGGATGGTCTGGCAGATAAAATGTAAGCATTGATGCTGTAGTTAAGTGGTCGCTGAATATTAAATCGCCCTCTTTAACATATTTTTCAAACTGAACTACAGCTTCTTTATAGCCTATAAGCCTTTCTGCAATATTTAAATGAGCAGGAAACGGCAGCACTGGTGCAAGTTTTAATATAATAACTAAAACAACAGAAAATATAATACCGTATTTAAATGTTTTCTTCATATTATATTTTGCAATTGCATAGCCTATTAATACAATACTTGAAATAAATGCAGGAATTATCCAGTTAAGCTCCATTTTTTTGAAAAAACCTTTGTAAAAGAAGAAAAGCATTGGCACAAGAGCCAAAAATACAAAAAACAGCACTTCTTTATTACGAAGATAATCTTTAAGCCATAAAGATTTTAAAAATACATAACCAAAAACTGGTGTAGGTATAACAAATAAACTGCCTAATATAAAAAGAATAAAATCCCAGCCTGCAAAAGTAAAGCCCTCACTTGTGCCGTGTTCATACTGAAATTTTATACTTATCCAGTCATGCTGATAATTCCAGTAAACTATAGGGAAAAGGCAGAGTATTGCTATAACAAGAGATAACCAGAGCCTGTAATCTTTTAATACATCCCGCCTGCAGACTAATATATATATAAATACAGCAACAGGAAATAAAACACCTGCATATTTACTAAGCATCATAGCTCCCACAAGAAAGCCTGATATAATAAAATCTTTTGTTCTTCCATATTTTAAAGCCATAAATGTATAATAAAGACCAGCTGCCCAGAACATCATAAGTGGCGAATCTGGTGTAATAAAAACATAACCCATATGCACTGCAGGGTTTGCAATAAAGATAAAAAATACATACCATGCAGTATCTGCTTCTTTTTGGTTTTGAAATGCTTCTAAACAGACTTTTACTAAATACCATACTGTAACTGACATAGCTATTACAGTAGATAATCTAATAGTAAATTCATTATTTGCTATAAATGTAAATGGATAAATTATCCAGGCAACCATACCGGGATGGTCATAATAGCTGAATTCTGGACGCAAAGCCCATACCCAGTAATATGCTTCATCAAGATAAATAGGCAGTAAAGCATTATATAAAGCCTGCAATATACTGAAAATAATTAATGTGCCTAAAATTGTAACCTTACTTAATTTAATGCCCAGACTATCCATTATATTCTTCCTTAAATGCATTATATACATCATCAACAGTTATCAGCTGCAGACATACATTATCTTTACATGGTGTTTTCCTGTGGTTTGCTGCACTTACACATGGGGAGCATGCAAGATGAGAATATACAGGTCTTGTTTTACCAAGGGAGCTGTATAATGCTGGTGTTTCTGGACCAAAAATAACGATAGTAGGCATACTTGTAACAGCTGCAAAATGTGCAGGGCCAGAATCATTTGTTATCATAATTTTAGATAATTCATATAAACCAATAAGTTCAGAAAATTTTACTTCGCCTGCAAAGCTAAAACATCTGTCCCCGCATTTATCTGCCAGCTGTTTTGCTTCTATTTTTTCTGAAGGTGCACCAGTAATTAATACATATACATCTTTATTTTCTTCTAAAATTTTATTAATTAAATCTTTATATTTATTTCTATCCCACCTTCTCTGTGGTAAAAGTTCGCTTGCATTAGGGTTTATTAATACAATTTTATCTCCCCTTTTATATTCTGGTATAATATGTTTGATTTTTTCAGCTACTTTTTCTTTTAATTCTTCACTTATTTCTGCTTTTCTAAGTACTGTTTCACTGTCATCTATTTTTGTTTTAGAATAAGGCACTTCTTTTTTATCTGACATAAGTGCATTAACCATAGCTATAAAATTTTTAGATATATGCATGTGGCTGTTATACATTACTTTATGAGTAACCATATTGCCTTTATAAAGTCCTTCTCCGTGGAAATTATTAAATGCAACTATATTATCAGCCCCTGCAAAACCTGCTAATAGACCAGAGTATCGTGAAAATAATTCTAAATCTATTACAGTATCAATATTTCTTTTTCTAGCCCAGAATAAAAATTTCCATGTATCTTTAATAAGAGAGATAATTCCATCAGCATTGATTGTAAAAATATTTTTATCTTCTACTGTATTTAAAAGCTGTAATGATGGTTTATTTTTTTTAAATATTAAGAAAAACAGTTCTGCATCAAAAGTTTTTTTAGCTTTCTGCATAGCAGGGTCTACAAGTATGGCACTACCCATTTCTGAAAGTTCTATAAAAAGTATATTTTTAGGCTTAACATTTTTTTTAGGTCTTAAAAAAATCTTAAAAATAGCTGTGCCAATTAAGCAAAGCGGTACTCCAAAATATTTATCTACAAATCTCATAGTATCAACTTTCATATTAATTCCCCTTTTTAGTGTTTATAAAAAAATATAATCCAAGCAGACCTTGTATTACATAAGTAAATCCAAAAATAATAGATATAGATAATGCAGTTTCCTGAGCAATACCAGAATAGCTTAAAAGACTTACCATACTAACTTCCCTGACACCCCAGCCAGCAAGAGAAATAGGTATAATTGTAAGAAGTATAACAGGCGGCATTATTACCATAAATGCATATATTGGTAAATCTACACCAAAAGCCTTAGCTATCATAAATACACCTGCAAAAGTAAGTATATGTATAGATAATGACAAAATTACCTGTAAAAAAGTTTTTCTAAAGCCTGCCATAACAGTGTATAATGCTTTAGATGGAACACTTATAAGCTGATAAAATTTAAACCTGTTTAAGTATTCTATTTTATATAAAAGCATAAAAACAATAAAGCCTGCTATGCCAGATAAAGATATAATATTTAATACATAATAGCTTGATTTTGGAAGAAAACCCTGTGCTGTGTTATTAAAAATCAGGTTTAAAAGCAGTATGCCTGCAATCCCCAGCCCTCTGTCAATAAGCACACCAACAAATGCTTCTCTTTTTTTACAGCCAAGCTGTTTAGCCACATCTATCACCTTAACAGCATCGCCCCCAATAGATGATGGTAAAAGCTGATTAAAAAATATACCCCTGAAGTAACTTTTAAAGTAAAAAGAAAATGGAGCTTTAGGAAAATCAAGTTCATTCATTATTATATACCAGCGGAATACAGCAATAAAAGTACCTAATAATATTAAAAGAAATCCTGCAAAATTATAATCTATTCGGCTGTTGATTAGTTCATTATATATTTGAGCAGGACCAGCAATATATATTAAAATAGCAAGCAAAAGAACACTAACTAAAAGACGCACTGCAAATTTTAACTTTTGCCCCATTCATTCCTCCATTTACTTAAAGATATTATATATCATACTTTATTGATATATAAAAGAGTTTTCTAGTTTTAATATTTATTTTGCAAGACTTCTATAATATATCAGAAATATTCCAATAAATAAAAATATTATAATAGGCCCGAATGTTGCAGCAATCGGTGGAATAATTCCACTTGAACCAAGTGAACGGCAGCTGTGCTGCACCAAAATAAAAATAAGTGAAATAGAAAATGTAATAGATGCATTTTTTACAATAGAATAATTTCTTGAAAAATTAATAGATATAGGGTAAAGCAAAATAATTAATACTATTACAGATACAGCATATGCAAACTTATAATATAAATTAAGCTCTAGTGTATCTGTATTTATTCCCTTTTCACTAAAAAGCTGTATTAATGTATATAATTCATTAGGTGTATATACTCTTGTATCACCTGTTGATATAGATATAAGCCTGTCCCAAGAATTATCGTTTAATACATTTTTTTCAATATATTTAATTTCTGGCGGATTACTTAAAATATTCATCTGCTGAATATTATATGCAACCCATTTATCTTGTTCTTTAACAAGTTTTTCCATTTTATTAATATATGCAATTCTGCCATTTTTATCTGGAATATATTCATCTACACCATAGATTGTTTTTTCTGAAATAGAAACAAGAGAGATATGAGTAATTACCTGATTTTTGTCTAAAAACCATGTGTTATAAAACCCACTGGCATTATTTGATACAGGCATACCACGCATAATGTTTAACATATTTTCACGAAGTACACGAACTTCTGGAATAGCCTTATATTCCATAAATATCATAAAAGAACTTAATACAATACCAATAAGAATAAGAGGCACAGAAAGCCTTCCAAGAGAGCCGCCTATAACCATATATGCAAGCAGTTCATTACTTCGCATAAGTATTATCATAGTAATAATAATAGCAACAGCTACTATCATAGGAACAAGCTGATTGATGCCAAGAACGATACCGTATGTTGCTACAATTATAAAATCAACAGCAGAATATTTATAACCTTCCAATATGTTAATATTGCCATAAGCAGAAGAAAGCCATTGAAGCATTATAACAAATAGAGATACAATAGTTAAGTTTTTCAAAAATAATTTTAATAAGTACCAGCTAAATTTATTCACAAATAACCTTACTAAATAGTGTATAAACTTATACTACAAAAATCATAATAATTCAATTAAAAAAAGCTGCTAAAAATATACAGGATTTTAGCAGCTTAGATAGTTAATGATGAGGGGTGTATGGTTCAAGCATCCTGTTTTCTGATGCCTGATTATTAGTTTGAGTGTTTACTGGTGCTGCACTGTTTTGCACATTACTATTTTGAGCAGGTGCAGTTTTTTGATAGAAACCATTTTTTTCTGCATAATTTCTCCAGTATCTGCATGTCAGCCCCTTATACTCATAGCCTAATATACATTTATAATAATCTTCTAAATAGTCATCATAATCATCTCTGACATAAAAAGGCACAGAGCTCATTGGAGGTGGCGGTGGCAGGCTCATAACAGTATAACCATTATATGGGTTATATGATGGTGAACCTGTGTAATAAAAATCATCTGCTATTGCAAAATTAACCGCTGCAAGCAGAATGCTGAAAAGTAATAGTAAAAAAGATATGCGCTTCATTTGTAACTCCTTAAATCATATATCTTATATTATAAGACGAAAGATATAGAATAAGGTTACAAATAAAGCTAAAAAAGAAATTATACATTACGAGTTAAGTAGTTTGTATAATCAATAGTTACAGGTTCATAATCTTCTTCAAAAAGATGAGAAGATATTACAAAGTCTGCAGTTGAACGAGTACATGCAATTACTACATTATACACTGAACATAAACGCTCTAATGCTTTAATATCCACATCATGTGGCTGAGTAGTCATAGGGTCTATAAAGAAAATTAAAATATCTACATGACCGCTTGCTATTAATGCACCCATTTGCTGGTCGCCGCCAAGAGGACCTGATTTTAATTTAATAATATCTGCTGCTTTATCAGGCTCTCTGCGTAAAAACACTTCTTCTACTAAACGGCCTGTTGTGCCTGTACATATTAATTTATGAGGCATTAATCGTTTATAGTTAAATTCTACCCATTCTACCATATCTCTTTTTCTTGCATCGTGAGCTACAAGACCAATAGATTTGATTTTTTTCATACCTTAAATAACTCCTTATAGATATATTATTTTTATTAAGCTAGAAGTTATATACCTATTTCCAGCTAAATACAACAAATATTTTTATCAAATTTATATGATTTTACTTAACTTATTTATAATTTAGGATATATATTTGTAAAATTTTTGTAAAAAATTATAAAAATAGTGATTACATAGTTAATTTAAACACTATTTATTTGTATTTTTTCTATTCTTTATAAGTTTCACCCTTGAAAACTATCATTTTATAATATAGTATAGCATATGGGGATAATATGACAAAAGAAAAAGCACTTGAAATTTTTGCAGCAGACTTTATGGGCTCATCAGATTTAAAAGTAGTAGAAGCTATTAAACCTATAACCAGAATAATTATGCTTGAAAATAAAGATACACTGTTTAATGAAAATGAAAAAGCTGATTATTTCTACTATGTTGTAAGCGGTAATATTAAGCTCTCAAAAATAAGCCATGATGGTAAAGAGATTATTATAAGAATAGTCCATAATAATGAAATATTTGCAGAAGCAGTGCTTTATGGCAGAAACACTTACCCTGTAAACTCTACAGCTATTAATAAAACTTATCTTTTAGCAATTAATGTATCAGGCTTTAAAGAGCTTTGCTTTACTAATCAGGAATTTATACTTAAACTTTTTGTTACAATGAGCCACCAGCTGCTGTATTTTGTAGATATGATAAACGATTTAACTTCAGCAGATACCACATCAAGACTTTTAAAGTATTTATATAATTTAAAAGAAAAAACAGGCAGCAGCACAATTACACTGCCTATTTCAAAGCGGGATTTAGCTATGCTTTTAGGTGCTGCCCCGGAAACAGTATCCCGCATATTTGCAAAACTTCAAAATGACGGGTTTATATCTTTTAATGGTAAAGAAATCACCATAATAAAAGATATAAACGATTATATTAATTAAAGACTTCCGTAACTGTGCAGTCCTGGGAATAAAAGATTAACACCTAAATATGTAAAAATAGTTACTAAAAAGCCTATTAATGCAATAGATGCTGCCATTTCTTTTGACCACCTGCCAGAATACCTGCCATGAAGATATATGCCGTAAATTACCCATGTAATAAATGCCCATGTTTCTTTTGGGTCCCAGCTCCAGTATCTGCCCCAGGAAGTTTCAGCCCATACAGCTCCAAAAACTAAACCACCTATTGTAAATATAGCAAACCCTGCTGTTATAAATTTATAGATAATTCTTTCAAGCATATCTAAATCAAAATCTATATTTTTAAATAAATTTTTAATAGAAAGTCCGTAAATAAAAAACAGTGCACTTAATATAACCATTAAAAGCACATATAATATATCAATAAATCCATTTGAGCCAAAAACTTTTGTTAATATTAAAAATATTATAGTGGCAGAAGATAAGCCTAAAACTAATGTCCATATAACATAATAATAACTTTTTCTTATATTTGATACTTTTATTAAATAAAGAAGTGCAGCAATAGCAGAAACAGCAAAACATACATAAGCTATAAAACTTAATGATACATGGGCTAAAAGCCAGTTACTTTGCAGTGCAGGCACAAGCGGGTTTAAGTTAGATGATGCACCTATTGCACTTATAAAAAGAACTGTTGCACCGCTTATTGCAAATGCAAAAGCACCAAGAGATTTATTTTTTGTTTTAAACTCTATAACAACATAAAATACTGCCAGTAAAAGTGCAAAAAACATAAGTGATTCATAAAGGTTTGTAATAGGAACTGCTCTTAATATACCGCCGCCTGCAAAGCCGTAAAACTCAACCCATCTCATAAAAAACGAAATAAGATGAATACCTGTGCCAACTACCCCTGCGGCTGTTGCTGCAAATCCTGTATTTTTATTTTTAAAAATTAGATAAAATGTATATAATACCATAGCTAAAATATATAATATACCAGCTATGCCAACCATTTTATCAGTTATTACTGTAAGAGTTGATGCTGCATGTTCCATAAAAACTATTTCTCCTTATTTATATTAAAATGTTTGTAAAATTTATCAGCAGGGTTTACAAGAGGGAATTTCCTGTGAGTAAATACTTTATATCTTAATACCCCGTTAGATACAGTAAAAATAATGGCTGTATAGTTTAAAAGATAAATAAAAACTACACCAAAGCATAAAAGTATGCCGCCTAAATATACAATAGATATACCGGGATTGTATTTTACAGAAAAACCACTGTATACCACATCTTTTAACTCTTTAAACTGAAAAGACATATTAAGAGGCTCAACATAAGTAGGCTCTTTAGAATGAAGCATCAGCCAGCCACCCATAAGACCTTTACCCTCTTTATCATATACTGCTAAATATAAGGCAGGGTTTGCAAGGTTATATGATTTATTATAATATTCTCCAGTCTGGCTGTTATAAGCAATATCTGTATAAAAATCTCTTACTACTATTTTATAGTCATCAAAATCATAAGCATTATTATATTTTAAATCTACTGTTTCTGATTTATTATCTTTTGATATAAATACATTCATCAGCATATCATTATGTGGCGACTGACCATAACTTGCCTGATAAAAAACCACATCTTTATACTTTAATGGATGGTTTACATTAATATCTGTATTTTTTACTTCATTATTATTTTCTATAATGTTTATATTACTTGTAAATGCTTTTGCAGTTTTTGTGCCTTCATAAAATTCAATATTAAAATCATTTAATTTAACAGCAAAGTTTAACTGTATCTTTTCACCATTCTGCTTTTCTACTTCATTTGATATTTGATTTTCAAAAACAAGCATAGAGCCTGAAAAACCCATATAATGACCAATAAAAGCACCTGCCATAATAAAAATAATACCAAAATGTGTTATTATTACTCCATATCTTCCTGGCTTATGGTGTTCTGCTTTTACAATATTATTATTTTCAGGGCTGCGGGAAACATGCCATCCTTCTTTATAAAAAAAGTCGGTTACTGCTGAAATATCATCTTTAAACTCTATTTCATTTTTTAAGCCGTTTTCATCAACGAAAGGAAAGCCTTTTTTAGCAAACGGAAACAGCTTAAATGTACATATAAGAAGATTGATTGTAAAAAGCGAAAGCAGTGTAATAAATAATGGACTTGTATAAATATTTAAAAGACCAAGTGTAGATGCAAAATCTTTAAACTCATTAGTTGAAGGATTAAAAAATAAAGAAATTATAAAGTTATATTTAATTTTATCAATAGAAGCATCTGAAATTATACTTCCAATTATAGATAAAATCACAAGACATATAATTAAAAAAAATGCAAACTTAATAGAACCTAGTATTTTAAGTGCCGGTTTAATGTATAAATCGTAAAAATTTTTCATCAGAACATTCCTTGGATATTTTATAAAGAACTTATATATAATAAATTATTTATAAAATGAACAAGAAATAATCAAGTGTCCAATTTTTCTACACAGTCAAAAAAAACAGGGTAAAATGAATTTACCCTGTTTTACTATATTTTATTATTTTGCTGCCATTTTTTTCATAGCTGCATCAAGCATATCATAGCCTTTCATAGATTCATTAATTGATTGAGTTAATGATTCTCTGGCAAGTGCTGGGTTATGGAAGCCGTCAGAGTTTTCTGCAGTCCAGTATTCCCAAAGGATATGAGCTTTTGTATGTTGAGTTCTTGCTGCATCTAATGTAGCTTTATCAACACCTAAGCGTTCTGCTAATGCTATTGTATCTATTAATTGAGCAAGCCAAAATTCAGCTTTTCTCATTTTACCAGTAGTATAAGTTTTAATAGAGTCAATAGAATATTTTGCATCTTCTGGTGTCCAGTTAGTAGAAACTTTTACATATTCAGCATCTTTACCCTGCCAGTTAGCATGTTTTTCTGCACCTGTGCCATGACAGTCAGAAGTTAAGCATGTAGCATCAAGTATATATCTTGGTGATTGAACAAAGTGCGAAGTATATTCTAATTTGCCATCTTTTTCAACTGCTTCCATGTGACATTGAACACATGATACGCCAGCTTTATCGTGGATAGAGTTGTAATATGTTTCAAATTCCGGGTGCTGACCTTTCCAAAGCATTGCACCAGAAAATTTATTTTTAAAGTCAGCAAATTTTAAGTTTACAAAGTAGTGGTCATATAATGCAAGTGCATTTTTAAGTGGAAAATGGTTAGTTCTAGGGTCTGCCATAGTTACCGGTTTGCCTGTGCCTAAATCAGTTCCTGCTCCACAGTTATATTCTACGTGGCACTGAGCACACTGTAAAGTTTGTCTTCTTGGGTCATCTTTAGGAAGAATAGCAATTTTTCTAATCATTTTTGGCTCATTTTCATCAGCAAACATGCTTCTTGTAGTAATAACACGAACTTCTGCTTTAACTTTATTAGGATCAGATTGATACAGGTTATTTTTAGCATAATCAGCATCACTTGTCATTGCTTCAATTAAAGCATCTCTAACAATGCGTGGCTCTGCAGAGTGTGGGTCATGGCAGAAGAAACAGTTAAGAGCATGGTTCATATTTTTAGCCATTTCAACTGGATTAGAAAGTCTTGACCATTTAGCTTTTGGATTTGGTTCGCCAAGATATGCCCAGTCAAGCATATGGTCCATAGTTTTACAGTTCATACAAACTGGATTAACAGCCCTTGCAGTTTGTGGAAGGTCTTTAAAATTAGGATCTTTTTCTTTTGCATCATATAATACATCCCAAACTGGACCTGCTTCAAAGATATAATTCCATCCATTTTTTGGCTGGAATTGACCACCGAATGCTCTGTCAACTGCAAACTGGTCAATAAGCATTAATGCGTGAGAACGAGTAGCAGCGTGTTCTTTTGTAAAACCATAAGGAGCCATCAGTTTATCCCATGCTGGGTTTGGAGAACGGCCGTTGAAGTTAGATTTTTCAAAACGAGCTGGTCTGTGTTTGCCAACTTCTAAGAATGAATGCATTTGGTTATCGTGACATTGTCCGCATGCTTCCCAATTCATATTAACTTTTGGTCTGTTTTCTGGTGTAGGAGTTTCTGTATGTTCTGCTGTAATGTCAAAGTGGCAGTTAGTACAGTCTAAATCTTTGTGTGCTCCCCTTGTGTGAAGTTCACTTACACCTTCGTGGCAGGAAAAACAAGTTGCTTTATCAGTTTTTCCAGTTTGTGATTTTACTTTTTCTGCAGCAAGAGTAAAATCAGCTTTTGATGCAGCTAATGCTCCTCTATCATAGCTTGCTTTAACTACTGCATTATCTGATGCTTGTGCAGAAGCAGCCCCACTATTATTTGTACATGCAGATGCAACAACAAATAATAAAGCTGTGATAAAAGCCATTACTGAATATTTTAGCGTTTTCTTCATAACATCCTCCTCATAAGATATTATTTTTATAACTATAGCATACATGCAATAAAGTAAATGTGTTGCAAAAGTGCTGCAAAAATTGTAAAGATTTATCTTTACATAATTTTTCTCCATAATGACAAACTTAACAACATATTTTCATAATATATGATATATTACTAGTGTAAGCAAATCATTTGGAGGAATGTATGAAACAATCTATCATATTTCTAACACTTTTATTTACACTTATTTTTTCTGTGTCTTTTGCTCAAACAGAAGCAGTAGAACACCCACTACCAATGGAAGGTAAAGACTGTGCTGTATGCCATGCTCCAGGCAGCACTGAAGAAATACCTGCAGACCCAACAGCTTATCAGGAATGGGCAGATTCTATGCATGGATTAAACAGTGTAAAATGTGTTACATGTCACGGTGAAGAATCTACATTTAAAGCAGATTCTAATATTAATATATGTTTATCATGTCACCCAACAGAAACAACAGTTATTAATAGAAAAACAGAAAGTGCAGATTATGGACTTGTATGCTCTGCATGTCATAAAGTTCACAGCTTTACTGTTACAAAAGAAGCAAAACCTGTTCATACTAAATAAAGGGGGCTATTAATATGGATATTTCAAGAAGAAATTTAATAAAAACATCACTTGCTGCAAGTGCAGCGGCAGCAGCTGGCATTACATTAGGATGTAAGAAAAAAGAAACAGCTCAAGCACCTGCTGAACAGGCACCTGCATCTACAGCTCAGGCAGTATCTACTCAGGAAGTAGATAAATGGGTAAAAGGTGTATGCCGTATGTGTGGTACAGGCTGCAGTATTTATGTTGGTGTTAAAAACGGCAAAATGGTTGCTATAAAAGGTAATGTAGATTCTAAAACAAATACTAGAGGCTTTTTATGTATTAAAGGTATGAATATATGGAAAGTTGCATACCACCCAGATAGATTAACTACTCCTCTTATTAGAAAAAATGGTAAATTAGAGCCAGCTTCATGGGACGAAGCTCTTACTTTAATAGAAACAAAATTTAAAGAATTCCATAAAAAATACGGTTATGATTCTGTTGCATATTATGGCTCTGGTCAATGCACAACAGAAGAAAGCTATACTTTTAATAAAATATGGAAAGGCGGCTTTGGTTCAAATATGATGGATGGTAACCCAAGATTATGTATGGCTTCTGCTGTTGCAGGATACCTTTCATCATTAGGCTCAGATGAGCCAGCTGGTGCTTATGAAGATATAGAAAAAGCAAAATGTATATTTTTAACTGGCTCTAATACATCAGAAGCTCACCCTATTCTTTTTAGAAGAATTGCAAGATATAAAAAAGAAAATCCTGATGTAAAAATTATTGTATGCGAACCAAGAAAAACTCAAACTTCAAATATTGCTGATTTATGGATGCCATCTCTGCCAGGAACAGATTTAGCAATATTTAATGGTATGGCTAGAGAAATTATTAAAAATAACTGGCATGATAAAGAATTTATCTCTAAACATGCAAGATTTACTTCAGGTGATGGCTCAAAAGCTTCATCTTTTGATGAATATATTAAATTTATAGATAAATACACTCCAGAATATGTGGAAAAAGTTACAGGATGCCCAGCAGCTTCTGTAAAACAGGCTGCAGAATGGTTTGCAAAAAGCGGTGCAACAATGTCACTTTGGTGCATGGGCTTAAACCAGCGTTCAAACGGTGTGTGGGCTAACAACCTTATCCACAATCTTCATGTAATTACTGGTAACTTTGGTAAACCTGGTGCAGATTCATTCTCATTAACAGGTCAGCCAAATGCCTGCGGTGGTGTTAGGGAAACAGGCTCTCTTTCTCACCTTTTACCAGGCTGTAAACCAGTGGCAGTTGAACCATGGAGAAAACATGTAGAATCTTACTGGAAAGTTGCAGAACACTGCATCAACCCAACAAAAGCTATTAATCCAAAACCAGGCTTTCCTGCTGTGAAACTTTTCTCAATCCTTGGTGGTGAAAATGAAAAAGATAAACCAGTAAAAGCTATTATTATATCTACTACTAACCCAGCACAATCACTGCCAAACTTAAATAAATTTATACCTAATATGAAAAATGCTTTCACTGTTGTAATAGACATATTCCCAACAAGAACAGCCCAGCTTGCATCAGTTGTTCTTCCTGCAGCATTTTTATATGAAAAAGGCGGTGTATACGGCTGCTCTGAAAGAAGAAGTTTCTTAACACAAAAAGCTGTAGAAGCACCAGCCGGCACTAAACCAGACCTTTGGATTGCATGCCAGATTGCTAAAAGAATGGGACTTGAAAAATATATTGCATGGAGCAATGAAGAAGATATAGTTAAAATGGCAGAAATGGCTTGGAATGACTATATAGGCTGCACAGCAAACAGTGAAAAAACTCTTGCAGGTGCTACTTATAAAAGACTTAAAGAATCTACAACAGGTGTTCAGTGGCCATGCCCTTCTGAAGACCATCCAGGCACATATAAAAGATATGTTAGAGGAATGGACCCTATTTTTGACAACCCTGCAAAATACGGCTTAAAAATACCTGCTGATGCTGATATGTATTTCTACGGCAGACCAGACGGTAAAGTTAATGTATTTATGAGAGATGCTGAACCAAAAGCCAGTGAAAAAATCTCAAAAGAATATCCATTCTTAATGACAACAGGTCGTGTTATTGAACAGTGGCACACAGGCACTATGACTATGCGTATACCAGAAACTGCTTCAGCTCACCCTAACTCATACATTGAGATACATGTTAATGATGCTAAAAAACTTGGACTAACTCAGGGCGATATGGTAAGAGTAGAAAGTGTACGCGGTGTAAACATATTACCTGTAAAAATAGTTAATATGACTCTTGAAGGTGTATGCTTTATCCCTATGCATGACCAAAAAGGCAGCCGTATGGTTAACTTTATATGCAGCGATGTAGTTGATGCAACATCAGGTGAACCAGATTATAAAGTTTCTGCTGTTAAAATAACAAAAGTCAGCGGACCAGAAAAAGTTGATGATAGATATGTAGTTACAAAAGAGGAACTGGATAACCCTACATTCAGCTAGAAAACCCATATTACATGAGCCCTGCTGATTATCCCCTCCATCAGCAGGGTTCAATATATTATATTATGGTGATATATGATTATTGCAGCAAGCGTATTATATTTTAATGAAAAAAAATACGATGAAGTTTTAAAGTTATTACAAAAATATGAAAATATAGAAACTCACCAGCAGGATATAGAACATGGCAAAATGGTAATAACTATTGAAGCTGAAAATAATAAAGAAATAGAAGATATAGAGCAGGATTTCAAAGAAAAAGATTTTATTGTTGATTTAGCACATTTTGCTTTTCACTTTGGTGATGAAGTAGAAAAAGTTTTATCTGGCGGTGAAGTTCCTGATTTTGATATTAATAAACCATTTACCAGGAAAAGGCTGCAATGAGTATCTGGGAAAGTATAAAAAATACATTAAACAATTTTCCACTTAAAAGTTCATACCAAATAAACCGTATGCGTCCACCAGGTTCTTGCAATGAAGAAATGTTTATGAAACTTTGCGTTAGATGTGCAAGATGTGTGGAAGCATGCCCATATAGAGTATTACGCCGTTCTTCTGCTACAAAAAATGGCGAAATAGGCACTCCTTATATTTATGCAGATATTGCAGGATGTCAGTTATGTATGAAATGCACAAGTGTATGCCCTACTGGAGCAATAGACAGCTCAACGGTTGAAATGCATCAGGTTGCAATAGGTGTTGCAAGAATCAATGAAGATACTTGTATGAATTATCTTTATTCAAAAGTAGAATCTGGTGAAATAGAGGCAACAGGCAGTATGGCATTATGCAATTCCTGCTTAAATTCATGCCCATTAAGAGAAGAAGCAATTTACTTAAAAGACGGTATAATACCTACTATTACAGATAAATGCACAGGCTGCGGCTTATGTGTTGAAAGATGCCCTATTAAGCCTGTGAAAGCTATAGCTGTTATACCAAAAGGTATGCCTGATGCTGATACAGCAGGATATTTCCATTACTTAAAAAGGATTGGTAAATAATATGCAGAAATTTAGAAAAGTATTGCAGTTTATTTTTTTAGCTCCGTTATTTATTGTTCCTGTGCTTAATCTGCTTGAAATATATTTTATAAAAGGCACATATATTTCTCTTGATATTGGCGGACTTTCTATTTCTGACCCTGTTGCTGTGCTGCAGGCTCTATTTATTTCTCACAGTGTTCGCCCTATTATGCTTGCTTCTGTGGCTATTCCTGCATTAATAGTTATATTTTTTGGCAGAGTATGGTGCAGCTGGGCGTGTCCTTACTATCTTATGCTTGATGGTTTTGAAAAATTAAGAAAAAAATTAAAAATGAAACCATTAAAGCCAAAATATAACCCAGAAATAAAACGAAAAGCTAATATATCAAGACTTGGTGTATTTATTATAGGACTTATTATTGTAGGAATATTAGGTATTCCTTTAATGTATCTTATCTCTCCACCATCTATTATGAGCTCTCAGGCAGTGCTTTTAATAAAATATACATACATTACTGCAGAATTTATACTGCTTCCAGTACTTGTTATTATTGAGTTTTTCTTTGGATATAGAGTGTGGTGCAGATATGTGTGTCCAACAGGAACATGCTTAAGCCTTATGCAGTCAAAATTTTCCATGCATGTGGAATATTCTGGCAGCTGCTCTGAGTGCCAGAAATGTGTTCAGGTATGCCCTATGATATTAGACCCTAAAACAGATAATCTTTCTTCTGCATGCAATAACTGCGGAGAATGTATTTCTGCATGTCCTGATAATAAAAAAAGGCCTACTCTTTATTTTAAATCACATTAAGTTATTGAAATATAAAACTAAATAAGGTATAGTAAACTATGCGGTTAATGAGTAAAATTATACTAATAATTTGTATTGTTGTATTAATAGTTTCTATACCTGCTATTACTCTGCTTTGGAAAAACCAGCAGGAAACAGTTAGAGAACAGGCACATATTCGTGCTCAGGCAATTTATCAAATGATAGTTGTTACAAGGCAGTGGGTAGCAGATAACAGAGATGCTGTTGACCCTGTGCCTGCTGTTGTTACAAAAGAGCTGGCAAAATATGCAGACCATATGGCTACATTTAAATTTCATATTACAAGTGATAAACTTGTAAACCCAGAAAATGCTCCAAATAACTTTGAAAAATATGCTCTTAAAAAAATAGAAAACGAAGACCTTATGGAATATGCCGATGTGCATATTGATGATAATAAAAATAAATTCTACAGGTATGCAGCACCTCTTTATATTAACCAGTCCTGCCTTGCCTGCCATGATAACCAGGACTACAGGATAGATGATGTCCGCGGCTTAATATCTATTGAATTTCCACTAGAAGAAATGGAAAACTCTATTGCAAGCAGTAATAAAATCACTTCCTATGCTGTAATTATAGGGCTTATTATATTGATTGTAAGCATAAGTTTTTCTATTTATATACTTGTAATAAGGCATTTAAGAACACTGCAGAAAGCAGCAGATGCGATGCGGCAGGGAGTGCGGGAAGAAACAAATATAAAAACAGATGATGAAATAGAAAACTTATCTCTTGCTTTTGACCAGATGAGCCTGCAGATTGTTAATAATGAAGAAATCTTAAAAAATAATCTGCAGCAGGCAGTTTCTAAATATATTGATTTAGTTAAAGAGTTAGAATTAAAAAATGAAAAACTAGACAGCTTAAATAATTTAAAATCAGATTTGCTTGATTCTGTTGCTCATGAAATACGCACACCTCTTACAAAAATACTTTCATATTCTGAACTTTTAAATGATGAACGAGTTCTGGAACAATCTGATATGCGTGAAAAATTTACATCAGCTTTAAAGCATAATGTAAATGTATTAAAAAATATGTTTAATGATATTATTACATTAAGCCGCTTAGAGCATGACCAGCATACATATCACCCTATTCCTATACAGATAGATTATTTAATACAGGACTTAATATATAATAATGAAATAGATATAATAGGAAAAAATCTGCAGATTGTGCAGAATATTGAGCCATACACTATTAATGTAGATGGTGAAACATTTTCTATTGCTATATCAAATATATTATCTAATGCAATTAAATATTCAAAAGAAAGCGGCGTTATAGAAATTAACGGCAGAAAAGAAGAGGATAACTATATTCTTACTTTTAAAGACTACGGCATAGGTATTACTAAAGAAGATATCTCAAAACTTTTTGAAAGGTTTCACAGAGGTTCAAATGCTAAAAAAGAATACCCTGGCACTGGTCTTGGACTTTCTATTGTTGCAAGGATTATAAAAGCACACAAAGGAAATATTGAAATACAGTCAGAATTAAACCAGTACACAATTGTTACTGTTACAATACCTTTAACAGATGAGTGCTGCGAATAAGGTTATAAAGTATTATCCTTTTTCATAATGCCTATCATAATACCAGTTAAAAATAATACCTGCATTGATGACATGGAAAGTCCTGTATTATATTCTGTAAGAGCTTCCATAAAATAGCCTGCCATAACTGCTGCACCGCAAAAAGCATAAGATGATTTGAAGATATTTTTTACTAAATCAAAAACTATTTTGCCATAAAAAAGACAGAATGTAATAAACCCAAATATACCAAAAGTGATTAAGTGCATAAGAAAGCTGTTATGAGCATGCGTTAAAGGAAGAAAAATATTATTTTCAGGCATCACCTGCACCATAAAAGATTCATAAGCATTCACACCTATACCAAAAAGCAGATATTCCTTAAAAACTTCTATACCGTTTTTCCAAAGAAGAAGCCGCCAGCCGTTGCTTGATAATGGTTCATAAAATGATGCAAAAAAATCATCAAATCTGGCAAGCATATAATCATCTGTAATAACATAAATGAAAGCACTTAATAATATCACAAAGGCTGCTGCCACACCTTTCCACCTTAATTTTATTACAAGCATTAATGAAATAACAGCAATTACAGCAAGTAAAGGCATTCTTGTTGCAGTAATAAGCAATACATGTAAAGATGTAAGCATTACAATAATATAAAAAATAATAATATATTTATTTCTTTCGAGCTTTGATAAAATAATTGATGCAAGAAAAATAATACCAATAGACAGCAGGTGTGCAGTCATCATATAGCCGCCTGCTAAACTGTGGCTGCGAAAATATCTGTAATCTATCTCACCAAACCTTATATAGTAATAGTAGCCTGATAAAGTGGTTAAAAATAAGCCAGCAGCAAAAGCCAGCACTATATATGGAAGGTATTTTTTATCAATAAAATAAATAGATGCAAAAAAGATAAGCATAGGCCATGGACTTGTAAGTCCTTTACCTAATGCTGCATATTCACTGCCTAAAAAGGTAGATAAAATGGCAGAAAGCCAGTAAAAAGTAAAAAGTGTAAAATAAATATCTTTCCTAATAATATTATATCTATTATCTACTATATAAATAATAAGACATAAAAGCAGAACACCAAGAGCAATTTGAGATAATGAAATAGAAATATTTAAGCAAAAACTTAAAATTATTAAAAATGATGATGTTATAATATGAAAGTATTTATTTGATGTTATTTTAGCCATATAATACCTTAAAATTAATATATTCTTATATTATAATCAATATAATATGTCAATATTTTAAAAAACCATAAATCAACCTGACATTATAAATATCTGATAATATTATATATTTTAGACCTAAACTTTAAAAATTACAGCAAAAAATTTTTTTAAATCATAGATACAGATTCAGAATATATCAAAAAACACCTTATTTATTATATAGTTACAGCTGAATAAATAAAAAAAATAAATGCAGAAAAAATTAAAACAAAAAAATTTTAAAATAATTTCATAGTATAAATTATTGTTAATTATAAATAAATTTAAAATAAATAAAATATTTTCAAATAAATTATATAAAACGACATTCAGTGTCGCCAACCTGTGCTATTAAGATATATCAAATAAATTACAGGAGAAATGCTATGAGTCTTACTACAAACACAGAAATTTACACAAAAAGTATCGAAAGGTACAAAGAAAACAAAACTGAATTTATCCAATGCACATTAGTGGATTTTGGTAAAAACTATGCAGAGATTGATGAAATTGAATTTTACGATGAAGAATTTAAGCCTATATCAGATATGCTTTTAATTCCATTCAGTAAGTATATGGAACAAGATGATTATGAAGAAGAAGATGATGATAATGATGAATTTGAAGATATCAGCCTGCTGAATAAAATTATTAATGAAAAAATATATGATGCAGACAGGGAATTTAAGGAAGCATTTGAAGCATTAATGCAAAGTGATGATAACATTAAATATTTTACATTAATGTATATGCCAAATATAGAAAAATGTATTAAAACAAAATATTTCAAAAGATGGCTTTATACTGAACTTTACCCAATATGCAAAGAAAATATAGACAATAATAATGGCTGTATAATTGATGAAAAAACAGCAGATAAAATTTTAGACATTATATCTACGCTTGATGATAACCTTGAATATGATGATGCTTTTAATATTATTATGCATTATATATATTTCCTTCGTACATTATTTGTTATGCAGGCAACTTCTGATATACATCATAATGAGCTTGCAAAACATATTCATAATACACTTGGATATCTTGAAAATGTTGTATATCAGATAAAAAAATACGGCAACAGCAGCACATACAATAAGGCAGCTGGAATAATTCTTAATTATTTAAAAAGTTTTAGAGAAAGTTTCGGCTTATCCTATCAAGACAGCTATATGGCATTATTAGGTGTGCTTTTAACAGATGATTATAAGCCATTTAATGAAATTTTAAAATATATGCATAAAACTGCTCTTTCTGCAGGATATATAAAATGTGCTCAGTACTATATTTTAAGCAAAAGAAATCCAGAAAAGGCAGAAGCATTTATAGAAAAAAATATGAAATTAGAAGATATATTTTTACTGGCAGAAACATACCGTAATTTTAATATGATACATGAAATGGAAATGGTTTTAAAATCAGTAAAAAATAGAGCAGAAAAAAACAGTGATGCTATAGATAAATATTATAATATTTTGTGCAATGCCTATGAAAATTTAGGAAACTTTACTCAAATGATAAATATTCTTTATGAAAAATTAGAAAATGGATATTCTGATGCTTTTGCATCTATTTATAATGAAATAGACCATCATAATCCTGCAGAACTGGAAAGGCTTATAACAAATGCTGAAAAATATTTAGAAGAAGGCAAGCTGGTAGAAGAATATATGTTTTTCTGCTTGTATAACTATGTGCTGCCAATTATTGAAAGAACAAGTGATGAAAGACTGTTATTATATTTTACAGAACTGCTGGCTGAAAAACAGGATGAATTTCATAATATCATTTATCTTGAAGATGTTATTAATAAAAAACAAGAAGATATAATGATTGATTCAGATATACAGGAAAAAGAATTATTTGATAAATTTTTTGTAAAAGCAATAGCTGTTTTGAAAAATAAACAAGTACAAAGTAAAAAATTACAGAATAAAATTGCAAAACTTACAAAATAATTAATAAACTGTATTACACTTCCTCACATATTACACTCTTTAAAGCCCTGTGCAGCATTTGCTGCATGGGGTTATTTATTCTATATATATTATTCTTTTATAAGCATATTCCAGTAGTTAACATAAATCTGGAAAGCTGGACCTATATCCTGCTGCAGTTCCATTTTCTGCATATTTTTTTCACTGAAAAATAATTCATACTGCTGCTGCATACCAGATGATAAATACGGCTTAAGAATATTATAATTTATAAGCGGCACAGCACCAGTATATTCTGCCACCTGTGCTGCAGTATAAGGCTCAATCATATAGTCTATAAATTTATATGCACTTTTTACATTATTTGATGTTTTAGGCACCGCAAAGCTGTCTATCCATAACACACTGCCTTCTTTAGGCGATATAAATTTAAAATCAGGATTATCTTTAATTATAAGGTATGCATCGCTGTTATCAAGTATCCCTATGCAGTTTGTTTTATTTAAAAGTGATGCTGTAATATCACTATATGGTTTAAATTCTATTTTCGGATAAAGTTTAACAAGTTTACTATATGCTTCTTTTATTTCTTCTTCTACCATTGTATTTGCAGAATAACCAATAGATTTAAGAGCAATGCTGAAAATATCCCGTATATCATTATGTACAGCTATTTTTCCAGTATATGAATTATTCCATAAATCATCCCATTTTGTAAAATTATCTTTATTTACACATTTAGTATTTATAATAATACCAATTGTGCCTGCAAGATATGGTATACTGTACTGGCTGGCTGTTTCATAAGGCTGAGCAAGATATGAATTAATTACATTATCAATATTTTTAAGTTTACTAATATCTATTGGAGATATAATACTTTTCTTATGCATTTGAGTTACCATATAGTTAGACGACATAATCAAATCATAAGTTCCGTCATTCATAAATCTAACATTAGAATATAATTCTTCATTAGAAATATAGCTGCTGTTATTTACATTTATATTAGAAGATACAAACCCTTTAAATACATTTTCAGGAATAATATTTTCCCAGAAATATGTATCAAGCTGGTTCTTATTTTTTTGCTGGCAGGATATTAAAAATATACCTGCCATTATTAAAATAAATATTTTCTTCATATATCACTTGTTATGAAAAATCAGGCCAGTTATATTTATTTGGCCATGTTTTCCCATCAGGTACAGGTTTATTAAACTCAACACCAAGATAATAAATATAAACAAGCCCTCTTTCATCAAGCACATAAACAGGTACATAATATACGGTATCAGATTCTTTTACTGTATTTTTATCTAAATACAGCTTAATAATAGACCATTTTCCATTTACAGCACACTGTGACTGAGGCTGTTCACTTTCAGAATGGGAATAAAAGCGGAATTTAAAATCACCAGCTATAGCATTATCTTTTGCTACCTGCAGTTTTGCATCATTATCTGATGCTGTATAGAATTTTTTATATTTTTTTGTATCATTATCTGCTGTAAATTCTATATATCTAAAAAGCGGTAAAGCACTGTTTATACCTGTATTTTTTGCCATTTCTAATTGTTTTATTTCATTTGGTACGAACATAGTCCATTCAAGTGGTATAGGTGTTGCAGTAAGAGAATTAATAATAGATAATATATCTTTTCCCCACTGTTTAACCTGTTCTTCATCTTTTACAAGCCCTGAAAGTTTAAGTGGTGCTTTTATTGCAATAATTTCATCTGATGATGTAGCATTATCTGCTATCCAGCCAAAATCATTTAAAATATATTTTAAGTCAAATAATTCAGTCATTTCAAGAGAGTCAGCAGCATTGCCGTCTGCATAAAGTGGAAATCTGCTGAACTGGTTCTGGTACTGTTTAATTAAATTCACAGCACCAAAGGCAGCATCATGCTTAACTAAATATTCACCTTTTTCAAACAGCTTTCTCCACCATGGAATATTTACAAACTTATCATTATCAATAGATAGTGCAAGATATTTCTGTTTAATTATCTGTTCGCTCATAGAAGAAAATGTTTTATTTGCATTAACAGCAGCCTGCGGCAGTGCCTGCCAGTTAGCTATAAGAGTATTGCACATATCATTATAGGCTGGGTCAATACCATTTAATTTTACTTCTATTGCTTTGCTGTAATTTACTTTATCTCTGTTTAAAGTTTGTGGCATAATATTTTCCGGCAGCATATTTATAATCTTATTAGATGTAAGATAAACATTATAAATTTCATTATTAACTATATAAGGCTGCAGCCCTGAAATAAAATCATGAAATGCACCATAGTTATATACTGCTGGTATAATGCTGTCCCCAAAAGTACCCCAGTAGCGAATATATGCTGCAGTATAGTTATTCATCATATTATAAAGCCTTGCATATTCATAATTATTTGATAGATAATAAGATAAATAATTTACATCATCTTTTGGTATGGACAAGTAAATTTCATTTATACTGTTCCAAAATGGGTTAATATATTCATCAGATGCTTTTGTATTATACTCTGTTTTATACATAAGCTTTATATACTTAGCAGCAGGAAAAGGTACACTCATATTTTCCCCATAGTTTAATGAAATTTTTACCATTAAATCAAGCTCTGTTTCTGGAAAATGGTTTACCATATCTTTTACAAATACAATATTATTATACTGATATGTATGGCTGTGCATAAGTTTTAAAAATGGTATCAGTTTTGCAAAATCATCATTATCCTGCAGCACTTCTTCATATTTTGTCAGCAGTGAATAATTATGTTTCACATTTTTATTATACTGGCTTATAATTGGTGCTATATCAATATTTGCATCAATCTTATTAACAGGTCTGTTATATGCACTGTTATATAATGCAAGCAGCAGATTATAATGAGTTAAAACTGTTTTATCTATTTCAACTGTTGCAAATAATTTATTAAGATTTTTTGTAACAGCTGTCTGCATACGGTTAAATTCATTTTCTAAGTTAGTAACAGCATTTTCTTTTACTGTGCTTATTTGAACACTGTCTACAAAATCTCTTAAAACTATTTTCTTATCTATATCAGTCCTGTTATTATATCTTGTTATTGCAGAAAAATCTTCTTCAAATAATTTTATGTGGTTAGCATAACTTAATGCAAGCATTGGAATAAATGTTTTATCACTATGCTCTTTTAAAGCATCAGGATTATTGTCTTTTATCTGCTGCAGAGAATTATTGATTATCATAACATTTTTTACGATATTATTATATATCTGTGTCCAAAGCCTTGAATAATTTGTTAAAATATCAATATTTGAAAATCCGTCATCATCTGCTTTAAAATTTACAGTATTATTTACCATATTTTCTACAGTATTAACTGCATAAATAAGGTTTCTCTCTGTATTATATTCAGAATCTGGATAAATACTGCCATTACTCCAGCCATCAAGCATACTCTGCATACCAGACTGAATTGCTTGAAAATATGACTTATGAATAATAATTGATTCATTGACAGCCTGATAATCTCTTTTTGAATAATAATTTTTTGCAGTAAGCAGCTTAACTATTTCATCATGCATATCTGGAAATAAATATTTTATCATTATTTCCACTTTCTGCCTTTCTTCTTCCATAGAATAATGTTTATTTTCATCCATAAAATGAAGCAGAGAGAAAAATACATCACGCTTAGCAAGAGTAAATGGTGTATCTTTATCATTTATCATTAATGTTTCAATAGTTCTAATAAGTGGAAATGTTACAAGTCTGCTGTGTATAAGTTCAAATAAATACAGCCTGTTATGATAGTCCATATTAATAGTGCCGTATTTTAATAAACTTGAAGCATAAAATCCAAAAGGTGCATTCCATTTCGTCTGCACATCTTTTAATGCTGTAATATAATAACTCTGCCTGTATAGAAGCTGGTCATTAGGCATACCATCTTCCCCGTTATATACAGGGTTGCCGTTTTTATCTAGTGATATTAAATAAGCCTGATTTATAGATTTATTTGCAAAAATATCTGCTGTTTCCTTGTAAAATGATATGTTATTACTTATTTTTTCAGATATTTTATCATCATTAAATATTGTTGAAAGTATCCATAATAAAGAAAGAGCCCCCATAGTACCTAATGCTAAATAATGGGGTATATTTCTTCTGATAACTTCTTTTGATGTATAAAAGGCAGCATTTTTATTAACAAAAATATTTCTTGAAAATAAATCTGAAACAAAAAATCCTTTTTTATTAACAGCTTCTTCTGCAATAGGAGCATCATCAATTTTTTTATTCTGCATTTTTGCAAAAAACTTGTTTAAAGTATAGCCGCTGTCCCCGGAAGATGTAAAATAAAGCCCGTCTAAAGCAAGGCTTGGCTGAAAATGAGATACTTTTGCAGAACCAAAAATAGTTTTCATATATATTTCTATATTGCCAGCTAAATCATTAACTGATTCTGAAAATAAAAATATATTAGAAGCAGTATCAAAACGGCCGTTTTCTGATTTTGTATAAAATACATCGGAGTTTAATAAAAGGCTGTTTCTTCCTTTACGCAGATTATTAATAAACTCTATCCAAAAACTTGAAAATTCATAGTCTTCATAATAAGGTTTAGAGCTTTTCCAGCCAAGTGGAGCTTTTCTTACATTGTCATCAATATTTGCAAAATACTCTCTAAAGCCTGGCAGCATATCTGATTTTGTAATGACTACATAGCATGGAAGATGCATACCAAACATATTCACCATTCTATTAAGTTCTGTTTTCATAAGAACAGCTTTCCGTTTAGTCAGTGCCTCATCATCAGCAATTAAAGAATCTGCTGGAATAGTAAGTATAATGCCCGATAATGTATTGTTTTTATGTTTTTTTCTAATATTTTTTATAATGGTGGTCCATTCTGCACCGCTGCCTTCAAGCCACCTGTCAAAAAATACTTTGCCGCTTACATCTGCTACAACAGCACTGCTTCCTACCCAGAATTTTAAAAGTGCTGATTTTTGTGAGCCGTCTTTTTCTAATTCATCCTGCTCAGTTGCAACCATATCCTGCATAGAATTTTCAATTAAAGAAGATTTTCCAGCATAAGGCTCCCCAAGAGCAATATACCATGGCACATCATCTATTGATTTAAAATCTGATTTTAAAAGATTTTTAAGTTTCTCAAAAGCAGCATTTATTATCTGGATATTTGACTGAACAATAGAGTTTTTAGCATTATCGCTTTCACTGCCGCCTCTGGCAAGATGAGCAATACGCTTCCATATCATTAAATCTTTTTTTATTTCTTTAGTTTCTTTTACTTTTATTCTTGTATTTTTTATTTTGTAAAAAAGCCTTGGCACAATAATAAATATCAGTATTGTTAAAATCACTGCTGCAGCAATAGATAATAAAGGGTGGGCTGTAATTATATCCATCATATTAATCCCTGCCTTTTTCTTTTTCCTGATTATTTAAATTATATACTTCAAAGTTTTGTGTAGCATTGCTTATAGCATGCTCTATAACACTGCTTGCAGGGTTTATTTCTCTGCTGAAAACATTATAGTTATATACTAATGAAAGTATTAAAATTACAGCTGCAGCTGTATAAGATATAAGAAGTATTTTTGATTTGCTGTATTTTTTCTTAGATGCAGTAATAACTGGCTTATGTGGTGTTAAAAGTTCTTTATTAACATTAATATTTGGCTGCATTTTTGAAACACATGTTCTCATTAAATTTTCTATATTGGAAGGGTTGCCTTTAAATGAGCCGTCAAATCCTAAACCCATAAGAAGATAAAGAACTTCCACTCTTTCTTCTGCTGTAGGGTCTAAAAGAATAGATTGTAATATATCAAAAAATTTATCATCACCTGAAAGTTCGCCGTATTTTCTACTTAAATTTTTCCAGGATTTTGAAAATGTAAAATTACCTTCTTTAATAACATAGTCTATGAAAAATATTAATGATTTTTCAATAGTTAAAAACTCTTTATTTAAAAGCGGGTCTGATGAACACTTTTCTTTTATTTTGCTAAGCATTATATTTATTTCATTGACTATATCTTCTTCTTTAGACTCATAGCCTTTATTTTTTAATATCCATAAGTTACAGATATAAATAATAACAGGCCGGCATAAATCTTCCATTTTATTTTGAATTGTCATTATTTTCTCCCTGCTCAAATGTCATAAATAAATAGCCATGGAAATCAGGGAAAGATTCTGGTAATAGCTCAATTGCAGCAGTTCTTTCTCTACATATTAAAGACCATGCTTCACTTTCTGATATATCTTCTAAGGAAAACCAGACTGCATTAGGAATAACAGGCAGATATCTTGGCGGAAATCTTAATTCTTTTAGTTTTACGCCGCGAATTCTTTTATCTATACCCTGCTCATTTATAAGCCTGAAATTATCACCCTGTTCTATGTATTCTTTTGCAATATCTGTATTTCCAGAAATAGATACTGCTAAATAACAATTAGATGCTTTTACTATATCATTACTGTTAAGCTGGGTTTTATAGTAATCGCCGTTTAAGGTAAATTCATACTGAACATAATCAGTATATCCGCCAGCCATTATTATAGAGCGAATATTTGTAACAACATCTTTAAATACTTCCATTAAATTATCATGAGAATATGCCATTACATCATCGCGGTTTGAAAACGGCTGTAATGCTGTAAGTTTAGAAAGCATTGCCACAAGATGCAGGTAAATAATAAAAGGCGAAACCTTATTTGTAACTATAAGGGATGATATTACTTTTTCATAAGATGAAAGAGTAGAAAGCTGCATAACATTAAATAAGTTGCCCCCTGCAAGATTATTTGTATTATAACCGCTGTCTGATAAATCTTTTATAATATGCTCGCATTTTTTTTTAACTACATACATAAGCTCAGATATATAGCTTTTAAGTGGGCAGTCATCAGTAATAATATAAAAAGGAGCTGTATAGTTTGTGTCTATATCTAATTTTGGCTCATTAATATTTTTAGACACCCATCTGAGCCTGCAAAGCGGCAGATAGCTGTAATCTTCATTAGATGTATTTGTTGTTATTTTGCCATTATATATGCGTTTAAGCATTGATATTTCATTATCGCCTGTATTTTCATCTCTTACAAGAATTTCTTTTGTGCTGAATATTCTTTCATTATCGTACTGGCTTAAATTTGCATCAGTATCTTTATAATAAGGCACAGCAAGATATACCATAATATGCTCATCATTAATATAATCTGCTGCATTAAATTCAAAAGGCTTTATATTAAGGTTTCCTGGCATACTTACACTTAAATTATTCGGCATAACTGCTGATAATTTTTTTACCACAAATCTCATACCTTCTAATGCTTCTTCATCTATTACAAAATCAATAAGTCCGTAAGTATAAAATGTAGAAAGCATAAAAGATTTCTGCTGAACATCTATCATAGAATTTTGAAGCTGCTGCATGTGGTGAGGCTGTAAAAATAAGCCGTCAGACCAGTGGACCATTTCATGAAATATCATAATTACTCCTTAATATATTCTGGTTTTTTATCTATTAATGAAATACCTGTCGGTTTTATCTCTATATATAAAGGCAGTCTTTTGCCAATATATGACCTTATCTGCATTAATATTTTTCTTGCATTATCATCTTCTATACCTGGCAGATTTACAGCTATAAAAAGCTCTTTTGCCCCTTTTCTTTTCCATAAATCCCATTCTTTTGCACTGTGGGAAAATTTTTGATAATGCTTACCATCATCATTTGAAAATACCATAGTATAGGGCTGCAAAGTTTCCCGCATTGGATTTTCAGGCTGAAAGTATTTATTTAACTGATATGATGAAATCCATGATTTTTCATTATCATTAATACCTGCAATATCTACTTCCAGTGATGGATAGTATCCATAATAATCTTTTAACTCAGGAGATAAGAATATTGTTGCATCATGCCTGTATGTGCAGCCAGATAAAAACAATAAAAATGCCAGCAAAAATATTTTATTTTTCATTATAAATTATCACCAGTAAAGCGTTTATTAACTGTAACATTATTATTTTTTACAGCAGTATTCTGATGTGGTGCTTTATCATTTTCTAATGATTCTGCCCAGTTATCTTTACCATAAGCAATATTTAAGCCAATATTAAAATATTCTTCAAACCTTTCCTTTGGTTTTTTATTTCCACCTTTTACAAGGCTCATATTTAAAATGGCAGAATTTAAGCCGTTAGCTGCAAGCCCCGGCGGTGTTTTTATTACCTGATTAGTCATAGGCATAAGGTTACCATAGCTCCAAAAAGCAGTTAAGCATAATAAGCCAGCTGGTGAGTCTGCACATTCGTTGCCAATATCCATTACATTTTTAGAATTTACTTCATCAGGGGATACAACCCATGCATAAACAGCATCAAGCGCCTTTTTCTGCATTTTTATTATATGTTCTTTTGATTTTTCAGGCACAACTGATTTAATTAAATCAACTGTTTCCTGACGCATACTTTCTATTTTGCTTTTTAATTCCTTTTCAGCCTTAAATATCGGGCTGTTTTCTTCATCAATCATAGATTCTTTAGGGTTATATTTAGAAATTACTATGTCTATTAATTCAAGCGGAGTATATCCATGCTCTTTCTTAAACATATTATAAAATTCATCCATATAGGCATTAAATTTATCTCTAATATAATCAGGCACTAATTCATCAACCTGTTTTTGTGCTGCTGCAAGCTGAGCGTTTACTTCTGCAAAATCAGCCTCTGTAAGCGGTTTATCTTCAATCTGCGGCATATCTTTAAAAAAATCTGGTATATTTGGCTCACTTGGTTTACCTATATCTGCAATATCCCTTTCAATAACAGGCTCACCACCTGTTTCATCTATTAAAGCCATCATAGAGCGATAACCCCACCATACTCCAGCACGCCTGTGGATTGCATAAGCTAATACTTCACATGCATCTTTATAAAGCTTATCTTTAACTAAATTATCTATAAATTTATCCACCATATCATTATCTGGTAAATATTTTTCAACATTAGGATTTATTTTATAACCTTCATTATTTACCATTTCAGATACTTTATTGTATTTTAATAATACAAAATGTTCATCAAGCCAGTCTAATTTATCAGCCATATAATATTCCTTTATACTATGTTATTTTTAATGCTTTTGTTTCAATATCACTGGCACCGCCTTTTGCCCGTGATGCTGTTGCTCCTGCTTCGCTGGCAGTAGCTTCTGTTGTGCTTGCCTTTCCTTCCTGTTTTGCAGCTTTAATTTCACCCTGCTGAGCAGAAACTTCATCTGTAGAAAGAGATGAATCTATATTATCACCTTTTGTTTCTCTATTTGATAAAACAGTTTTATCTTCTGTTGGAGCCATAATTTTATTACCAAATACATCACTTTTATGCACATTTGTAGCTAAAAGTTTAGTAAGTTCTGCAAGTGCAGCAGATACAAGTGTACCTGCAACCACACTTGTAATAATAGGTGCAGCTACTTTTGTTAATTTTTCTTTTTCTTTATTCGATAATTCCATATTTTACTCCAAAAATAAATTTCCTGCTATAGCACTTTTACTGCGATTACAATATGTTGAAACTTCTTCAATATCTTGAAACACAACTTTTAATTTTTCCCCAGAACATTCTATCTTTCCATGGTAAAATGGAGATGTTTTAAGAAGAAGATGCATAAAAGTAATATTTGAAAATAAAATTTTTTGAGTCATAAGAGTAAGCCTTAATGCATCCCTAACAGATATAGAGCCAGCATTATTCTGTAAATATTCTGCTTCTTCTAACTCCATTATAGTAACAACATGGTCCATAACGCCAAATATAATATTTAATATATCTATTATAATTTCTAATAAATCACCTTTTTTATGTTCTCTTTTATATTTGTCAATATCATCTAATATATGATAAAATTTCTCTAAAATATCAATTGTTTCTCCAATAGAATTTATAGTATATTTTGCAACATTTGTTCCATAAGCCGCATTATCTTTTTTAACTGCAGAACAGAAATGCGGTATTAATTTGGCTACATTAAATATATAATCTTTTGCATGCAATGCACTTGCCCCCTTAATAGTTGATACAAAACCAGTCATATCCGTTTTACCATAACTTGAACTAATTGAACCACCAAAAGAATCAGATATAGAAGATGAAAATAAACTATTCATAGAACATACTAAACCACTAATGCTTGTGCCAGTAATAGACTCTAAATAAATTGAAGAATCTGTTGGACCAGCAGATGTCATCCATTTACGAGCAACTAATGATATTCTATCCTTATCAATAGTTATTGAGTTAGAACCGACTGATAAACTTATTGCTTTATCTGCTTTTATATTAATTGTATCCTCTGTGCTTGAAATTTCAATACCATTTGAATTTGAAAATAAATTCAGCCTGCTGTCGCTTTTAATATCTACACTGTCTTTGCCATTTACATTTACTGCACTGGAATAAATATTAACCCATTCATTACCTTTTATATAATTATCAATTTTTGTTTTTTGGGCTTCTTTATCCTTACACTCTTCGTCATTATCAATCTTAGTTTTAGCATTTTTAAAAATATCAATAACTTTTGCTTCAGCTTGTGCTATTTCTGATTCAATTGTTTGAATACTTTTATCAAGATTATCAATATCCTGTTTTATGGTATTAATTTGATTTTCATCTTTATTTTGTTTTTTCTGAAGATTTTCTAATTCACTTTTTTTATCGCATTTTGCATTGATTTGCTCATCATACTTTGTTTTTAGTGCTGCACACCATTCTTTTACAGAAATAGTTTTCGGTTCACCATTTACCTGATATGAAGCCTTTATATTTTCATAATCATTTTGTATACATATCATATTTATATAAGTATATGCTTCCTGCATAAAACTATCTATTGCTGCACTATGTATTAAATTTTTAATCTGATTTTCACGTCCATGGTCAAAATAAATATAATTTTTTTCTGGTGTTCCTGTAAATAAATAACTATGGTTTAATGAACCTTGATTAGATACTATTGGACTTATGTTTGGAGTATATCCAAATAAATAATATTTATTATCACTATCCTTAAACACTAATATTTCACTGCCTATTTCAGGATAAGTAAATGTATAATAATTTTTTGCTCCATATGGAAGAACTATATTAATTATTCTTGCTTTATCACTTTCATTGTTTAGTTTAGCATAGAACTGATTAGGATTATTTTTATCACAACTTTCAGGAATACATATACCTTGTGCATCAGTATTACCATTTTTATCACATACTACAGCATGTATAAGCATACTTTGGGTTTTAGATACTGCATTATTTGGTATACTGTTTGTTTCAACAATATTATTTGCAAAAAGAGATACTGTAGATGCCATCTTATTATCAACATATAAAACAGCATCATTTTCTATTCCTTCACTGATTATACCATTATTTTCTTTAGTATCATCAGCAAAAAAGCCATATATATCAATATTGTCTTTTTCATTACTGCCATTATTATAAACTGTTGTAACACTTTTTATTAAATACATATCATTTGCTGTATTTTCATCCGGCAAATATCCTTTAATATTAAGCTTGCTGTTAATACCTGCACAAATATAAGTAGACGATAAATTAATTGTATTTTTTTTGTATGATAAAGCAGCTTCTATATTCTTCCTTATATCTTCTTTATCCTGCCATTCCTGTATCATAGTTTCAGTATTATTGCCATATCCAAAGCCATGGAGTGAAACAGCATTACTTGCAATATCTGCATTATTAGAGTTGTAATTCATCATTACATTATTAAAAACACCTGCTGACTTATCATTATTATCTATATTTAAATACAGTTTATTAATACGCCTGTTATCATCATCAACATCCATAAACTTCACATCAGAAAATATTTTGCTGGTAAATCTAAGAGTAGTTTTCTCTTCAGAATTTTTATTAATATGAATAAAGTAATAATTTATGCCGTAAAATAATAATAACCGCATTAAAAATTCATAATCTGTTTCATTATGCTGATTAATTAATATTTTACTAGACCGCTGAATCAAATCATTTCCATCAATATCATTTAAATCATAATTGCCTATATTATTTTCATCTAATATTTCCTGTATTATATCTTTAATATTTTTATCTAAATAGCTTTTGCTTTTCTTAGCTTTCATAAGCTCCACAAAAGGCGGCTGAATAGTTATTTCATAAAGATATATATTATTTTTATCATCTTTTTTTAATATGCCTTTATATAAAATATTAGTGATTTTTCCAGAAATATACCTGTATGAACCTGCAGTGCTGTTGTATTTTTGAAATACTTTTATATATACATATTCATTAATATAACTTAAAGGATTGCTTATAAATTCACTTTTACTGCCAGCACTTTGCTTATTTATATTACAATCTATCACTGCTTTAAACGGCTTAGATATATATTCATGTAATGTAAGCCTTGTATATTCTGCATTAATAGATGGTTTATTTTGAAAATCTATACTAATTTGCCCCATAAAAACACCTTTATACTATTTCATTTAAATTAGGGCATACCGCCACAACAGTAGTTATAGGCACTCCAACAGGTGTAACACCTGTTACTGTGCAGCCAAGACTTGCAACAGGTCTGCCTTTTGCAATATTTGTAGGAGATAATGTGGAACTTATAACGCCAGTACATACAGGTCCTGCAACAGCATCACCAATACAAGCAACAGGAAGACCTTTTACCATAGTCGTCAATGCACCAGGTCCTGTTATCACATCGCCTGTTGCTGTCATATTTACAATAGTTGCTACTGGAGATGGCATACTAATCCTCCTTAAAAGTATAGTTATATGTAAAACTGCCGTCTTTAACAGATACTTGAATTTTTTTCATTACTTTTCCTTCCATTGTATTTCGTAAAAATTCAGCACTTATATCTGGCAGTAAATCGTTATTAATAACAGCATCTATAAGACGAGCACCTGATGCAATATTATCACACCTTGAAACAATTTCATTTCTTAATGCCTCATCATATATCATTTCTGCATTATAGTTTTCTTTTATTCTTTTTACAACTTTATTAAGTTTTAAATCAATAATGCTGTGCAGTGCTTTAGTAGAAAGTGGATAATATGGAATAACTGAAAGTCTGCCTAAAAGTGCAGCTGGGAAAACTTTCATTAAAGCAGGGCGGACAGCTTTTTCTAAAAGCTCTGCTGTTGGATAGTTTTCTTCATCAGTGCATAAATCCATTATTTCATCATCGCCAGCATTAGTAGTTAATATTATAATAGTATTTTTAAAGTTTACAAGCCTGCCTGCACCATCTTCCATTCTGCCCTTATCAAATACTTGAAAAAATATTTCATGTACATCTTTATGGGCTTTTTCTACTTCATCAAGCAGAATAACACTGTATGGTTTTTTACGGACTGCTTCAGTTAATACACCGCCTTCACCATAGCCAACATATCCAGGAGGCGCACCTTTTAAAGTAGAAACAGTATGTGCTTCCTGAAATTCGCTCATATTAATAGTTATAATATTCTGCTGGCTGCCATATACAAGCTCTGCAATAGTTAAAGCAGTTTCTGTTTTACCAACACCAGAAGGGCCTGCAAGCATTAATACGGCCTGTGGTTTATCTGGGTCTGCTAAATTAGCTTTTGCAGTAGTAATGCGTTTTGCTATTAAATCAAGGCTGTGTTTTTGACCTATTACCCGTTTATTCATTTCATCAGCTAAATTAAGCACTGATTTTATTTCATTTTTTACCATTCTGCCAAGAGGGATACCTGTCCATTCAGAAATAATGGTACTTACTGCCTGCACATCTACTAACGGCAGCACAAGAGGAGTTTCTCCCTGCACTTCTACTAATTCATTATAAACAGATTTAATTTCCTGCCTTAAATCTTCTAAAACTTTTTCATCTTTTTCTTCTGCAATTTTTGATTTTATATCTTTATATTTTCCAGCAAGTTCCATTTCTTTTTCATATTTTTTATTAATTTCTGCCTGCTCATTTTGCAGTTTTTCAAGCTCTTTATTTACTTCTTTTAGTTTATCTTGATGGTCTGCCCCTTCTTTTTCTTCCCGTTTTAATATTTCTATTTCTAACTCTAATGATTCTATTTTTCGCCTGATATATTCTAATGATTCAGGCTCAGATGACTGGCTTAATGATACCCTTGCACATGCAGTATCTAATACACTTACTGCTTTATCTGGAAGCTGTCTTGCAGGAATATATCTGCGTGAAAGTTTCACCGCTGCTGATAATGCTTCATCACTTACTGCCACATTATGATATTTTTCTAATGAATGGCTTAATTTTCTCATCATTCTGATACAGTTATCGTCATCTGGTTCTTCGATTAATATATTTTGAAATCTTCTTGATAATGCTGGGTCTTTTTCAAAATATTTAATATATTCCTGCCAGGTAGTAGCAGCTATGCAGCGGAACTTACCCCTTGCAAGAGCTGGTTTTAAAAGGTTTGCAGCATCATTCTGACCTGCTGTACCGCCTGCCCCTATTAAAGTATGGGCTTCATCTATAAAAAGAATAACAGGTACATCTGAATTCTGCACATCTTCTATAATCTGTTTCAGCCTGTTTTCAAATTCACCTTTCATACTGGCTCCAGCCTGCAAAAGCCCCATATCAAGACTTCTTAATACTGTACCTTTTAAACAGTCTGGCACATCGCCTTTTGCAAGCCTGCATGCAAAACCTTCCACAGCTGCAGTTTTACCAACCCCTGCTTCCCCTGTAATTATAGGGTTATTCTGGCGTCTTCGCATTAATATATCTATCAGCTTTCTTATTTCGCTGTCTCTGCCTACTATCTCATCTATCTTGCCAATTCTTGCCTGCTCTACCATATCTATAGTATATAACTGCAGAGCTTCCCCTTTTCCCGTGCCGGCATTTGTCATAAGCTGCCCGCTCTGACCTGTTGCAGCACTAGTATTTGTACCAGTATCAGAAAACTCTATACTGTCTTTTACAATCTCATCAAACTTTGTCTGCAGAATATCGCCGTTTATTTTTATAAACTCAATACTTATATCATTTAACTTATTTGAAAGTTCAGGTGTCTGTTTTAATGCTGTTAAAATATGTCCAGTTCTTATTCTTTCTTTACCAAATACTAAAGATGCAGTCATCCAGGCTTCTTTTACAGTTATCTCTATAGATGATGAAAAATCTGTTATGCTTGATGCTCCTCGCGGCAGTTCATCAAGGCTTTTTATTAAATCTTTTGAAAGTTTTGCAGTATCCAGCTGGAAAAATTCAATAATTTTATGAAAATCAGTATTTTCTGACATTATTATCTGGTTTACTAAATGAACAAGTTCTACATAAGGATTGCCCCTTGTTTTACATAAAACTGTAGCACTTTCCATAGCTTTATAAGCAGTGGGATTTAATCTTGAAAAAAGATGTATTCTTTTTAATTTGCTCATAACTGCTCCTTATAATATGAATTTTTATGCTGGTTTACACTTCTGCTGTATCCATTAACTGTTATTACTATATCATATGCTTTTTTACTGCTGTTTTTTAATACAATACCCATACCTAAAGCATTTTCACCTGTAAGTCTGCTTTGCAGTGTTGTATCATTTTTTATAATATATCTTATAGAATATTCCATAGGTTTATTTAAGTAAGTATTTAATATATATGAAATTCTTTCAAACTCCATAGTGCCTGGAAGAAGTTTCTGGCACTGCTTAAAGTCCTGCACTTCAAACTCTATTCTTATTTTTTTGCTGTTGCTTAAATAATGGGTGCCAATCTGAGCATTTTTGCCTAATGTGCATGTCTGCCTGCTGCCTAACTTGCAGTAATATTTTTTAGGAATATCATGCTTTGTTTCCACATTTGTAATTACTTTTACTGGTATGTGGTAATAGGCTTTTAATATTTTTTCAAGTCCGTCTTTACTTCTTATAGAAATAGATAAAAATCTGGCAAATGATTTCTCAAAATTTTCAGACATTATGTCATTTTTATCATAATAAATATCACTTACACTGCCAGTTAAAGCACCAATAATATGACTTATAAGCCCATTTTCTCTGTCATAATCTACTGCCTGTTCATTATATGCCCATGCTTTATAATAGAGTGTTAACATTCTATTATTTATAATATCTAAAAACTTCTGCATGGTTCTGTCATAATAATTATTTGAGCGGTTTATAACATAACTTGTATATTCAAGGGGCATAGGGCCATTTGCACCAAGCAGACCAAAAAAATACTGGTTTATTAATACCTGCTGATGAGCTTTTGATAAAACTGCAACACTTTCAATATCACTTGACGGAAAATGCAAATGCGGGATTTGAGCAAAACGCACTATTTCACTATTAATATCTGGTGCTGAACCTACCCGTTTTAAATCCTTATGGATACACTCAAGCCGTCTTACATATTCATAAAAATCAGGCATACTGCTTTTACTAGATGAAAGTTTTACAGCATGCTTTACAAGAGATTTTACATTGTCCATTGTTTTATCAGTCCATAAGATTCTGAATATACATTAAACTCTATATGAGAATTTATCTGCACATAGCTTTGGAAAAACTGCCACAACACACATGCAAAAGTAAAAAAGCCTATATCGTTTATCCTGCTTTCAGAAATAGTTATATTTAATTTCCAGCCATGCTCATAAAATATACTGTTATTTGCATGGATATACCTGAATACTGCAGGCTCTGATTCCATAGAAATAATACTGGAAAGTATCCTTTCTGTATCATCTGCAGGCAGCAGCGAATAACTTTTAATTATATTTTTTATAATTTTTACAGGCACTTCACCCGGCTTCCAAAGTATGCTTGAAATATTAAGCATAATGTGATTTATCTTTTCCCAGTCTTCCTGCCTGCCGCTGTTAATAAGTGGAGTTAAAGGTTTAGTTGGTGCATTAATAAAAAAGCCGCTTTCAAAAATACTTGATGAATATGATATTTTTGTACCAGCCTTAATAAACAGCGGTAAATCTCTGTTTGTGCATATTAATTCTGCTGAATACTGCTTTATTTCATCTCTAACAGACTGCCATTTTTCACCAGAAACAGATGCAAAAACTTCATATCCTTTATAGCTGCTTCTGTTAGAATAAAGTCCGTCACTGCGAGGTCTTCTATGAATAGAAAAATAATCATAGTTATTGTTAAAATAAACATCGCTGTCTGTATAGTAAAAAGGTTTTGCAGTAAGAAGCAGATTATTTATATTATCAAAAAAGTTTATACTTTGAATATTATATACTTCATAATCATTTGCAGCCACATTATTTGGCACAATGTGATATTCATAAAAATCGTTAGTATATCCCCTGCTGGAATTCATCTTAAAAAGATTAATCAAAGGCAGGCAGTTTATCATAATACTTTCGTTATTAATAACAGAAAGCAGTTCATTACGCCTTTTTATAAAAGTGAAAATAAGCCTGCCATGGCTTTCTGATATCTGCTGAAATAATTTATTTATTCCATATATCCTTACAAACTTAAACATATCTGGATATATAAAAAAGTTCTGCAAAGCATTAAGACCTGAAAACTGAGTCTGTGCTGCATATAATAAACTGTCATTAGTATTAAAAACAGGAAGCTCTACTTTAAAATCTTTTATGCTGGTAGACTTATTATCTGTTTTTAATATGATACTGTCTAAATCACACATAAGCTGCCATAAAAGCATAGATGCACTGCTGTCTGTCATATTTAAATATAAATCAATATATTCTGCATTTATGCTGCTGAAATTATCAGAATTCTGCATATCTATATTTAATTCAAGCCCTGCTGAATATTTACCGCTTACTGTATCAATAGATGATATTTCATTTGTAATATATTTCGATGAATTAATTTTTAGCGGCAGTAAACTAACATTCCAGCAGGAAGTAAATTTGCATGGTGTTTTTGTAAAAGGCAGAGAAACTTCCATTATCTCGCTGCTTGTAACTTCCGCACCATTTGATACCCTGCTGGCATCTAAAGTGCAGGCAGCCACACCAAAAGACGGGTTTGGAAAAAGACTTTTTGGAGAAATAGCACAAATAACTGACTCTAACATTCTAGGAAAACCACGGCTTATGCGTTCATCTACTTTTGCTGCTAAAAATGCTGTTCCTTCAAGAAGCCTTTCTATATACGGGTCTTCACAGTCAAATGCAGATATTTCAAGACGAGAAGCAATCTTTGGAAATTCTGCTGCAAAATCTTTTGCTGAGCTTCTTATATAATGCAGGTTATCTCTATAATAATCTAAAAAAGTTTTTATCATATCTACTCTTTTTATAAAGGCTTAATTGTGGAAAGCCCTGTTTCAAAATTAAAACTTGTCTGAAACTTTACTGTTTCATGAATATCTGGAATATTTACATCACCAGATATTATCATATCACAATAATAGCCGTTATTTTTTATTTTTACATCAACTTCTATAGTATCAGGATTTATTCTTGACTCATAATATTTTATCTGCTCAATAATATTTGCTTCTAAATGCATTATTAATTCATTACTAAGCCTTCTGCCTGTATAGTCATCTAATCCGTAACATATAACGCTGTTTTTAACATCTTCCGGCAGATTTTCTATATCAGTATATAAGTGTGATTTAGACATAAAAATCATTTCAATATTTTTAATTATATCTTCTTTTAATTTAGGAATATTCATTTCTCTTGAATAATTTTCCACTTTTGTAAGCGGGTCTAAATCTGTCAGTTTCTGCATAGAATATGGCAAAAACTTATAGCCGCTGTTTTGAAAATCATCTGCCATAAAAAACCTTATAAACTGTGCAGCACTTTACTACTGCACAGTTTTTTATAAATATTATCCATTAAGTGTTTGGTCAAAAGATGCTTCTACTGCACCGTCTTTTGTATTATCTGGTTTGATTGGAGTAACTTTCCAAGTCATTTTACCAACAATAAATTCTACAGTTTCTACTGCCTGATAAGCTATGCTTGAATCTACATTGTGCTGAACTGTATGCACATCTGCTTTTGCTATTTTAACATTTTCCATAGTTACTTCATAAACAGGCACCTGGCTTCCACCAATAGAGCGGCATACTTGAAATTCCACTTTATTAATTTTCTGACCTGTCATACAGTAGTTTTGCAGTTTAGGTGTTGCTTTATCTACTACATGAGTAAATGTAAATGGAGTAAACTGACCTCTGCCAGATACTTCATGTGCTTTACCTAAAGCTATATTTTGAACTGAGCCATGAGAAAAATCTATAACTTCAATCCATTTAGCATGACTTTTCTCATTAGATTCACCATCTACGCCGTCAATTTTAATAAAAAAATCTGTAACCATAATTTGTTATCTCCTTTCAAATTTATTTTTGTCCTGAAGGAAGTTTTGAAACAAGTCGTAAAGATGTTGTTAATCCTTCAAGCTGATAATGTGGCCTCATATAGAATTTTGCATTATAATACCCCGGCTGTCCTTCTATATCTTCCACTTCAACTTTTGCTTCAGCAAGTGGATATTTTGCTTTTACTTCTTCAGAAGCATTCGGGTCGCTTGTAACATAATTATTTATCCAGTTGCTAAGCCAATTCTGCATATCTGCCCTTTCTTTAAAAGAGCCTATTTTATCCCTTACTATACATTTTAAATAATGAGCAAATCTGCTTACTGCAAAAATATACGGCAGTCTTGCAGAAAGGTTTGCATTTGCTGTTGCATCAGGGTTATCATATTCATGTGGCTTATTAACAGTCTGTCCGCCTAAAAATACTGCATAATCTGTATTTTTCCAGTAGCATAATGGAAGGAAGCCGTTTTTAGAAAGCTCTGCTTCTCTCCTGTCTGTAATAGCTATTTCTGTAGGGCATTTTACTGCCATACCGCCGTCATCTGATGGGAAAGTATGAGTTGGTAAAGATTCTACAATACCGCCGCTTTCTACCCCTCTAATGCGTGCACACCAGCCGTATTCTGCAAATGAACGGTTAATATTTACACCCATTCCATAAGCGGCATTCATCCAGGCATATTTTTTACTGTCGCCGCTGCCTGTATCTTCTGTAAATGCAAATTCTTCTATTGGGTTGTTTGTAATATCATAAGGTGCACGGCTTAAAACCCTAGGCAGAGTAAGTGCAACATATCTGCTGTCTTCTGATTCTCTGAAACTTCTCCATGCTGCATATTCTGGAGTTGAAAAGATTTTTGATAAATCTCTTGGGTTTGCAAGCTCCTGCCATGAATCAAGGTTTAACATAGATGGGTCAGCTGATGCAATAAATGGAGCATGTGATGCTGCAGCAATCTGAGCTATGCTTTTCATAAGCTCTATATCTGGTGCAGTCTGATTAAAGTAATAGTCCCCTATTAATGCACCAAAAGGCTCGCCGCCTGCTGTGCCATATTCATCTTCATATATTTTTTTAAATACAGGGCTTTGGTCCCATGCTGTGCCTTTATATTTTTTAAGTGTTTTTGCCAGGTCTTTTTTGCTAACATTTAAAACTTTAATTTTTAAACTTTCACTGCTTGCAGTATTATTTACAAGATATGATAAACCACGCCATGCACTTTCCAAGTTTTGAAAATCTTCATGGTGGATAATCTGGTTAATCTGGTCACTTAATTTTTTATCAAGTTCTGCAATAATTCCTTCAATAGTATTTAATACATCACCTTTTACAAGGTTAGCATTTTCCATTGCCTGACTAAGCAGAGTTTTTACAGCACCTTGAACAGCCTGATTTGCTTCTTCTGATTTTGGTTTAAATTCTTCGTTTAATAATTTCTCAAAATCAGAAAACTCCATAGAAGCATCTAAACCACCAGTTGATGACAATTCTTTTTTTTCTTCTGCCATACTTACTCTCCTTTATCCTGTTTTTCCTGATTAGCTTGAGAAGCTAACGCTTTTAAAAGTGCCGGGTCTTCTAATACTTTTGATAAAAGTTCTTCTGCCCCTGCTTTGCCGTCCATATAACTTAAAAGGTTTGCAAGCTGCTCTCTGGCTTCTAAAAGCTGTTTTAAACCGTCCACTTTTTCTGCCACTTTTGCTGGTGAAAAATCGTCCATATTTTCAAAAGTCATATCTACTGCTATCTGACCTTCTCCAGTAATCACATTTGGCACCATAAAAGCTACACGAGGTTTCATACTTTTAAGCCTGTCATTAAAATTATCAGTATCTATTTCTAAAAAATTTCTATCCTCTACTTTTTCAAGCGGCTCTGCTGGATTACCTGATAAATCAGACATTACTCCCATTATAAATGGCAAATTAACCTTTTTCTCTGCTCCATAAAGTTCAACATCATATTCTACTTGAACTCTTGGGGCCCTGTTTTTTCCTATAAACTTTTGCCCGCTGCTAGACATTATTACCTCCTTGGATAATTATATTTTATGACTTCTTATTTTATTAATCTCTTGGAAGACCAAGCTGCTCTTTAATTCTATCCACTGCACCTGGGTCTATATCTTTTAAAATATCTATAAAATTCATCTCTGCTATTCGTAAAACCCTGTCTAAAAGATATGGCACTGGGTTAGTTGGCTCTACCTCTCTAAAATAATCTGCACTTTTTTTCACAAGCAGAAGTGCTTCATTTCTATTTCTTGGCTTATAATTTTCAATATTCATAAAAGAGCTTGTTTTATTAGTATGAGAAGTGCTTTCTACAGTTTCCACTTCTGCTGCAGTTTCTTGTGTTTCATATTCCTCTGCTACTGAGAGCTTAGAATAAAATTTTAAAAGAGTAGATAATTCCTTTTTTAAACATTCAAAGGAAAATGAATACTCATTATTTGTTTTCTGCTCTATTTCATTATTTATTTTATCAAGCAGTGCTGATATTTCATTTATAAGACTGATTTTTTCATCTACTGTTTCTTTTGGCACTGATACTGTTTCTGCATTAAATAATGCTGTGTCAAAACTTTCTTCTGTAGATATTTCTCCTTGATAAATTAATAAATCCCTTAAAGTCCATTTTTTGTTGTTGAAAAGTTTTATTTGTCTGAATGTGCGTAAAAAAGTGAATGCGTCATTGCCACTTGTAACAGAAGGTGATATAATTTGCAGTATATTCAGCCGTTCTGTAGGGTCATTATCATCATCTGCATCAAGCTGCGGATAAAAACATTCCCACATATCCGAAACTAAAAAATTAACTAACTTAATACCATCAGAGAATCCATTTAAACCATCTAACTGAGAAAGAGAAAGGGTTAGATATACAGCAACTCTTAAATCTCGTGTGTTTTTCCATAAATCCTGACAGTTACTGCAGAGCTTACGCCAGTCTGGCTCTCTGCCCTCTAAAACAGCATCACCCATAACAGATTCAGGAACACCTGCGGCTAAATTTTCCATTTCAAGATATAAAGGATTATATTCCAGATTATCACCGCTTTTGTTATCTGCAAGCGGCTGTATCATTTCTTCAAGATTAATGTATGCCATAAAAAAGCCTCGAAATAGATGTTTATAAAAATTGTCATACTCTTTTGTAATATATAATATATAATAATTAAAGTCAATCTTATATTATCTATATTCTCTATGACTTTTACATTACAATATATAGTTTTTAGCTGCATAAACAATAAAAAATATGGAAAATTAAGAAAAATATTGCTGTGAAAATTATAATCAAGTATAATGCAGAAATATTCAGTATATACGGAAGGTATCTATTTATGAAGCACAGCTTTATATTATTTATAATACTATTTTTCCCAGTATTCTCTTTTGCTCAGGATGAATTTATTATATTTAACTCTGCTGATGATTATATTAATGTGAGAGTAAAACCAACAGAAAAAATTATTAAAGAAGTATATAAAGGGGACTTTTTATTCGGTATTCAATATTCTATAAATGACACTAATGAGAAATGGTATAATGCTTTTGAAGGGGTTGTACATTCTGGTCAAGTACAAATAACTGATAAACAAGGACTTTTAAAATATATTCAAAAAGTACTGCCAGAAATATTTAATCAAATACCTAATGATACAGTAAAAAATGAACTTTTAAAAGATAACCCGTGGATATTAAAATTTACAGAAAAAGAGCTGAAAGAATTAAACGAACGCTCACAATATAATGTACTTGCATACAGCGATAAAATAGAAGGTGTTATGTGGCTTATTAATCTTATAAACAGGAAAGAATACTCCTATGCTTTAAATAATGCTGCATTATTTGGATATTATGAAACATGCAAATGGCTGATAGAAAATGGAGCAGACTGTAAACCGAAATTTAGAAAAGTAAGTGGAAAAGAAATAGCTTCAGAAGATACTCTCGCTATTAGAGATGCACTATATTACAGCGTAATTGGAGCAAATAATATAAATATTGCTAAGCTGCTTTTAAAAAACGGTGCAGCAGTAAATAATAAATATTTAGATGCACTATTTCCAAGATATATTCTATCAAATGCCTGTGAAAAAGGCGATATACATGTGGTAAAACTATTAATAGATAATGGGGCAGATGTTAATATTGTAGAAAAAGATAAATCTGTCAGAAGTCCTTCTGCACTGCAGAAAGCAATAGAAGGAAACAGACCTGATATTGTAGAACTTTTAGTAGAAAAGGGAGCAAATATAAATTATCCAATAGTTTACAGCGAAAATGTTACAGACTTAAAAGAATCACCAAAAGAATTCGCCTGGCGTCTGGGTTATAAAGAAATATATAAATACTTAAACTCAAAAGATAGTTTGTAAGGGGAAAAAAGTAAAATAAGTATAAAAGATTATTGACAGCCTTTAATACAGCTTTTTGGAGCCTGTGAAAAAAAGTCTGTAAATAGTGCGAACTTAAGTTTTCTATGATATACTAAAAAAATATGAAAGGAGCT
>CALUWI010000009.1 GCA_944324465.1 uncultured Mucispirillum sp. | reverse complement strand
TGTATTCCAAAAAATTCTTACCTAACTAATTACTAAGCTGTCTATCACAATTTAACCTATTCTGTTGTCAATCTCTCGCCCCTCACTTCCGCAAGGGAAGATAACCTTAATACTTTTTTTAAAACTTGTCAAGAACTTTTTTTTTATGTTATTCAAAACTTTTTTTCTAAGCTCTTTTGTACAAGCAACTTATCGTCTCAAGGGAGTGTATATATAACAAAAGAATTTTAAGTTGTCAACAAAAAATTTTAATTTTTTTAAAAAAATTTTTAATTACTTAATTTTTTACTACATATATATTGCTTTTTTTTCTGTACTATATTAGATTTATGTTATAAATATTAACTTTGGTGATATATGATAAGTATTATTGTTCCACTTTATAATTTTGGTTCAAAAGGTGATTATTGTTTTAAGCAGTGTATAGAAAGTATTCGCAATCAGTCATATAATGATTATGAAGTATTATTAATGGAAAATTTATCTACTGATGATACTATAGATGCGGTAAAAAAATATCTTGCTGAAATAAATGATGAAAGATTTAAACTTTATATTTTAGATAAACCAGGGCTGACTAATGCAAGAAATCAAGGGCTTTCTTATGCTAAGGGAGATTTAATTACTTTTATAGATGGCGATGATACAATATCTGAAGATTATCTACAGGCTGGCTTCGATTTGATAAATAATAGTGATGTAGATATGGTTATTTATAACTGGGCTTTTTATTATGTTAAAAAAGATAAAATAAAAAAGCAGACTAACTATAAGAATAGTATTTTTGAAAGACCAAAAACAGATAACAGGCTATATACAGCTCTTGCATGGGCAAAATTAATAAAAACTTCTGTTCTTTTAGATAATAATATTACTTTTGATGCAGAATTAACTGGTGGAGAAGACACTCTATTTGGAGTTGATGTATATTTTGCCAGCAAAAAAATTGCAACATCAGAGAAAGGTATTTATTTCTATACACAAAATAGAAAAAATCAGACAACTTATACAATGAAACCTATTGTGGCAATAAGCACATTAAAATCTGTTATGAGAACAGAAGCTGTTTATAAAAAATATAATGTACTTCAAGAAAATATATTATTTTTACATAATCAGATTATAGAAATTATTATAGGCAATACTTTAGGAAATTCTATACTTCGCCATATTCCTAAAAAAGAATTTAATGTATTAGTCAATCAGTATAAAAATAAAATTATGTCGATAAATGTTAATGAGCTTAACTGTCAGAAATGGAAAATAAGCTGGTTTAAACGTTTCCAAAAGGCATTATCCTATAATTTATCTTTTTATTTTATTAAATTTATAAGCTTATACTATAAATTAATAATTAAACCTTTTAAGATAAAAAAATATAGATAAAAAAGGGTGGATTATGAAAGTTTTAATATGGGCTATGGCGCGTGCTTTAGGTGATGGTGTTATTTACACTGGCTATCCAAGAGAAATCAAAAAAATATATCCTGATGCTCAAGTGCATATATTTTGTACAAAAATGCACGCTGCTGCTTTTAAAAACAACCCATATGTAGATAAATTTTATTTTTTTAATACATATAATAAACCTTTTAATAAAATTACAAGGACAAAAATTTTCTTAAACCCAATATTTCATTTAAAAAACTTATTAAAAGCAAGACACGAAAAATATGACATATTAATTGATGTAGACAGTTCATATAAATGGTCTAATAGGTTTATGATTAAATTTATCATGGGGGGGGGCTTATTTTCATCAAAACCCCATGGAGCTATTGCTGGTAAATTTAAAGAAAATAATAAATATAAGTATGATAAAGAATTTTTATATAAAACATATACTCATCTTTTCAGTTCAGATGAAGGCTCTGCATATTCTATAATAAGCCGTGATATTGATAAAAATAACCAATATGAGCTTTATATAAATAAAGATAAGGAAAATAAAGCTAAAGAATACTTTAAATCAATTGCCGGCAATAATAAAATAATAATATTTAATGGTGAAGGCAGTGATAAAAATATATCATCATCAAAAATCAGTGATACTTTAAAACACCTTTTAAATCATTTTCCTAATTATCATATTTTTATTTTAGGATATTCTGCTTATCTTGATAAGTATACAGAAATTGTTAACACTATAAACAACCCAAACCTTCATATTACTTATAAAACTGATATACAGGATACTTGCGCATTAATCAAAGCTGCAGATTTACTTATATCAGTTGATACATCATTAATCCATATAGCTTCAGCTGTTGGCACTAATGTATGCGAAATAGTTTCATATGGTATGAAGGGCAATACCGTTGGCAAACCAAACTTTGTAGATTATATAATTTGCGAATGTAATTCTGATACCTTTGATTTGGATAAATATAATATTGATGATGTTATAGATGCAACAAGTAAACTTATTTAACAATATCTCTACTGTATTTTTTTGAAAGATTTAAAAGCTCTGTATCAGTTTTTACAGAGTTGTTTTTTTCCCGTTTTCTTTCCTGCAGTATCTCTTTGCGCATAGAATAAAGCTCTATTAATGCTTTTCTGTCATTTGATTTAAATAATCTATATATATTTAACAAAATAAACTGTATAAATAATTTTTTAGAATGAAGATGTATAAAATTAAATAAATACTTATTTCTAACTGAAAGATATTTTGTTCTTGGTGATACTTTACTTGCAATTGTGCCGCCCCATTTATGCAGCGGATGAGTATTTGGCTGATATAATATTTTATATCCATGCTTTAATATTTTATACATTAAATCTGTTTCTTCTAATAGATAAGGCTCAAATAATTCACTTATGCCGTATACTTCATCAAATACATCTCTTCTGCATGCAAAATAAGCACCCTGCACACCGAAAGATAAATATTCATCTAAATCTTCTTTTATATCTTTATTTAAAATGTTACTTGTAAATCTAAAAAAGCCTCTTTTAAATTTCAGCAGTTTTATTCCGTCTATCTGCTGCCTGCTGTCATACTGATAGCCTGCACATGCTACTGCACCAACACTGCTGTCTTTAAACATTGGAACTATTTTTTCAAAAAATCCTTTTTCTATTATTACATCGTTATCTAAAAAAACTAAATATTTACCGCTTGATTTTGATACAGCATAGTTTCTTGCAGAACATGCACCTTTTTTTGTATTTTTATAGGGCTTTAATATATCTGATGCAATACTTTCTAAATACGGTATACTGTCATCTTCTGAACCGTCATCAACTATTACTATTTCTGCTTTATATGGAGTGCTTTCACACTCTTTTATAACTGATGATAAAAACTCATCAAAATATTTTCTGCCATTTAATGAAGGAATGATTACTGATATATCCATAATTTTATAATACCTTATTTATTTTTTATCTGTAATATTATTCTGTTTATTTCTCTTTTAAGTTTATAAAAGAAAAGGTTTGGTTTTAAAATTTTATATTTTATTTTTGATAATTTTTTAATTTCTTCTATATATTTTTCACGGATAAATTTATTTTCTATAAAATAGGCATATACTCTTGCACCAACTCTTTCATTGATATCTTTTATATTTTGACCTGCAAAATTTATGCACTGATAAAATTTATCTGCAACTATTTTTCTATCTTCTTCTGATAACTTATATATTTCATCGCTTACTGCAGGGCTGTATAGCAGATTCAGCAGTGCACTGCCATAATAGTTTTCTTTACCTGTTAATTTTAAATAACTAATAATATCTAGTGTTACATCAAGGTAATGATATATATATTTATCACGAGTATCCATTGTAGAGCCGCTGCGGATTCTGTATGCATAATAGTATTTATTTTCTACATATGCTTTTGGCTCTACTGCTGCAATATACTTATACCAAAACGCCTCATCTTCAAATTTTAGTTTTTCTGGAAAAGATAATTTATGATTTTTAATATCATCTAGTTTAAATATCTTATTGCATGGAGAACAATGTACTTTTGTAAAATTACTGCTATTCAAACTTTTAATACCTAATACAGATGAACTAAGTTTATAATTAAATTTCTGTCCTTTTTTTTCTTCTGTAAATGAAAAAATACTTATATCTGCATCATACTTTTCCAGATTATCCACTGCATTTTTATAGCAGTCCATATCGAGAAGATAATCATCACTGTCAACAAAAGTAATATATTTCCCATTTGCTGCCTGTATGCCTGTATTTCTTGCCCCACCCTGAAATTTGTTTTCAGTATGTCTTATATACTTTATTCTGTTATCTTTTGCTGCATATTCTTTTATTATTTCTGCACTGTTATCTGGCGAGCAGTCATCTACACATATTATCTCAATATTTGAATATGTCTGATTAATAATGCTGTCCAAACATTCTTTTAAATATAAGTCTGTATTAAATACAGGTATTACAATGCTTAAAAGTTTTTCCATAATATTCCTTTAATAACTTATTATTTTTATAGGGCAGTTTTCCTTATTATAATCATATACTGTAATTTTATTTTTTTCTGGCTCTTTTCGTATAATATAAAAACCAAAAAGCCTGATAGTTATTCTATCTTTTTTAATATTTATTTGAAACAATTTTCTACGAATATCTCGCAGAAATCTTTTTTTGATTTTGGGGATTATATATCTGACAGGATAGTTATATTCCTTTTGTATATATAATAAATCTTTTATAAGAATCTCATCACTTAATATACCCTTCACTTTCATAAATGGTGAACCAAATTTTAGAGCTTCTCTCCACTCATCATATATATTAACATCTTTTTCTAAAATGCATTTGACTATAAATCCATTTTCATAAAACTTTTTCATAAAGGGAACTTCATATTTATTTACTATGTCAGCAAGTTTACTTTCTGGACATACATTTTCAATATGTGTTTTAAAAATATTTGTATTGAATACTGTTTTCTTAAACACCAAAAAATAACTACTTAAATGCCAATTATTATATTTAACATCTTTATTTATTCCACATATATCCCATTCTTTATCCTTTTCTATTTTATCAAAGAGTTCTTTTATCGGATATAATGGTCCAAATACACTATCATTTGCTAAAATTAACTCATCATATTCTGCCAGCCTTTCCCAGCCTATAATGTTGATTAATTCCTGCCATGAGCCAAAGTCATATTTCTTATGGTTAAAGCCGTATACCCCCCCCCATTTACATAAGGTAATATTTTTCCTTTTTCTTCATCACTTATTTCATTATCTGCCATATAATATACATCTGATACAGATGATAATTCTTTTAAGTAATATACTACATAATCATGAATAATATTATTCTTATCATAACCTGCAAAAAGACATATTCTTTTCATTTATCTTTTTCCCCATAATTTTTCTACTGCAGAATATGGGTCAAGTCCGTTTTGCAGTAATTTTCTTATTTCATCTTCTTTAAAGATTTCTTTTACTATTTTTTCTCTGACTACCCCATAAGCCACATGAAGCTGCCTGTCTTCCATACGCTTTGGCTTAATATTTTTATCAAAAAATTCTGCATGTTTTGTTACAGCATTTACAACTTCATCAATACCTTCATCTCTTGCAGCAACTGTTTTTAATACTTCCACATCCCAGCCAGTTCTTTGGTGAACCATTTCAAGCATCATTTCTAAATCTTTAACAGTTCTTTCAACACCTTCCCTGTCTGCCTTATTAACTATAAAAATATCTGCTATTTCAAAAATACCAGCTTTAATTGCCTGTATATCATCACCTAAACCTGGCACAGTTACTACGATACAAGTATCAGCAACCATTGCTATCTCTACTTCGTCCTGTCCTACACCAACTGTTTCAATAATAACAATATCTTTTCCCATTGCATCCATTACTGCAACAATATCCATAGTAGATACAGAAAGTCCGCCAAGATGTCCCCTTGTGCCTACACTGCGGATAAATACCCCTTCATCTGTTGCATGGTCTGCCATTCTTATTCTGTCCCCAAGAATAGCTCCACCAGAAAATGGACTTGTAGGGTCAATAGCTACAACACCTACTGTTTTGCCCATACTTCTGTATTTTGCAATAAGTTTATCTGTCATAGTAGATTTACCAGCACCTGGTGCACCAGTTATGCCTATAATATGAGCATGCCCTGTATGTTTCCATACCTCTTTCATGTATTCTTCATAACCTTCTGCCCTGTCATCAACAAGCCTCATAAGCCTGGCTGATGCACGCACATCTCCATTAAAAACTTTACTGCAAAATTCATTCATAAAAGCCACCTTATAAAAAAATGGGAGCAGTTTTATATGCCCCCTAATACATTAACAATATATTTTCTTATTATGCTCTGCTTTTTGGTTTAACATTTTCTTCTAAAAATTTAACTGTTTCATCAGTTGGAGTACCTGGTGTAAAAATATGAGCAACACCAGCTTCTAATAAACCAGGAATATCAGTTTCTGGTATAACACCGCCGCCAAATACCACTATATCTGATGCATTTTTTTCTTTTAAAAGTTCAATAATTCTAGGAAATACTGTATTATGAGCACCAGAAAGGATAGATAAGCCGATAGCATCAACATCTTCCTGAATAGCTGTTGCAACAATTGCTTCAGGTGTCTGACGAAGACCTGTGTAAATAACTTCGTAACCAGCATCTCTTAATGAGCGGGCAACAACTTTTGCACCTCTGTCATGGCCGTCAAGACCTGGTTTTGCGATTAATACTCTTATTTTAGACATTGCATTGACCTCCGGAAAAAGAAATTCCTTATTACTATATAGAATGTCTTATTGTACTTAAATTGTCAATAGTTTATTATTAAAAATCGTTATTGACTGCCTGTTTTTTAATTGCTATATTTTTGATTAGTAAGGAGATTATTATGTATAAATTATTAATTAAAATACTCAGCCTTAGATTTTTAAACAGCACAAAAAGAAAAGAATATAGAAATGCAAAACTAACAAGTCATATAAACAATATTAATACAAAAAGACTTAATGCAAAACATAAGTGGGGAGTTTCATATTCTGTATTTGATGGTCATGAATTATTAGAAAAAAGCATACTATCTATCAGAGAAAGTGTAGATTACATTAATGTTGTATACCAAACCACTTCCTGGTATGGAAATAAGTGTGATGATGATTTACTGCCTGCTTTACAAAGATTAAAAGATGCTGGATTGATTGATGAATTAATAGAGTATACATATATCCATAAAGACGGCAGAAACGGTCATGCCCCAAAATATGAAAAACAAAAACGCACTTTAGGTTTAAATGCTGCAAAAAAAGCAGGCTGCACATATTTTATGACTATGGATTGTGATGAGTTTTATTTTAAAGATGAAATGGAAAAGGCTAAAAAATATATTCTTATGCATAATATAAGCCATTCTTTTGTAATCATATATCACTATGTGTTAGAACCAATATATAGAAAATTAAATGCTGAATACTATGTGCCTTTTTTCAGCAGAATAAATAAATATTCTTCATTTATCCCTTTTCATTTTGACCATTACTATATATGCCATGTAGACCCTACAAGGCTTTTAAATAAATTAATATTATTTAAATTTTTAATATTTAAAATTTACGGCAAATATCAGCCATTTATTTTAGGGAATATTGCTATGCACCATATGTCATCAGTTAGAAAAAATATAATGAACAAAATCAATAATTCTTCCGATGAATATGCGCAAAGCAAAATGAAAGCATCTTACATTTCTGCTCTTAAAGAAATTGAAAGTCTTAAAAATGGGGGGGGGCTTGCAATATCGTTATAGTTAAAAATTATTTTGATATAAAAATTTAATGCAGTTAATTAATCAGCCCATAGTCTTTCTACGCGCTCCCATATAATTAAATCAGGCTTAAATGATAATATCATATCTGATATTTTATTAAAATCTTTATCATAAGTCCATATACTGCCTATTGCTAATGCTCCTTTTTCTATAAAAGGTGCAAGCTCGACCATAAACGAATCATGGACTAAAAGTATTTTTGGAGCATCCTTACTTCCATATGATTTTTGCCACCATATAGTTTTATGGGCATTTTCATATCTTAAATCTAATATATTTTTTTCTTTTGGACAAATATCTGTGCTGTTATCTTTTGTAATATTTTTTATTCCAAGCATTTTTTCTAAATCATTATAAGTATACTCACTTCTATCACATTTTATAATATCTTTTTCACTAATTATTTTATATGCAGGAAATACTTCTGCTATAGCTTCTGCCAGAACTTTATAGCCTGAATATGCACCATAAGAATTCCAGTGAGAATCTTTTGAAAAGTATATTACTTTATCTTGCTTTGCATTTATTATCTCATTATATGGTAGTATAATATTTTTATTTGGAAATGTATTTTCAATGAATTCTTTTAATATTTCATAATTTGTCTTTCCAGGCAGTTTTTTAATATATGGGTTATAATATTCTGGATAAACAGTTGTTTTATCTGGTGGTATTATTGTTATTAATTTTATATTATTTTTTTCACAGAATTCCATATTACTTTTTATATTACTTTTTATTTGCTCTAATTTTTCATCTGTATAGTTTTTTACTCCTTGATAATAAAGATAACTATCTCCATCATTTAAATATAGCCAGCCATTTATTCCTTTAATTACTTTATCTTGTATATTGTAATCTTTTATATATGGAATTATACCGTATATTTTTACTGCCTCATTCCTTAAACCTATTCGGTCATTTATATATGCATCCATTTCTTCTGCAAAATTTTCATGGAATAAATTTACCTCTGGCAGCGATGCTAAAACTCTGTTTTCTATACTGCTTACAGTATTTTTATAGTTAAAAAATATTAAGCCCTGCATTGTTATAATAATTATAAATGCAAAAAATAATATATTATCTGCCCTTTTCGTTTTTCTGTATATTTTTATAATACATATATATAGTGCTGCATATATAATACTTATGAATAATATTGAAATAAGTTTATTTATATCTTCGTCTATAAGTAAAACTAAGACCAAATTTATAATATAAATTAATATTACTAATAAAGTTATTTTTTTCATATCAGCACCTAAAATCTGAAATAAATAAATGGATTATATGTATTATTTGCAAGCATTATATAAACTGCTGCAAAAAATACGATTATTATAATATTCTGCAGATATAAAACCTTTTCAGATACATTTACAGGGTTGAATGCATCAATATTTTTTATAAAATATTTTTTAATAAGTGGTGTTGAACCAATTATTCCCACAATCATTAATATGTAAAAAGCAGGATTATTTAAATAAAGCTTGCTTAAAATAAGCATCTCTCCATTACTGTTAAATCCAAACATTGCTTTTATATAAAGTAATGCATCATGTATTGTATCTGCCCTGAAAAATACCCATGCAGTAATTACAATAACCATAGTTATTATCCATCGAAAAGGCTTATATTTTTCCATTTTATTAAGCCCTGTAAACTTTTCAAGGACTAAGAAAAAACCATGAAATAAGCCCCATACTAAAAATGTCCAGTTTGCTCCATGCCATATCCCTGTAATTATAAATACAATTAAAAGATTTAAATACATTCTAGATATTTTTACTCTGTTTCCACCAAGAGGTATATATACATAGTCCCTAAACCAGCTGGAAAGAGAAATATGCCACCGCCTCCAGAAGTCTGTTATGCTGTATGATATATATGGGTAATTAAAGTTAAGTGGAAATTTAAAGCCTATCATTAAGCCAAGACCTATTGCCATATCAGAATAACCGCTGAAATCAAAATATATTTGAAATGTATATGCCAGCGCGCCTATCCAGGCATTTAAAGCAGTTAAATAGGCAGCATCTTGAGTAAACATAGTATCAGCAATTACAGCCATTTGGTTTGCTATCAGCACTTTTTTAGCAAGCCCTATAATAAAAATCTTTAAACCAAGTATAAATACATCAAAAGAAATTTCTCTTTTTCTCTCTATATCCTGTGCTATTGAATTATACCTTACAATTGGTCCTGCTACAAGCTGTGGAAACATGGAAATATATAAGGCTAAATTTTTTATACTTTTTTGAACAGGCGCATCTTTTCTATAAATATCTACAAGATACGAAATACTTTGAAAAATATAGAAAGAAATACCAACAGGCAGGACTATATTTGTAAATGTCCAGCCATTAAAACCAAGCATTTGTGCTGCTTCACTAAGACTATTTATAGTAAAAGATAAATATTTGAAAATAAAAAGCACTAATACATTTACAACAATACCAATAATCAATATTCTACTTTTTAATTTTTTACTTTGCCCCCCCCCAATTATATCATACTTATCTATATATATGCCAACAAAATAGTTGATAATTATAACTCCAATCATTACAAGCAGATACTGTGGACTGCTCCACATATAAAATATTAGGCTCATTATTAATAAGAATATATTTCTATATTTATGTGGCAGCAAATATAAAACAATCAGTGTAAATGGAAGAAAATACACCAAAAAGGTGAAAGAGCTGAATACCATACTTTATCCCTTATATTTGTAGTTATATCTTTTTGTAGAAAAATTTTTTATAGAAAATTCATTTATAAATAATTTAAATTTACTTCTCTTTTATTTTAAAAAATCTTCTTATTTTATTTTTAAATGCCTTTGCTTTAACTCTTTTTAAATTTTTAATGGATTTTTCAATTCTTTTATCGAATATATCATCATACTTACCATTATAATATTTGTGAAAATGCTCTTTAGATTTATATGCAAAATCTAATGTATCCTGCTGCTGCTTTACTTGTGATAAACTTGACCACTGGCCAATGCCTGCTCTATATACACTTAAAGGTTCTTTAATAATACCAAGGCTGCCATAAACTGCACAATGCATATTAAAACTGTAATCGGCTCCATTAAGCTCCCATATAAACTCTGGCAGTTTATCTATCAATTCTTTTCTATACATATATGTAGTAAAATTAGACCATTTATATTCTACTACTAACTGTTCAAAAGTATATATCCCCCCCCCACCATTATATTCCTGCTGATAATTTACTGTGCTGTATTTATCTTCTTTTTGATTATATTCTATATAGCTGTGGCTGCACATTACACAGTCTTTATGATTTTCTAAAAATTCCATCTGCATTTGCAGCTTATAAGGGCTTATATACCAGTCATCTCCCTCACACATCGCTATATAATCGCCTTGTGCAAGTGATAAGCATGTTTTTAGATTTTCATGCATACCGATATTTTTTTCTGGTCTGAATATTTTTATTTCTTTGTGTGCTTTTGACAGCTTTTCTATAATTGCAGCAGTATTATCTTTTGAGCAGTCATCACCTATTATGATTTCAAGCTCAAAATCACCCTGCTGTGCACATACACTTTTTACTGCCTTTTCAATGTAATCTTCATGGTTATATGTAAGCATTATTACTGATATTTTCATATTTTAACCTCAAAATTTTCCAATCAGTCTTTTAATTTCTCTTTTTAACTTATAGAATAACACATTTACTTTTATATATTTATATTTTACTGATTTATAATTTTCAATTACTTCACTGTATTTTTCTGTAATAAATTTATCACTGAAAAATAGCTTAAATACTCTCATATCTAAAAAATTAAATATTTCATCTGCTGTTACATTTATTTCTTTCATAAACTCTATTGAATGCTGCCTGTATATATCTTTTATTTCATCAGTGAAATATTCATACTGTTCTGGATAATTAAACCATTTTATTATATTTGTTCTGTATTCTTTTTCTTTATTATTTGCTTTTATAAAGTTATATATCATTTTATAAACATCAAATCTTTTAATATAATTTGCAGGTGTAGACATTACAGAGTTTGCTCGTTGTCTGTACATATAGTAATTTTTATCTATATAAACCATTACAGGATTAACTGTGATTACATACCTGTACCAAAACTCAATATCTTCATATTTTGCATTTGTATTAAACTGTAAATCATTTTTTTTGATAGTGTCTGTTTTAAAAAGTTTATTCCATGTAACTTCTGATGGAAAGTGTTCTGGGTTAACTTTACGTGCTTTTTTGTAATATGAGTTTTTATATATCTGCACTCTATCCCTGTCATTTCCGTCATTAAAAGAATATGCTCCAAAGCCAGCTACATCTGCATTACTTTTATCTGCCTCTGCAAAAAGATACTCATAACATTTATTATCCAGCAGATAGTCGTCATTTCCAACAATTGTAACATATTTTCCAGAGCAGTTTTCAAGCCCAGTATTTATTGCACCAGCAGTGCCTTTATTCTGTTCATGTTTAATATATTTAATTCTACTGTCTTTTTCCATATACTGCATAATAAGCTCTTCATCATCGCTGCATGGGGAACAGTCATTTACAAAAATTATTTCCATTTCTGCTAGCGACTGCATTACTAGAGAATCTATACACTGCTTTAAATATTTTCCAGCATTATACACTGGTATTATTACAGATACTTTTATATTATTTTCCATTATATATACCATTAGTAATTATTTAATACTTTGACTACATTTTCTGCTTCTTCCATTGTTATGACTGGAGAAATTGGCATGCTTAATATAGTTCTGTGTATTTCTTCACTGATTGGATAGCTGTCCCCTAATATTCCTTTATAACATACCTGTTTATGTGGCGGGATAGGATAGTGTATTAATGTTTCTATGCCGTTTTCTTTAAGATAGTTTTGCAGCTCATCTCTTTTTTCTGTTCTAACTGCAAAAATATGATAAACATGTTCATCGTTGTAGTTTGGAAGTATTATTTTTTCATTTTTTATATTTTCTATATAATATTTTGCTATTTTTCTTCTGTAATCATTATCATTATTTAAATATTTTAATTTTACATCTAATACTGCTGCCTGTATTTCATCTAATCTGGAATTTAGACCTATATACAAGTTTTCATATTTTTTATGTGAGCCGTAATTTCTTAATGCTTTTACTTTATTATAAAGTTCTTCATTATTTGTAGTAACAGCACCGCCGTCACCTAAACAGCCTAAATTTTTACCAGGATAAAAAGAAAAACCTGCAATATCACCAAGATTTCCTGTTTTTATTCCCTTATGACTTGCTCCATGTGCTTGAGCTGCATCTTCTATTATTTTTAAATTATATTTTTCAGCCACAGCTTTAATATTTGTCATATCTACTGCCTGACCGTATAAATGCACCACTAAAACCGCTTTTGTTTTATCTGTAATTTTTGCTTCTATTAAAGCATGGTTTATATTATATGTATTAATATCAGGTTCAACTAAAACAGGTTTACAGTCACATTCACTTATTGCTAAAATTGAAGCAATATATGTATTTGACGGCACTAATATTTCATCGCCATTTTTAAAGCCTAAAGCCATAATAGCAAGTTTTAAGGCATCAAGTCCATTTGCTACACCTACAGCATATTTTGCACCACAGAATTTTGCAAAATTATTACAAAATTCATCATTTTCTTTTCCCAGTAAATACCAGCCGCTGTCTAATACCTTTTTTATTCTTTCATCTATTTCTTTTCTGTGCCTTTCATTTATTTTGTATAAATCTAAAAATTTAATCATATTAGACTCCTAGTCTCTACATTTATTTTAGTTTTATATAAAGTATTAGCTGGCACATCTTTTGTTACAATGCTTCCTGCTGCTATCATAGCATTTTCTCCGATAGTAATACCAGGAATAATGGTTGCATTTGCTCCAATTGATGCTCCCTTTTTTACTATTGTTTGAAGGAATTTTTCTGGATATTTTTTTGAGCGTGGGTATAAATCATTAGTGAATGTTACATTTGGACCAATAAAAACATTATCTTCTATACGAATACCGTCCCACAGCTGAACACCGCTTTTGACAGTAACATTATCGCCTATAATTACATCATTTTCTATTAGAACATGAGCACATATATTGCAGTTTTTACCAATTACAGCTTTTACAAGCACAACACAAAACTGCCATATTTTTGTATCCTGCCCTATATTTTTACTTTGAACATCAGAAAGCGGATGTATAAACATTTAATTATTCCCCCCCCCATTTATCATTGTTATAAATTGTTTATAGTCCCTTATATATTCTTCTGGATTATAGTATTCACTTGCTATCACCATTAAAACGCATCCTTGTGAAAAGTCATACATTTCCCGCCAAAGCATAGTACCTGTATATAGAGCCACTTCTGGTGTATTTAATTCATAAATTTCCTGTATACCTTTTCCATTATCAACTTTTACTTTGCAGGAACCACTTACACATATAAGCATCTGCTCTGATTTTTTATTTGCATGCTGCCCCCTTGGAGTTCCTCTTTTAGTATCATAAATATAAAATACTCTTTTTATATCAAAAGGGACATTATGCTCTTTTTCTAAAGCTATTAAACTTCCGCGGTTATCTCCATGAGATGTAAGCTCAATTAATCTGCAGTTGTCCATATTCTACCTCTCCACCAGTTTTATTTTATTATTGTCATAGTTATAAACATTAAGCAGGTATATGCCAAATATGCGAATAAGTTTTCTTTCTTTTGTAAAAACTATTTTAATTATCCCTTTACATGCATACTGCCAGAAAATTTTGTTATTTAAAAGCCTGAATATTCTAAATCTGCTTTTAAATTCATTTACATAGTTATATAGAAGTGATGTATTATATTTTGCATATTTTTTTAGGAACTTTTCCCATCCTAGAGTTTTGCAGATTAGAAACAGCTCATCATTAAAAATTTTCCGTTTAATAAACGGAGAACCTGCAAGATAAAAATTACGCCAGGAAAGATAAATATTTTTTCTAAACTTAACTGCATTCTTGACAGAAAAGCCCGCTTCCACCATTTTTTTGGAAAGCCCTATTTCATATTTTTCTATTACCTTTTTAACATCATCTTCTTTTTCTATAGAGCTTATATGCTCTTTAAATGTATCTGATAAAAATCCTTTTTTTCTTAAAACCAGGAAGTAGCTGCTTAAATGCCATGTGTGGAAGTCATAGGCAGTATTTATCCCGCATAAGTCCCACTCTTTGTCTTTTTCTATCCCTTCTATAAATTCTTGAAAATTATATAAAGGACCAAATACGCTGTCATTTGTTAGTATCAGCTCATCATATTCTGCGAGCTTTTCCCAGCTGATTTTATTTATTAACTCCTGCCATGAGCCAAAGTCATACTTGCCATGGCTGTATCCATAAGCGCCTTTTACATAAGGTGTTAGTTTTTCAAGTTCTTCCGGCAGTATTTTATTATCTGCTAAATAATATACATCTGATATTTTTGAAAGCTCCTGCAAATAATAAAGAGCATAATCTTCTATTATACCTTTACTGTTATATCCTGCAAAAAGACAAATTCGCTTCACTACATTCCCCCCCCCCCTATCCTTTATTCCACCATTACTTTGTATTTCTGATACTGCTGTGGCACATACCAGTCTATAAAGTTATATGTGATACCAGCTTTTGCAGGCTCTACATTTTGAAAACGCTTGTTAAGAGCAATATTACTGTATGGGAAATATAAAAATGTGTATGGCTGCTCATCAGCTAACATTTCCTGTACTTTGTCATAATAGAGCCTTCTTTCTTCATTGTCAAAAACTTTTCTGCCCTCTATTAAAAGTCTGTCTACTTCTTCATTGCTATAGCAGATATAATTCTGACCATTACCACCGCATCGCTCTGTTGCCCATATATCATACTGGTCTGGGTCTAAAACAGTAGACCAGCCTAAAATAACTGCCTGAAAGTTGCTTTTATTCAGCTCTCCAAGCATTGTTGCCCATTCTAAAACTTTTATCTGCACATCTATGCCGATACGAGCCCAGCTTTGCTGAACAAGCTCTGCAATTTTACCGCGAACATCGTTATTTAAGTTAGTCATTAATTCTATCTGAAACTTTTTGCCATTATATTCGAGTATTCCGTCACCATCTGTATCTTTAAAGCCGGCTTCTGCAAGCAGTGCTTTTGCTTTTTCCACATTATATTCTGGACCTTTTGCATTTGGGTTATACCAGAATGAATCAGGCTTATATGGACCTTCTGCCACAATACCTTTACCATAAAGCAGCCCGTCTACTATGCTCTGCTTATTGATAGCATGAGTTAATGCACGGCGGACAAGCTTATTATCAAATGGCGCTCTTTTAAAATTATAGCCTACATAAGTATATGAAAAATCAAGAAAAGAATATGTATTATAATTTGCTGTATATTTTGGTGTATTTGTATCAAGAGCATCCTGTTTAGGTGTCATACCCATAATGTCTATTGAGCCGTTTAAAAGCTCTAAAAACTGAGTTGTCTGGTTAGGAATAACTCTTATAAATATTTTTTCTATTTTTGGTCTGCCTTCAAAATAATCATGAAAGGCTGTTAATGTAATAGACTGTCCTGCTTTCCAGGATTCCAGTTTATATGGACCTGTGCCTATTGGCTTCCTTTGCAGTGGAGAGCGGCTTGGTTTATCTTTTAAAGCATGGCGTGGCATCATCCATATACCCCAGCTTGCAAGTGCAGGGGATAATACTTCCTTATAAGTAACTTTTACTGTGTATCTGTCTATAACCTCTACACTTTCTACAGCTCTAAAATCACCATCATAGGCAGTTGGTGTATCATCTGAAATCATAAACTCATAAGTAAACTTTACATCATCTGCTGTAAATTCTACTCCGTCATGCCATTTTACACCTTTTTTTAGGTAAAATGTAAAAACTTTTTTATCTTCAGATATTTCCCAGCGTTCTGCTAAATCACCAACTAAATTTAAATCTTTATCATATTTTACTAAACCATTATAAATATACTGAGTTACATTATGGCTTGCAGAATCTGATGCAAGGGCAGGAATCAGGTTTATTGGTTCTGCAATTTCTCCAGTAGATAATGCATCACCATAAGGTATTTCTACTGCCGCCTGTTCTGCCGGCTCTATATTTATTTCCTGCACAGCCTCTTTTTCAGGCTTATTTTTACAGGAACTAAAAAGTAATACTGTAATTAGATACAAAGATATTAGTAAAATATTTTTCTTCACATTCACAACCTTTTGACTAATTAATAATACTTATTATTCAGCAGGAGTGTTAGATGGAATAACAGGACTGTTTCCTTGAGCAGGCATATTTGCTGGTGCTTGTGGAGTTGCCTCAGCTGGCAGCTGCTGTGAAAGAACATTTGCTTTTCTCATAACACTGTCATTACCTAAGCCTGACATAATTGCTAAAATAAGAGAAAGCACTAGAAATGCTGCTGCTATCACAGTTGTTATTTTATTCATAATGCTTGCAGGTGCTTTTGGTCCAAACATTTCACCACTGCCGCCGCCTAATGCTGCACCTAAATCTGAACCTTTGCTGTTCTGTAATAAAACTGCAATTATTAATAAAATACATACAAATACATATAGTGCTAAAACAATTGTATACATAACTTCCTAACTTTTAAGGGTATATCCCTCTAACCTCCGTAAATTTATATGGCTTATTTTTATAAATAAGCCAGTATATGCAATTAATTATTTATCAAAATTAATTATTTTTAAGAACTGGTCTGCTTTAAGGCTTGCTCCGCCAACAAGACCGCCGTCAATATCAGGGCATGCCATTAATTCTTTTGCATTTTCTGGTTTCATACTGCCGCCGTACAAAATACGAATATTTTCAGCTGCACTAGTAGAACGAATTTTTGCAATATATTCTCTAATTGCTTTATGCATTGCTTCAGCATCAGCAGGGGAAGCAGTTTTACCTGTTCCTATTGCCCACACTGGTTCGTAAGCAATCACAACATTAGAAAGGTCTTCTACACCTTCTAAACCTTTACCAGTTTGAGCAAGAACTGTTTCAACTTCTGCTTTTGCTTCACGCTCCCACAGAGTTTCACCAACACATAAAATAACTGATAAACCGTCAGCTAATGCTTTTTTTACTTTTTTATTAATGATTTCATCAGTTTCGCCAAAAATGCTTCTGCGTTCAGAGTGCCCAAGAATAACCCATGATGCACCTGCTGATTTTATCATAGAAGATGAAACTTCACCTGTAAAAGCACCGCTTTCTTCAAAGTAAATATTTTGTGCTGCAACTAATGCTTTACCGCCTGCTTGTTTTACAGCTTCTGCTACTGCATATATACCAGTAAATGGTGGGGCAAAAAGCACATCTCTAGTAGAATAATCAATATCTGCACCTGCGATTTCAGCGGCTAAAGCTGCACCCTCAGATACATTTTTGTTCATTTTCCAGTTACCTGCAATTAATGGTTTACGACTCATAGTAAGCCTCCTTTTTAGCTTTGCAGTTACCTAAAACTATAAAATAACTGCTATTTTTCTTCTTCTTTTTTACCTGTCAGTGGCTTATTTCTGCCGTTATCCATTTCCAGTGTTCCATTAAAAATAACACCTTCTTCCATTTTTAAAACTGGTGTTCTTATTGTGCCAGATACAACAGCAGGTTTATAAAGCTCCACTTTATTTTTTGCAACAACTAATCCGTCAAATGTACCAGATATTTTAACTATACCTGCTTCTATTTGAGCATTTACATTACCGCTTTCTGCAATAACTAATGTATCATTACTTTTAACATTACCTTCAAAGTTACCATCTAATCTAACGATACCTTCAAAAACTAATGTACCATTAAATGATGTATTTTGTCCTAAAAATGCGTCTATGCCGCCACCGGTTTCTTTTGCTACTTTCAGCATTGTTCCCCTCTAATTTTTTTTATAATTGTATCAAGCCCATCATCAGAATTATATTTAATATTTATAACTCCGCCTTTTTTAGACGGCTTAATATCTACTTTCGAGTTAAAAAATACTTCCATCTCACGAGCAAGCTCCAGCATATTTGCATCCTGCTTTTTCTCTTTTTTTTCAGATGGCTTATTGCGGGATTTTATCATATTTTCCACATCTCTTACAGATAAATTTTTTTCTGTAATAAGGTGTGCCATACGAATAATTTCTGCTTTATCTTCCAGTGTCAGTAATGCTCTTGCATGTCCTTCACTGATTTTTTTATTTTCTATTAAATCAAGCACTTCTTTTGGAAGGTTTAAAAGTCTTAATCTGTTAGTAACTGCTGAACGGCTTTTGCCAACTATTACACCTAAATCTTCATGTTTATAGCTGTGCTCATCCATAAGTTTTTTATATGCAACTGCAAGCTCAACAGGGTTTAAGTCTTCTCTTTGAGCATTAGTGATAAGTGCAAGTTCTAAACGCTCTTTTGCAGTATCAGTATTGCGGACAACTACAGGTATACTCTGCCTGCCTGCAATACCAGAAGCACGCCACCTGCGTTCCCCTTCAATTATCATATATTTGCCACTGTCCAGCTTAGTAACAATAATAGGCTGAATAACACCTTTAAGTTTAATACTTTCTGCCAGTTCTTCTAAAAGTTCTTTATCAAAAACACGGCGTGGCTGGTTATCATTTGGCACAATCTCAGATAAGCCTAATTCAAAAAAGTTAGATGTAACAACACCGCTGTGTTTTGCCTGTGCTTCCTCGCTGCTGCGTGGAATTAAAGAATCAAGCCCTCGTCCTAATGGTTTTTTCATTATTTATCCTGTTCCTGCTGATTTGCTTTATTAAGTATTTCTTTTGCAAGCTCTATATAACATTCTGAGCCTCTTGCTTTTGCCTGATATAATATTACAGGCTTGCCGTAACTTGGTGCTTCACTTAAAGCAACATTTCTTGGCACTACTGTTTTAAAAGCCTTATCAGGAAAATGTGTAGTTACCTGATTCATTACTTCTTTTGAAAGATTATTTCTAGCATCATACATTGTAAGCAGTATGCCTTCAATTGTTAAATCAGGGTTTAAATTTTCCTTAATTAAGTTAATTGTATTTAAAAGCTGCCCTAAGCCTTCCATAGCAAAATATTCACACTGCATAGGAATTAAAACTGAACCTGCTGCAGTTAATGCATTAACAGTTAAAAGCCCTAATGATGGCGGACAGTCTATTAATATATAATCATAATGTTCTTTTAATTCTGCAATAGCTCTTTTTAATTTAGTTTCTCTTGAAAGCTCTTGAATAAGCTCTACTTCTGCAGCAGAAAGTTCTATTCTTGCAGGAACTAAATCAAGCCCTTCTATTTCTGTATGGCAAAGTGCAGAATTAATATCAGCACCGTTAACTAAAACATCATAAATATCATTTTCTATCTGCTCAGGCATAACACCTAAGCCGCTGGTTGCATTCCCCTGAGGGTCAAAATCTATAAGCAAAACTCTGGCTTCTGCCACTGCAAGTGATGCAGAAAGGTTTACTGCTGTGGTTGTTTTGCCAACACCGCCTTTCTGGTTAGCTACAGCTATAACCTTACAACTCATGTAATTATCAGCCCCCTGTATGTAACAACATTTTTCCTATCAAAAGATAATACAATCTATATCTAATATCATTATATTCTAAAGCTTGCAAGTTTTTCTTTTATAAATTTATAAATTTATTTATATTTTACTGATTTCCTACACTTTTTTATAAAATTTATACCCATTTCTGCCTGATGTTTTTATAAGATACAGCATTTCATCTGCTTTTCTATATACTTCATCAAACTTTTTCTCATTATCCACATGGCATACTCCAATACTGCATGTAACTTTTCTCTCATCATCTAATGATATACTTGCAGCATCAGACTGAAATTCCTGTATTTTCTTTTCTATATCATTTATGCTTAATGACCTTGTAATAAATACAGCAAACTCATCGCCGCCAAACCTTGAAACTAAACCATAAGCACCAAAATGCTTCTCTAAAAATCTTGCAATATTTATAATTACTTTATCACCCATTAAATGACCGTAAGTATCATTTATCCCCTTAAAATTATCTATATCTATAATCATAAAATATGTATCTGGGAAATCTTTTTTATTATTTATTACTGTTGCCCCATAATCTACTGCTGTTGTTTTGCTGTATAAGCCTGTCATTGAGTCTTTATCTGCATTATTAATATGATAAACAGAGTAAATTCTATAAGATGTAACAAAAACACCTATTATATGTGCTATAGCTGCAACACCTACTAAAAACTGTATCTGCAGGTTTATAAACATAATGCGGGCATGAAAGGGCAGTTCTATATTTGTAGCATTTACCACCATTAATGTCATATCATGCAGATGAAACATTAATGCAAGAATAACTAAAAACAAGAAAAGTACAAAAAATGCACCTTCAATTTTCAACCGTTTTGTATAATATGACTGCCTGCCTTCATCTAAAATCTGTTCTATTTCTGCAAGCCGTTTATTTTTTGATATATATACAGTTACACACATACTGACAGTTAAAAGAATAACCTGCAGTATCTCATTAACAGAAAATATGTTTCCTGCAATATATTTTTCATCTATATGAGCTTTAGGGAAAAGATATTCCATAGGTATAAGTACAAGAAAAGTATGTATTAAGTGAGCAGCAACAGATAAAACTGTTACTTTTATATATTCATTGATTTTTATATTTTTAAATAAAGCAAAAAGCACACCTGCAGCAAAACCAAAAAGTATTCTTGCTATAAGAGCAACATATATACTGCCTGCTATATTGCCGCTTGAAAAAGGGGAGAATAAAGAATCAAAGTAGCCAACACCTGCCATTGATGCTTTCCATATGCTTGTTATACCAAAAACAGCTCCCAGCAGCACACCTGCTCTTATGCCGTAAAAATAAGCTGCAGCTATTACAGGTATATACATTATAGTTGCACTGCCGTAAGGAATAAAATATCCTAAACCTGAAAATGCCAGCACAAACTCTAATGCTATTAATAACAATATTTTATGACCATAAAACAATGGCTTTTCCTGTGTTTTTACCATTTACTACCCCGTAAGTTATTATATATATACATTATATAATATTGCAACGAACTTTTTCAGGAATTAATAATTTTTAAAAATTTTTGTTTAAAATTAAAATTTTTATGTTTTTTTTTGAAAAAATTTATTATAAATATTGGCAGAAATTTATATACTATTATTTTTCAGGTGATTATTATGAAGATTTCATGCAGAAAAAAAATCGCAGTTGATTCTAAAAAAGATGCCATATTAATACCAGTGTATAAAAATATACGCTCTTTAAGGCTGATTACTGGTAAAAAAATAGACGATGAAATACAAAAAATTATCCAGTCAGACTATTTTAACTTTGAAGAAAAAGAATCTAAGAGTTTTTATTTAGATGTTAATAAAAAACTTAAAAAAATATATATTATCCACATTCCAAAAGAGCAGGAAGATGCAAGGTTTTATATGGAGCTTGGTGCTAAAACTGCTTCTATTTTCAAAAAAGATAAAATATCATCATTTTCTATGATTTCTTTTGAAGATATTTATAATGAGAAAAAAGATTTTTCAAGCACAAAAGCATTTTTAGAAGGCTTTATGTTTGCAGACTATTCTTTTGAAAACTTTAAGTCTAAAAAATCGCCTGAACATACTTTTGAAGCAGAAATAATTACAGCTATGCCGCGTCTTAAAAAATATATTGATGATAATGCAGAACAGTGGAATACTGTTTTTACAAATATCAATATTATGAAAGATTTAATAAATACACCTGCAAACCACTTAACACCTGCATTATTTGCTGATTTTGTTAAGTCAAACAGCCATAATGCTATGAAAGTAACTATCTGGGATGAAAAAGAGATTACAGCAAATAACTTAAATCTTTTAAATGCAGTAGGCAGAAGCAGCAGCAATATGCCGCGATTTATACATATAGAATATAAAGGTGCTCCAGAAACAAATAAAAATATTGCTCTTGTTGGCAAAGGCATTACTTTTGACAGCGGCGGTTCCAGTTTAAAACCTGCAGCCAGTATGACTACTATGAAAACAGATATGTCGGGTGCTGCATTAATGTTTACATTAACAAAACTGATTGCTGAACTTGAACTTAAAATAAATGTCAATACATACATACCACTGGCGGAAAATATTATAGGCAGAGATGCTCTTGTTCCTGGTGATGTAATAACTTCTGCAAGCAGCAAAACTGTTGAAATATTAAATACAGATGCTGAAGGAAGACTTATTTTAGCCGATGCTCTTTATATGGCAACAAAAACAGACCCAGAAATAATTATTGATGCTGCCACATTAACTGGTGCCTGTGTTGTAGCTCTTGGACCATTTTGTGCAGGACTTTTCTCAAACAGAAAATTTTTAAGCAAACAGATAAGCGATATTTCATGGGAGGAGGCAGAAGATGTATGGGAACTTCCGCTTTTTGACGGCTATGAACAGGGCATAAACAGCACTGTTGCAGATATTCAGAATATGAGCACATTCGGCAGAGAAGGCGGTGCACTGCATGCTGCATTATTCTTAAAACAGTTTGTAGACAACTATCCTTGGATACATTTAGATATTGCAGGCCCTGCTTATTTAGAAAAAGCTCACCCAATTTTTGGAAAAGAAGCTACCGGCTTTGGCTTAAGACTTTTATTCCAGTTTTTAAAAACACATTACTTAGAGGCAGATAATGGCAGATATTAGGCAAAAAGCTGCAGAAAATAAAGCCATACAGGCGTTTTGTGCAAAATATAATAAAATAACTTCATATATTAACTTTCCAACAGAAAGTTCTAAATATTCTTTTATTGTATTTATGATTGCTGCACTTGCTGCATTTTTTATTTCAGTAAATGCAAGGTATGACCAGTTTGATGTATGGAAGCAGAATAAAGAGCAGTTCTTTTATGAAAATACTCCAATGATGACTACTCTTGATGCTTATAAATATACAAGACATGCAAAAGAATTAAATGCAGATGAATATGTACCAGGCGGCAATGATATAGACATATTCTATCCAGAGGGCGTACCTTTTTATGACCCTGCACCACTTTTAAGTGTTATCCTTGCAAAAATACATAATATTACAGGTACTGATTACTATAATGCTGCCATTAATATGGTGCCGTGGCTTGGCAGTATTTTTATACTTGCAGTATGCCTTTATTTCTATTTTGCTGGATATCCTGCATTAGGCATTATCACTGGGCTTTTAACTACATTTGCACCTGTTTTTTACGGCAGAACATCAATAGGCAGGTTTGATACAGACGGGGGAAATATGTTTTTCCTTTTCCTTGCAAGCCTTTTTCTACTTACTGCATCAAAAGCTAAAAAAGAAACTTATCTTTATATCCTTTCTGCCTGCTTAGGACTTACAATGCTTGCTTTTCAGCATTTTTACAACCACATACTTTTTAACCTTGTATATTTTATAGTATTTGCTGTTTCGCTGTTTATATATAATCATAAATACAAAAATATACTGATTGCTTCACTTATATATATACTTACATCTAACCCCATTGTATTTATAGATTCTCTTGGTGCATTAATAGGTTCAATGGCTGTATATATTCCGTTTCTTCCAAATAACTTAGAAGCTAATTCACCTATCCCGTGGGTATATAATACAATAAGCGAAGCTGCTGCAGAATCTTTCAGCGGTATAGTTAATTTTACTATCCAAAACTCACTGCTTTTTATACTTGGACTTATTGGCGGTATTTTATTTTTTATTGCTAACATTAAAAAAGCACTGCCACTTGCACCAATCTTTGCAATGGGTTTTGTTACTTTTATAAGCTCAGGCAGATTTGCAATGTTTTTAATGCCTGTTATTGCTATCGGATTTGGATATCTTATATACATTGCTTCTCACTATATTTTTAGAAAATTATCAATGCAGTATAAAAACCGCAGCATTTATATAAATACATTCGCTCCACTTATACTTACTATTATGCTTTTAATTGGTATCTTTGCGGCAAAATTAACAGCTTACGGTATGGTACCTGGCCCTTCTATTGATACATCTATCTATGCTTTAATAGAAAAAATGGGCAAAGAACTGCCTGATAATTCTACAGTATATACATGGTGGGATTACGGTCTTGCTATTACTGATGTTACAGGGTTTCCTGTATATCACAGTGGTATGAGCCAGTCTACACCAAAAACATGGATGATTGCAAAAAGCCTGACAGGCAGTCAGGAAGAACTTTATAATATATCTTCATATATTGCAAAAGGCGGCTATGAAGAAGTGCAGAAAATGTTTAAGGACAATAAAACTATTGATGAAGTATCCAGTGTTATGACTTCCTATGATAAAGGGCCTGAAGATGAAAACATTTATATATTATTTACTTTTGATATGATACAAAAATACAGTGCTATTTCTTACTTAGCAGGCAATACTGAAGCAATACTTACCACATTCTGCCAGCCTGGTGACAATAATACACTTTTATGCTCAAATAATATTAATATTAATGTGGAAACAGGTATTCTTTCAGCTAATTCTAATAATATTCAGCTTAGCAGGCTTATGCTTACAGATAACGGCAAATTAACTAATACCCAAACTTATACTCTGAAAATGGGCTATTCTGTAGTTTTAATGCCTGCTGCAAATGGATTTATTACTTATATTCTTTCCCCAGAACTTTTAAACTCATCATTCGTACAGCTTTTTCTGCTGCAAAATGCTGATGAAAAATATTTTACACCAGTTATAAACCAGTATCCTTATGGTGTAGTATATAAAGTAAATCCGAAAGATTTTTAAGTTTATGTTTTTATATTGCAAAAAAAGAGTATATAATGTATTTTTATGTTAATTAGGAGAATATATGAGATACAAAGCAGTTTTTACTTTTATATTTATAATTATTTCAAGCAGTGCTTTTGCAGATACTATTAATTTTGGAAATTCATTCTTTAATAAAGACAGGGCTAACTCTATAAGCCAGATTATTACTATAGAAAATAATGCATCCATCACTATGGAATATGCTGTTTCATTTTCTTCCCATCCTTCTATGCAGACAAGCGATATTAAAGCTGCACCATTAACTGAAGAAATATTTGATAATGAAACTAAAGAAACATTTTCTACAATTACTGAAGATTCTTGTATTCAGCATTATGGGGAAACTGTATTTTCTATTCCTGCAGAGCAGAAATGCCGTCTGCACCTTACTTTTTCACCAACAGAAGTTAAAGAATATTCAGAAATTATGTATATAAAAAGCCAGAAAGATACTCTTGAATATAATATTACAGGCAGAGGTATTTTAATGCCTGATTTTACTATATTATATTATACAGATAACAGCGGTGAAAATATTGATAACAAAAGAGCAGAATATTCTATTAAATGGCAGAATGAAACTGCAGGCACAAAAAGTGATAAATATGCATATATTAAAATATTTAAAACAAGCCAGAAAGATAATTCTCCACTTACTTATGAAATAAATGGCGATGCAGCATTTACAATAGATTCCAGCTTAAGCACATGCAAAATTTCAGGCAATGAAATAAAAGAACCAAAAGACAGTCCATGTGGCATAGTTATCAGCTTTCTTCCAAGCTCTGCAGGTGATTTTTCTGCTAAGTTAGTTTTTAATAAAAGAATACTTTCAGGGGCAAAAGAATATACTCTTTACGGCTCAGCTTCAGATATGCTTGATTTTGGCACTGTATATTTTGGTGGAAATGTGCAGAAAATTCTTATACCTAATACAAGCGATACTGACCAGCATTATTCTATTTTATCAGAAAGTAAAGATTCAAATTTTAGACTTGTAGTTGTTAATAATAAAAATCTGCCGTCATGTATTGCTAATAACAATGAAACAAATTTTATATTAAAAAAAGGCCAGTCATGCTATTTAGGCTTTACCTTTGCACCAGATAGAAATGCTGATTTTACTAAGAAAATCATCATAATGAGTAACTCTGGAGAAAGGCGGGAAGTTACACTAAAAGGCACTGGAATAGAAAAATTACAAGAAAATTAAAAATTTTGCTTGACAGCACTATTTTTTTGTATTAAGTTTATTTTCCTTAATAATAGGTGGAGGTTCTGCATGTTCGCAGTAATTAAAACTGGTGGAAAACAATACACCGTAAAAGAAGGCGATATTATCAATGTTGAAAAATTAGAAGTTGAAGTAGGCGCCACTCATAAAATTGAAGAAGTTCTTTTTATTTCAGGTGATAAGCAAACTGCAGGTTCGCCTTTTGTTAAAGGAGCTTCTATCGAAGTTGAAGTGCTTGAGCACGGAAAAGCTGACAGGGTTTACATCTTCAAAAAGAAAAGAAGAAAAGATTATCGTAAACGCCAAGGTCACAGACAAATGTTTACTAAAGTAAAAGTTGTTAAAATTAATGGATAGGAGATAACAATGGCTCACAAGAAAGCAGGCGGTAGTTCTCGTAACGGTAGGGACAGCCATTCCAAAAGATTAGGCGTTAAAAAATTTGGCGGCGAATTAGTTAAAGCTGGTAATATTATCATTCGCCAAAGAGGCACTAAATATAAACCAGGCGAAGGTGTAGGTATCGGTAAAGATGATACTTTATTCGCTCTTATTCCTGGCTATGTTAAGTTTGTTGATAAAGGCAGACTTGGTCAGTTTGTAATGATTGAAACTGAAAAAGCATGTTAATTACACCATTTATATGGTTTATTGAGCCGGTTTATACCGGCTTTTTTTATTCTATTTATTCTACAGGTTAAAACTATATGAAATTTATTGATACAGCATCTATTAAACTAAAAGCAGGTAACGGCGGAGACGGCTGCATTAGCTTCCGCAGAGAAAAATATGTACCAAAAGGCGGTCCAAACGGCGGCAATGGTGGTAATGGTGCTTGTATTTATTTCATTGGTGATAAAGCACGCCATACATTAATGGACTTCCGTTATAAATCAGTATATAAAGCACCAGATGGTGAAAAGGGCAAAGGCAGTGATATGCACGGAAAAGCAGGGGAGGATTTAATACTTCCTGTTCCACTTGGTACAATTATTAGAAATGCAGAAACTGGGGATATTATTGCAGATATTACTCATGACGGTGAAAAAGTATTAGCAGCACTTGGCGGCAGAGGCGGCAGAGGCAATATGAACTTTGCAACACCAGAACAGAGAGCACCTAGATATGCAGAAGATGGTAAACCTGGGCAGGAAATAGAAGTAGAACTTGAACTGAAACTTTTAGCAGATGTTGGTATTATAGGGTTCCCTAATGCAGGAAAATCTACCTTTATATCTGTAGTTTCAGCTGCAAAACCAAAAATAGCTGATTACCCATTTACTACACTTACTCCAAATCTAGGTGTAATAAAAGACGGGCATGGGGGCAGCTTTGTTATTGCTGATATGCCGGGTTTAATTGAAAATGCTCATGCAGGAGCAGGGCTTGGTCAGCAGTTTTTAAGACATATTGAAAGAACTTCTCTTTTACTGCATTTTATAGATGCATCAAGTGAAGAATCTATGATAGAAAGATATAAAACTATCAGAAATGAACTTTCTCTCTATGCTGAATCTTTAAAAGATAAAAAAGAGATAGTAGCAGCTACAAAAATGGATGCCTGCAACGATGATGTATTTTTTGAGTTTGAAAAATTTGCAGAAGAAAATAATATTACTCTTTTTAGAATTTCATCACTTACACGCAGCGGTACAAAAGAATTAATAGAATATGTTTCTGATATGGTGAAAGCTCACAGGAATGAATATGAAGAAGCTGAATCAAATACTACAGAACAGCTCTAACAGTAGCATTTTACAGATGAGCCATATTTATAAAATATGGTATTCTGTAATAATGGATAACTTAAAAACCGTTACTACTCCATACAATTTTGACCCTTATACAAAAACACTTACTATTAAAGTTCATGATAATATCTGGTTTACAGACCTTTCCTATATGACAGAAGATTTTAAAATAAAACTTAATGAAAAGGGATTAGATGTATTAAAAGTAGTTTTTAAATACAGTCCAAAATATGAAAAAATTAAACAAGATAACCAAACTACCTATGAACTTTCAGATAAATGCAAAAATTATATTGAAAATTCTGTTAAAAAAATAAATAATAAAGAAATAGCAGAAAATTTTAAAAAATATTTGATAAATTATTTCCAGCATAATAATTTTGAAAGCTGGATTGTAAAATAAAAAAAAGGATAAGTTATGATATTAGAAATAAAAACATTTCCAAGTGAAGTATTAAGAAAAAAAGCAGAAGAAGTAACAGAGTTTAATGAAGAACTTCATACACTGCTTGATAATATGTTTGAGACAATGTATGAAGCAAAAGGGATAGGGCTTGCAGCACCACAGGTTGGTGTATCTAAACGTTTTTTTGTGCTTGATGATTTAACTGGCCCAGATAATAAAAATCCAATGGAAATTATTAACCCTGTATTTTTAGAAAAAGAAGGCGAAATATTAGAAGAAGAAGGCTGCCTTTCTATTCCTGGTGAATATGCTTATGTTAAAAGATATATGAAAGTAAAAGTTAAGTATCAGGACAGGTTTGGCAACGAAAAAGTAGTAGAAGCAACTGACAGACTTTCAAGAATATTACAGCATGAGTCTGACCACCTGGACGGCACACTTTTTATTGACAGACTGCCTAATACTAAAAGAGAAACTATAAAAAAACATGTTAAAAAGCGCATAAATCAGGGTGATTATCAAGTAAATCAGTAATATATATTACTTTAATTTATTTGTTATAATACACAAACATTAATATTTCTTTGTATTAAATTTATCAATGAAAATGGAGGCAGTAATGAAGAAATATTTATTAATTTTATTTGCATTATTTATTGCAGCTGGCTGCAGCAATAATGATTCATCTGATTCTAACCCTGCAACACCTATTAAAACAACAGTTTTAATGTATATTGAAGGGACAACTTATGAATATCCAGAAGAAGCAAAAAGTTTTTTCCAACAGGCTTATTATGATGGTGTTAAACAAGATGCTGTAGGATATGGTCCAGCAAACTACATGATTAAAGGAATGATTGAAAATTTAAATCCTGAAAACACTAATATTGTGATACAAACAGGCTCTACCGATGATTATATGAAATGGACTGATGAAGAAATAATAGCAGCTGGTGCAGACCCTGCAAAATTTTATATAAAAGACTGGTATCAAGCTAAAAGGTGGCAGGTTACAAAAGATGAAGGTCTTAAACTGCTTGAAAATAAAGGTAAAGTGTGTCTTCAAAAAAATGAAACAGGCTGTGTAAATATAAATTCTGGTGATACAATTGGAGAGTTTTTAACTTATGGTGTAAAAAATTATCCAGCAGATAGATATGTAGTTATCTTTTTCAGCCACGGCGGTGGTTCTATTATGGGATTTGGCACTGGTGTAAATTTATCTGAGATGCAAAGAGCTTTTAATATGGCAAAAACTGCAACTAATACTGAATTTGATATTATAGGCTTTGCTGCCTGCCTTATGGGAACAGCAGAATGGATGCATGGTTTAGCAGACTACGGTAAATATTATGTTGCATCAGAAGAAAGTGAAGTAGAATTTCCTTGGCTTTTAGGTGATATTACAAGCGGTATAGCTCAAAACCAGACAACTGAACAGCTTTTAGATACTATTACATCTACTTATTTTCAAATTTCTGGGCGAAATGGTGTAATACCAACTAATATATCTGCAGTTGACTTAAAACAAGTAAAAGCTCTCAGCGGCGCATTAGATGAGTTATCAAATAAAATTGCAGCAGATTTTCAAGCTAATCCTGTAAAAACATTTAATAACTTTTATGTTGCTCTTTCTCGCTCAGATGCATATGGTAATGGACTGTTTGGTTTATATGATTTACAGGCAGTTATAAACAGCCTTAATGAAACAAAATGGTATGGTTTAGATTATTCAACATATAATCAAAATATTACTGATATTATTAGTAACTCTGTAAAAATTAATGAAACATCACCATTTTTATAAGAATCTTATGGCATATCTTTTTATGCTCCAAATTATGGGCAAATATATGTTTCTAACAATAAACCTATAAGTGAAAATGTACCGGTTTATAGTGCAGCTGTACAAAATTTCAGCCCAGAATATATAAAAATGCTTGAGATAATCACACCATATGCTGAAACAGAAACAACAAGAACAGCTGATAATTTCATAAAAGACGGTACAAATGTATCAATTGATTATACAAGCAATTTTGCACCAAGTTATAATTCTACATTAGAGTTAATAAGAACATATACTGGTGGCATAACAAGAATAGGTACTGTTGCTGGTGATTATACAATAACAACAGCAGATACAGCAAATAATAATGAAATTAAATATACAATTAAAGTAGATACTGGATTTGAAAATATAAATTATGCTAACTTGTTTGCTGTCGCTCCTTATGGCACAGAAGAATACAACCCTATTAGAGTTGAAATTAAAAACTCTATAGACAGTGATAAAGCATTATTCAAGGCAGCACAATCACAATTTATTCTTACAAGGGATAATATACAGTATAACTTACTTGCACAGTTTATGTATGATAAAGATGATAATGGACAGTATATAATAGTAAATGAACCAGCATTTAGAGTAATTGGTGATAACGCATCTCGTCTTCAAAAAGCATTTGCATTTCAAGCTGGTGATATTGTAACTATACCTGATTACAGCAGCGAAGTTACTGCTAAAGCTGCTAATAATCTGCCAACTTATCAAATTACATGCGAAAGTGAAAACTGTTTACAATTTAACATTGTTCCTTTTGAAGCAGCAGAAACACCACAATTTAGATTTATTATTCCAAACATCAAAAATGAAACTTATATTACACCAAAACAAACTATAAACTAGTTTATTATACTACCTCTGTCCACTAAAGTGGGCAGAGGTTTTTTTATGTTTTATATCTTATATCTAATTAATATTATTCTTAAACAGATATATATAAATTATATTAAATTTATTATCCTGTATATTTTATGTAAAAATTTTGTTGATAGTATAATATTTGTATTTATTTTTTCTAAAAATTGCATAACTATGAATACCTGCCATATATAATTATGTATTTATTACGAATTTATTTTTTATTATGAGGTGTATTAATGAAAAAAATATTTTATTTTATAGTTTTATTTTCTATTTTTGGAAGTTTTATTGAAAAATCATTTGCTCAGCAAAAAAGTGAAGATGATAGTGCAAATAACCGTTCTTGGATAAGTGATGAGTATAAACGAGAACTGCCATATGGTATTACTGCTGGTTTATTTGTTTATTATGATGCAATTATACCTGGAAGAAATGGTAAAACTATTGAAGCTGGTGTAGAAACTCTTGGAGTAAAATATCCAGTAAATCACGGCGGTGGTATATCCTTTAATGGAAAAATTAATCTTAAAAGATGGCTTGCAATAGGTTTGGATTTATCTATTAGCGGTTCTCCTGAAACAGATATTACAAATATTGTTTATACAGGACAAACTGGTATTACAGGGAAATATACTAGAAATATGTCGCTTTTTACATTAAGCCCATCTATTATTTTTCAATATGAAACAAAAAGAGGTGAATCTGGTTTTGTTCCATGGGCTGGTTTAGGTTTTACTCTTTATTCAAATAAAATAACTGAAAAAGATACTACTTCTGGAACTAATATTATAACAGAAGACTTAAATAATGGATTAGGTTTCTTATTTCAAGCAGGGTTAAGATATAATTTTAAAAATAATATATATACAGGGTTAAGATTAGATTATATTCTTATGCAACATAATTCTTCTAATGCATACAATAATCCGCATAACCCAGTGCTTAATAATGTTAAAGTTGGTATAGAAGCAGGTTACAGATTTTAAGTAAAATATTATTCTATGATATTTTTATTATACCCCAGTTTAAGATTTTAAACTGGGGTATTTTATTATATACCTTTATCTGTTGAATTAAATACCGGCATATCAAGATTTCTTTTTCTAAATGAAACTGCAATTAATACAATATGCAGACCTACCATTACATATAAAAATGTTGGTATAGGTATTGGCTCGCCTGATGCATAAGAGTGCATACCTGTTAAGTAATAGTTTACTCCAAAATATGTCATCATTACAGTATAAAAGCCAAGTGTGCTTAATACACTGAATATATATGGGTTATTTAATTTTCTAACAAGCCTTGCATGAAGTATGATTGTATAAACTATAACAGTAATGAGCGACCAAGTTTCTTTTGGGTCCCATCCCCAGTATCTGCCCCAGCTTTCATTTGCCCATACACCGCCTAAAAATGTGCCAACAGTAAGCAGACCTAAACCTAAAATCATACTGATTTCATTAATACAGTGTACATTGATTATACTTTGGTCAATATGTGCTCTTTTTGGACTTCTTAAAATAAAAAGCACCATACTTATAATACCAAGCACAAAGCATAATCCAAAAAAGCTGTAGCTTGCTGTAATAACTGATACATGAATATTCAGCCAGTATGATTTTAAAACTGGAACTAATGTACCAATCTGCGGGTCCATAAAACCAAGGTTTGCAACAAATAATGTGATACCTGCTACAAAGTTAGTTGCAGCTATTGCTAAAAGCGACCTTTGGAAGAATAAAAGGCCAGCTAATGCTCCTGCCCATGCTATATATATCATAGATTCATAAGCATTACTCCATGGTGCATGGCCTGCAATATACCACCTGCATATTAATGCTGCAGTATGCAGAACAACTGCTAATATTGATATGCCAAAAAATATTCTTCCTGCAGTACTATTTACTGGTTTATTTTTGATAATAGCAGTAATTACAAAGATAAACATTATAATGCCAAGTAAAACATAAAGATAAGTTAAGTTTTTAAATGGATTATATTTATTCATCATGATTTCTGCACTTATACGGCTTTCTGCTGGTATAAGGTGAGCACCATTTGTTCTTTGAAATTCGCTGATTAAACCTAAATATTTATCTGCATCCTGCCAGTTTCCTTCATTTAAGCCTTTATCTACACCTGCATAATACTGCTGTAATAAATCACGAATTTTAGCGGCGTTTTCTGTATCAAAAGATGCCATTGCATTTCCTGGTGATAAAAAGCCTGTTGTTTTGCCTGTAATATCAGGGAACACTAAAAACATCTGTGCTGTATACATATAGTAAGCTAAACCCATTTTCTCATCAAACTTGATTAAATCTTTTTGAAATTTTGTTCTATGAGCAGGGTTTGACTGATATGCAGCATCAATATATTCTTTTAATTTATATTCGCCGTTTTCATCATAAGCATCTGCAAATGACACATATTTCTCATCTTTTGGAGTACCAAGTTTTTCTCTTAATTCTTCAGAGCTTGTTCTAAACATTTTCACATGCTTAAAATAATCATAATACATCATCATGCCTAAAAATATTTCTACATGGTTCATGCCCATAAATTCATCTTTTCTGATTAATTTATGCACCATATCCATTGCAAGAGTATCAAGAGGCTTTATTCTGCCCTGCATATCCTGAACAAGAAGCCTGCCTGCAATTTCAGAATGAGCCTGCATTTTTTCAGAAATATTTTTTAAAAGTACATCTATTTCTTCCTGAGTTATCACATGTGTTTCATGCTCTTGAGCAGAAGTATTATCATTTTCCACCACATTAGAGGCATAAGCTGTTTGTATCCAGTTTTCTTTTTCAAAAGTATTATCTGCAGCATAAAGGTTTGATGCAGAAAGCATTAAAAATGATGAAAAAGCTATAAAATATACATATAATTTCTGTTTTTTAAGATAATGGCTTAATCTCCATACTCTACTTCCTTTGCCAAAGAATGAGAGAATAAAACCGACAGTTAATAAAAAGTAGCCAATATATGTTGGAATTTTACCCGGGTCTTTATTTACACTAAAAATCGTGCCTTTTTCATCTGGGTCATAAGATGACTGAAAAAATCTGTAGCCTTTATAATCTAATACATTATTCATAAATATCTCATATCCAAAGCTGGAATTATCATTGTAATCTGTAACTAATATTTTTGATTTATAAGAAGACGGGCTTTTAGAGCCAGGATATCTTGTTAAAATAAAATCTTCTAAATATATTTCAAAAGGAACAGATATCTCTGCAGGGCCCCATACAAGCTGAAAATACATTCCGCCTAATTCAAATGTTTCACCAATATTTGCATCAAGATAGCTTTGAGGTAAATCCATTGTTTTTGTATCACCATTATATGATGCTGTTACATTAATAATTGGTGGTGTATTTTGATTTCCTGGAGTATATGAGTTATATTTTACTTCCAGTAGAGAATTGTTTAATGGTATTTTTTCATGAAATTTTGTCTGGGTTACACTGTTATAGCGAACTGGAATATTTGTATAATAAATATTATCTTCAACAGCAACTCTTATATTTAAATATTCTTCATCAGTAATGATTACATTAGATGATGCTCCTTCCCTAATATGTACAATACCTTCAAAGCCAAAAAATCTTGTTAATGCTGCACCTAATAAAATCACTATAAAAGATATATGCAGTATAATGCTGTAATACTTTTTTGACTTCCATACTTTTCTATATACAAAAACTGCAATAAGATTAAGCAGCAGAAGAAGATGCACAATATTAAATAATGCTGTGCGGTAAATCATATCCTGAGCTGCCTGTACGCCGTATGCTGCATCAGCTTCTATAAATGTAGCTGCTGCACACAAGATGGCATAAATTGCCAATAACACAATAGTTGTGTATATTGAGCAAAACATTTTAACAAACTTCATAAAACACTGACTCCTAATATATATTTATTAACATAAAGGCACTGCTTTATATTATATTTTGATACTGTTTTACATATACACTATAAGTATATATAAGATATTTTTATAAACTGCTTATATTTTAGAATTTATTCAGGAAAGGCTTTATTATATTTTTCTTTCTCTCAAGCTCATTAATTAATATGATTTTTGTATTTTTATCAAGTATATTCGCATTTTCTCTATACAATTTCTCTAAAATTTCATACCTGATATATTCTATATGGCTGATACCTGCACTTAAGCTGTTATCCTCAACAGCCCGCTTTATGATAAGTTTTTTTTCCAAATATCCTATCTTATATTTTAAGGCAAATCTTAAAGATATTTCATAATCTTCACACACTCTTAAATCTTCATTAAAATATCCTGCCTCATCAAAAACAGATTTATGGACTATTAAAGAAGAAGGGCTTATTCTGCATTTATCAAGTATTTTATCAAAAATATACCCACCATATCTTTTATTACTTTTTCCCTGATTTATCCACCTGTCTTTCCTATACCAAAATTCATCAGTATGGCTTATCAGTAAATTATTTTCTGCCATATAATTTATCTGATATTCAAGTTTTTCAGGAAGAAACAAATCATCTGAATCTAAAAATGCAATATATTCACCAGATGCAGCTTTTATGCCAGTATTTCTTGCAAAACTGACACCTTTATTTTCATTTAATTTTATTAAGCGAATATGGTGCATATAGTTTTTAAGATATGATGCCATATTAAAAGACGAGCCGTCATCAATAACAATTATCTCTAACGGCTTAATTGATTGTATTAGTACACTTTCTACTGCATCCCTGATTGAAAAAGTCCTGTTATATACAGGAATAATAACAGATACAGTATGCATAGCTTTTTATATTTTATGAACTCTGTTAACCATAGTTGAAAAAACTAAGATTGTATTTGTGCTTGCTACTCCAGGCAGCTCTCTTAATTTGCGGATAATGCCTGCTAATGTATTAGTATTTTTAGTAATTACTTTTAAAAGAAGTGTAAAATCACCAGTTACATGGTAACACTCTACTATATCTTCATCAACATTTTTAAAAATATTTTCAAAATCATCAATATACACAGGGTTATCCATAACAACACCAACAAAAGCAACCATATCAAAACCCATTTTGCGATAGTCTACTCTTGCAGTATAGTCATAAATTATACCGTCACTTTCCATTTTCTTTATTCTGTCAATAACGGAAGGGGGTTTCATACCAACTTCTTTGGCAATATCAGTGTATGATATTCTGCCATTTTCTATAAGCATATTTAATATTTGTACATCTATAGAATCAAGAGCCATATTTTACCTCACTTTTCAAATAATTAGTATATATAAACTAAATTATTTTATATTTCAAGTAAATAGTTAATTTTTTTTGTAAATTTTTATGTTTTTCCATAAAAATTAATCTTGCATACAAATTTTTTTCACTTTTGTATTTCTTATATATAAAAATTGTGGGGTATACAATTATATTTCTTGATTTTAATTGAGAAAAATATTATCAATATAATTTGCGAGGTGAATATATGAATATAGTAATGAAAACAGAATTTCCTGATTTAAAACTTGTAGGCAGAGGAAAAGTCAGGGATATTTATGATTTAGGCGATAAATTATTAATAGTTTCAACTGACAGATTATCTGCTTTTGATGTAATTCTTCCAGAAGGTATAGAAGGGAAGGGAAAAGTTTTAACAGAGCTTTCAAAATTCTGGTTTGACAAAACTTCTCATATCATAAAAAATCATCTTATTACTACTAAAATAGAAGAAATGCCAGCAGAAGTGCATAAATATAAAGATATACTTGAAGGCAGAAGTATGCTTGTAAAAAAAGCTAAACCACTTTTAGCTGAATGTGTTGTCCGCGGTTATATTACAGGCTCAGGTATGAAAGATTACTTAAAAACTGGTGCTGTATGCGGTATAAAATTACCTGCTGGTTTAAAAGAAGCAGATAAACTGCCATCACCTATTTTTACTCCATCAACAAAAGCAGATGTTGGCCATGATGAAAGTATATCATTTGAAAAAATGTGCGAAATAGTAGGCAAAGAGTATGCTGAAAAAATGCGTGACTACACTATTAAAATATACACTTTTGCATCTGAGCTTGCTTTAACTAAAGGTATTATTATAGCAGATACAAAACTTGAGTTTGGTCTTTATGATGGGGAAGTTATATTAATAGATGAAGTTTTAACACCTGATTCATCTCGTTTCTGGTTTGCAGATAAATATAAACCAGGTCAGGTGCAGGACAGCATGGATAAACAGATTGTCCGCAACTATCTTGAAACTCTTGACTGGAATAAACAGGCTCCAGGACCTGTTCTTCCTGAAAATATATCAAAAGAAACATCTAAAAGATACAGAGAAATTGCTGAGCTTTTAACAGCAGAATAATATAATAAGCTGAACTTAAGTAATATTAAGTTCAGCGCACTTTTATACAGGTGCATAGATTAGTGTTATATTTCTTATATTATTTACAGAATATATTATTCTATCTTTTTCAGTTTTAAAGTTATTAATGTGAGGTTTTATATAAATGGATGAATTAGCAGTAAAAGAAAATCTTCTTGAACTACTTGGTAAATCAGGTTTAAAAATATATGGTGCAGCAGCAGAAAGCACTGCAGAAGAAAATAATGATAAAGAAAGTGAAAGTGAAGAAGATAGTACTGAAAATAATGCTCATGCAGTAGTAACAGGCAAAGATATAAAAATATATCCACATTATCAAAATAACTTTGGTTTTTTTACTGCTGTTATAGATAATATTCGCTTTATAATATTAAAAGGACAGTATTCTGATAATATAAGATATATAACAGGCAGACCTGATTTAAATAATGCAGAAATAAATATACTGCTTGATACTATTTTTAAAGCAGAAAGAGTGGCAAAATGTCCACTTGAAATGGATGTTTTTTTAACTGATGATGAATGTTTTATAAAAAATGCAGTAGAAGTTATAGAAACATTTAAAGATGATATGAGGGATTATACAATACCTAGACCACTTGCTGCTTCAGAATATGGTGAAAGCAAATCAAGAATATATGATGAAGAAGTGATATTATCTAATGGATATTTTTCTTCATTTTTTCCACAGGTATGTTCTCATTTTACTGCATCTATTTTTAATGATTTGCTTGATATATTAAATCCTTTATTTGTTTCATGCAATCTTAAAACATCATCACCTTCTGTTGTACCTGTTGACGGCAGAATATATATAAATATGACTGCATTTGAAAAAATGATGCATACTATTGGGCTTAATAAATCATTATACAGGCGTGTATTTTCTCCAAATCTTTTTTTAAAAATGGGTATATCTAAACTGGATAAATTAAACCGTTCTTTTTTCCCTGTAACTTTTGATGAGATAGATGAAGTATTAAAAGAGCTTAAAAATTCAGTATCAAAAGTAAATATTAATAATATTGCAGAAAAAAGTTTTTATGATTTACCAGTTCAGTTTGCTATCATATATGAATACATTACTATAGAATTTATAAACAATTTATCTGTACTGCTTAAAAAGTTTCCAAACATATCAATAGTATTAAATGCAGTATATAGAACTAGAGAAAATTCTATTTTTTATAAAGAAGATGAAATGGTTATACCAGATTATCTTGATTTTTCATCTAATACTGCATCAGTTAAATTTAATATAGAAAAAAGTACTGATAAAGTAAAAATGTATATGAAAAAGCTTCCATTTTTCACAAGAAAATCTAAACTGAAAAAAGCTATAAAAAATATGCATAAACTTTTAGATATGCGTGATGAATTATTTATAACAGCATCTGCTTTTGTAGTTAATGCCCAGAAAGCACTTTTAAAAACAGGTGAACTTGGTGTTACAAAAGGCAAGATAGACAGAAAAGAAGATATTTTCTTCCTTGACCATGATGAAATCCGCAGACTTTATTATGATACACTTTTTGGCGAAACAAAAGAGATTGTATATTTTAGAAAATGGAGAAATAAAAGATATGCAGCTCAGCTTATGCCGCCAGAAATTTATGCTTATGATTTATCAGATACTGCTCATATTGCAGAAGATATGATAGTAAGATATAAAGATACTAAAAACTTTGCTGTGTATGGCTTAAATAGAATAAACTGTGAAGGCAGAGTAGAAACTGATTTAAACCTTGATGATTATGCAGATAAAATTATTGCTGCATATAACCTGCCTTTTACAAAACTTAAAAATTATAAAAATGCAAAAGGTATGATTTTAGAAAATGTTACACCACTTTCTTATGCCTGCGAATTTGCAGTGCTTAATAATATTCCATTATGGACTGGTGTAAGATTTGCACCACTGTTTTTGAAAAGTATTGCTGTTGAAAAAAATACACTTTTTCAGGTAGATGATGAATAAAAAGATATTCTTTTTATTTGTTATATTATTAATATCTTTAAACAGTTATGCATCTAATGCATTATATAAGCCTTATGAAGGGCTTAATATAAAATACAGATGGCTTGATACTGCAAATTATGACACACATACAATAGAAGTTTCAGGACTTCACACAAGCACACCCCACCAGTTCGGATATGAATTTCGTCAGGTTTTGGGGCAGGATATATTATCCCATGTAGGATTAACTTATGGTTATAAAGCAGGCAGCCACTGGGCAGGCTTTGGGCTTACTTCTGCCAGTGATAAACCTTTTACATCATTAAATTTACTTGATTTTGATGTATTTTATGCTTTTAGAATATTCCAGCATGTTACAGAGTATGAAAATATAAAAGGAAAAGCACTTCCTTACTATTCAAGGCTTTATTTAGGTGTAGAATATTCTACAAGCAGAGATTTTTTAGACGGCTATCCACTTCCAGTTATAAGATATGAATACAGCAAGCCTGGTGTAAATGTTATATTTGGGCTTCCTTTAACTTACTTTAAAGTAGACTTTTTAAAATATTCATCAATAGAGTTTGAATATGTGCCGGTGATTGATGTATTTTTTTCACTTAATCTGGGTGTAAATAAAAGCAACATTTTTCAGTTCCAGTTTGAAATGGATAATGATATGTATAAGCTTTCAAACCTTATAAAAGATGTATATTACAGCGAGCAGGAAAAATATTATGTAGATAGAATAGCTGCCCGATTTAGATACAGCTTTACAATTAAGGATATAGTAAGAATCAGCCCTTATGTGGAATTTATAATAGACGGCCACAACTATGTATCTAAACAGGTGCAGTTATTTAATAATAACAGCACAGGTATTGGCTATTCTGCAGGAATAGACATTTCAGCCTTTTTCTAATTTTTAATGCAGGATAAGTATAGCTAATAATAATAAAACTGCATCCTGGCAGCATATTTTTAATGAAATCAAAGAAAAAATCACAGATGAAGAAATATTAAAACAGAAACAATATTTTTATAAATTATTCCAGCAATATATCAGACACATTTTTTACTTAATAAAAAAAAATTTATGAAAAAGTCATTATATGGCGTCTATCGTGATAAAATAAAATATGCATTTATGAAAAAATAATAGAAAATTTTCATCAACAGGCTAGAAAAAACATTTATACTGCTCTGTTTATACATATTTATAAAAATTATTGAAGAAAGCAGAAAAATAAATATAATAACTCTTTTAGATGATTTTGAAGCTGCTCTTAACAGGAAGCTGACTGAATTTATAAAAATATTTTTTCAAATAACAGATATATTTTATACACAGGTATTGATAATACTAGGTTTAATTTTGAAAATATTTTAAAATAAAATTAATATATAATGGAGGATAAGTATGGAAAATACTAATAAAGCTGCATCATGGCAGCATATTTTTAATGAAATCAAAGAAAAAATCACAGATGAAGAAATATTAAAATGGATAAAAGATTTAAAAACTGTATCCATTGAAGCTAATACTATCACTTTAGAAGCTCCAAATAAATATATAAAAATGTGGGTAGAAGACCATTATTTAGATTATCTTAAAGAGATTTTAAAAAATGCTTTCCACATTATAGATGCAAATATAAAAATTACTTTAAAAGGAAATACAGAAACAGAGAAGAAAGATAAATCTTCAAGCAGTTCAAGTGAAGAAAAAGAAGATAAGCAAAGCTACAGTAATGATTACTACAGTGTTCCTTTAAACAAGCAATATACATTTGAAACATTTGTTGCAGGTAAATCTAACAGATTTGCTTATGCTGCCTGCTTGAATGCTGCAAAAGGTTTTGAAAGGCTGAATAACCCTATTTATATTCATGGTGATGTAGGTCTTGGAAAAACTCACCTTATGCATGCAGTAGGCAACTATATGCGGGTAAACTTCCCTAAAAAAAATGTGCTGTGTGTTACTGGTGAACTTTATTTAAGAGAATTTTTAAACTCTTTAAAAACAAACCGACTGCATGAATTTAATAATAAATACGAAGCAACTGATGTGCTGCTTTTTGATGATGTACAGTTCATCTCAAGAGGCGAAGCTACAATGGAAGAATTTTTCTTTCTTTTCTCAAAACTTTACAGTAATGACAAGCAGATTATTTTAACATCAAACTCACTGCCTGATGATATAATAGATTTAGACAGGCGTCTTTCAAGCCGTTTTAAAAGCGGATTAATTGTAGAGATAGGTACACCATCAGTTGATGAAAAAATAGCTATTATAGAAAACTATTTAAAAATTAATAAATACTACATCAAAGATGAAGTTATTAAGTTTGTAGCTGAAAATATTAAATCAGACAGTACAAGAGATTTACTTGGTGTAATTAATACTATAGTAGTTAAAGGGCAGCTTTATAATGTGGAAGTAACTGTTGATTATATTCAAAGCGAACTTAAAAACTTCTTTCTGCAAAGAGACAGAGTATTATCACCTAATGAAATAATTCAGATAGTATGTGATTACTACAATATAAAACTTGTTGATATGCAGTCAAAAAGCAGGGCAGTAAATATTGTTATACCAAGAAATATGGCTATATATCTTATATATAAAAATACGCCGTCATCTTTAGCTTCTATTGGTGCAATATTTAATAGAGACCATTCCACAATTAAAAACTCAATCAATAAAATAGAAAAAGAAATAGCAGCTAATAATGACTATACAGTTAATACTTTAAAAGAACTTTCAAACAGGATGAAAGTTTTCCAAAGATAACTCTAATATTATTAAAAAGTTTTCCACAGGTTATCACATTATAATTACTTTATTTATTAATAATTTATAAAGTTATCAAAATTATTGTTGGGATAACCTGTTAAAAAAAGTATAAGTAATTTGAAATATTTTTGGAGTATTATAAGAAAATTAAACAAAATTCTTGAAATTTTATAATATTTTTTTTAAAATCTTAGTTTAGGATAACAATTTATTATTGCTAAAATTTGTTATAAAATATATAATTTTTAATACTTATTTGAGTTATCCACAGCTCAATAACAATAACAAACTTATATATATATAAGCAAAGTAATATTTCAGCTTATAACTAATGAGGTAATTATGCATTTTTCAGTTGTTAAAGAAGACATATTAAAATACTTACAATATGCTAACAGTTTCACTAATCCAAAAGGGTTAAATGATATTCTTCAAAATATTTACATGGAAGCAGAAAATAATATGGTTAATATAAAAGCAACCAACTATCAAATGGGCTTTTCATGTAATTTTGAAGTTCATAATATAGAGCATGAAGGAAGAATAACTGTAAGCTGCAGAAAACTTTTAGATATTATAAAAGAATTACCAGATGGAGCATTAATAGATTTTCAGTATGATGATACAAGATTAAATGTTATATGCGGCAAATCTAAATTTAAGCTTTCTACAATACCATCAGAAAACTTTCCATCTATGGGTGAAATAATACCAGAATATTATCTTAAAATTAATTCATCAGATTTAGTTACCTTATTAAAAAGAACAGTATTCTGTATATTAAATGATTCTCAAAAACTTGAATATACTGGTGCACAGTTTACTGTTAACAGAGATATGTTAGAGATTTCTGCAACAGGTATGCAGAGAGTAGCAATAGCATCTGCAAAATTTGATACAGAGTATTCAAATGATTTTACAGTAAATATTCCTAAAAAAACAGTTTCAGAGATTATAAGAGTTTTTGAAAATAAAGGCTTAATAGAAATAGAAACAGACAGAAGGCAGATTTCTTTTAAAGCTGATAATATTACAGTATATTCTAAATTAATAGAAAAGTTTGTTAAAAATATAGATAGGCTTTTTATGGCTGAAAAATACCCAGTAAAAGCTAAAATAGACAGGAAATCATTTATAGAAGCATCTAAAAGGGTTTCTGCTATTACAAGTGAAGAAACACCAGGTATTATATTAGAATTTAATAACTCTACACTTAAAATGTCCAGCCTTGAGACAATATATGGAGAAGGCTCTGAAATTATAGATATTTTAGACTTTAATGCAGAGAGCTTTGAAATAATATTAAATGCAAAGCATATTAATGAAATATTAAATATTATAGAAACAGAAGATTTTACACTTGAAATGAGTGATAAACGCTCACCTGTTTTAATTACTCCAAGTGAAAGTAATTACAGATATTTAGTTGTTCCTATATCTATAGATAAAATATAAAAAATAAATGTATGCATCTAATTTAAAGCTTATAAACTTAAGAAACCATACTAACTCTTTTTATGAGCTTAGTAATGAAACATTGTTTATAGGCGAAAACGGCTCAGGTAAAACAACAATACTTGAGGCAATATATATATTATTTGGACTTAGAAGTTTTAAAAAACAGCCTTTATCATCAGCTGTTACTTTTAATGAAGAATTTTTCAGAATAGAAAGTGAAATAAAAAACGGCTCACTTACAAGCGATGCAGTATGTTTATTTAAAAATAAAAGAATAACAATGGTAAACGGGGAAGATATAGAAGATATTGCAGATTATGTATATAATCACCCTGTTGCCTGTTATACACCTGAAATGCTTGGTATATTATCAAAAGACCAGCAGGACAGGCGTAATTTTATAGACAGATTTATTTTTTACTATGATAAAGAGCATATATATGATGTAAAACATTATAACAGGCTTTTATCACAAAAACAGGCAGAATTTGATAAAGAAACATCTGATTTTATATATTTAGATGTATTGAATGAAAAAATAGTATATCTTTCAAACAAAATATCCAGTAAACGGGTTAAAATTATTGATGAGGTTAATAAAAATCTAAAAGAATTATATAACAGTTTAGATTTCACCATGGAAAATGTTTTTATAAATTATTCCAGCAATATATCAGACACATCTTTACTAAATAAAGAAAAATTTATGAAAAAGTCATTATATGGCGTCCATCGTGATAAAATAGAAATGTGCCTTGATGAAAAAATAATAGAAAAATTTTCATCAACAGGTCAGAAAAAAACATTTATACTGCTCTCATTATACAGCTTTATAAAAATTATTGAAGAAAGCAGAAAAATAAGTATAATAACTCTTTTAGATGATTTTGAAGCAGCTCTTGATAAAAAGCGGGCTGAATTTATAAAAAATATTTTTTCAAATAACAGACAAGTTTTATACACAGGTGTTGATAATACTCGGCTTAATTTTGAAAATGTTATAAATATAAAATAAATATATAAGGGAAGGTTATGTCAGAGAATTACAGTGAAAGTAGTATTAAAGTATTAGAGGGTTTACAGGCAGTAAGACAGCGTCCTGGTATGTATATTGGTTCTACTGGGGTTAGAGGACTTCATCACTTAGTATATGAAGTAATAGATAACTCCATAGATGAAGCAATGGCAGGATACTGTAAAAATATTTCTGTTATACTTCATGTTGACGGCAGTGTTACAGTAGAAGATGACGGCCGTGGTATCCCTGTAGGTATTCACCCTACTGCAAAAGTTTCTACATTACAGGTAGTTTTAACAGTTCTTCATGCTGGTGGTAAATTTGACACTAATTCTTATAAAACATCAGGCGGTTTGCATGGTGTTGGTGTTTCTGTAGTTAATGCTTTATCTGAAACTTTAACAGCAGTTGTTCAGCGTGACGGCGGTGTATTTACTCAGTCTTTTGAAAGAGGCAAGCCTACTGGTGAAGTGCAGAGAATAGGGGACAGCTCTAAAACTGGAACAAAAATCACTTTTAAACCAGACGGCCAGATTTTTGAAACATTAGAGTTAAGTTATGAAACTCTTGCAAAGAGATTTAGAGAACTTGCATATCTTAACAGCGGCATAAAAATAAAACTTATAGATGAAAGATTTGATGTAAGCGAAGAATTTCATGCAGAAGGCGGTATTCCCAGCTTTGTTAAATATATAAATAAAACTAAAAATCTTATTTTTGATGACCCTATATATGTAAAAGGCGAATCAAATAACATTATAGTTGAACTTGCTATTGTTTATAACGATTCTTATAACGAAAGTATATACTCTTATGTAAATAACATTCATACAGAAGAAGGCGGTACACACGAGGCAGGTTTTAAAGCTGCATTAACTAAAGCATTCAACTCTTATGTTACAAAAAACAACCTTGTTAAAGAAAATAACTTATCAGGGGAAGATATTCGTGAAGGGATGTCTGCTGTTTTATCTATAAAAATGACAGACCCTGTTTTTGAAGGCCAGACAAAAACTAAACTTGGCTCAAATAATGCAAAAACAGCTGTTGAATCTATTGTTAGCCCTGCACTGCAGGATTATATGGAAGAAAATGGCGTTATAGTTAAAAAAATCCTTGAAAAAGCATTACAGGCTTACATGGCAAGGGAAGCTGCAAGAAAAGCAAAAGAGTTAACTAGAAGAAAATCTGCTCTTGAAAGAGATTCTCTCCCTGGTAAACTTGCAGACTGCCATGAAAAAGACCCTGCAAAAGCAGAAGTATTTATAGTTGAGGGGGATTCTGCGGGCGGTTCTGCAAAACAAGGCAGAAACTCAGACTTTCAGGCTATTTTACCACTTCGCGGTAAAATATTAAATGTAGAAAAAGCAAGACTTGATAAAATGCTTTCTTCTCAGGAAATTAGAAATATGATTACTGCTTTTGGTGCTGGTATTGGTAAAGATGCATTTAATCCAGAAAAACTTCGCTATCATAAAATCATTATTATGACAGATGCGGATGTGGATGGTGCTCACATTGCTACACTTTTATTAACATTCTTCTTCCGCCATATGAGAGAGTTAATAGAAAGAGGATATGTATATCTTGCTAATCCGCCTTTATATAAAGTTACAAGAGGTAAATCAAGCAGATTTGTAAAAAATGATGATGAACTTGAAAACTTCCTGCTTGATTCTGCATTATCTGATTTTACTATGGATAACTTAAAAGCAGACAGGTCTAAACCTTTATTTATCCAGCTTTTAAAATATCAGAAACATTTAGATAAGTTAATCAAAAAAGGCTATAATGAAGAAATGGCAGAAACTTTTGCCACTTATAAAGATATGGATACAAAACTTTTTGAATCAAAAGACCAGGTGGAAAAATTAAAAGCACATCTTGACAGCATTAATGCTTTTGAAGACTATAAAAATGTTGAAATAGTATTTAATGAAGAATTTTCTAAATACTGTATTTCTTTTGAGAAAAAACATGAAAAAATCTTTATTGATACTCATCTTGTATTAAGTGGTGATTTTAAAGAACTTCGCCGTATTGGTTCATATATTTCTGAAATTGGTAAAGCTCCATACAAAATTACTTTAAAAGATAACTCTACTATGGAATTTGATAAACTTTCATCTTTAATTAGTTTTGTAGATACAAGAGGTAGAAAAGGTTTAGATATTTCACGATTTAAAGGTCTTGGTGAAATGAACCCAGAACAGCTTTGGGAAACTACAATGGACCCAGAAAGAAGAAGCCTTTACAAAATCAATATTGAAGATGCAGAAGCAGCAGATGAACTTTTTTCATTATTAATGGGTGATACTGTTGGTCCTAGAAGAGAGTTTATTGAAATGAATGCATTAAATGTCCGCAACCTTGATATATAGGAATGGTGAAAATAAATGAGTGATATGTTAGATAAAAATATTCAAGATGTATCAATAGAAGATACTCTTAAAAACAGCTACTTAGATTATGCAATGAGCGTTATTGCAGGAAGGGCGCTGCCAGATGTAAGGGACGGTTTAAAACCAGTTCACAGGCGTGTTCTTTTTACAATGAATGAAATGGGTGTGCAGTACAATAAACCTAATAAAAAATCTGCCCGTATTGTTGGGGATACTATGGGTAAACTTCACCCTCATGGTGACAGTGCTATTTATGATGCACTTGTTCGTCTTGCTCAAGATTTTTCTATGAGATATCCACTTGTTATTGGTCAGGGTAACTTTGGCTCAATAGATGGGGACAGTGCTGCTGCATCTCGTTATACAGAAGCTAGAATGGCACGCATAAGTGATGAACTTATGGCAGATATTGACTGTAATACAGTTGACTTTATGCCAAACTATGACGGCTCTATGACTGAACCTACAGTTTTCCCTACAAAAATACCTAACCTTTTAATAAATGGTATCTCTGGTATTGCTGTTGGTATGGCTACAAATATCCCGCCTCATAACTTAACAGAAGTTATGGACGGACTTCTTTATATGATAGATGAAGAAAACTATACAGAAGAAGGTTTATTTAATATTATTAAAGGTCCTGATTTTCCTACAAGTGGTATTATTATGGGAAAAGGGGATATTATAAATGCTTATAAAACAGGCAGAGCAAGTATCAGAATTAGAGCAAGAGCCGAAATAGTTGAAGTAAAAGGCGGCAAAGAACAGATTGTTATTACTGAAATACCTTATCAGGTAAATAAATCTGTACTTGTTGAAAAAATTGCTGAACTTGTTAATGAGAAAAAAATACCTGGTATTACTGATATTAGAGATGTATCAAGTATGAAAGGTATTAAAATATTAATAGATGTAAAAAAAGGCGAATCAGCAGAAGTTATTTTAAACAGACTTTATAAATTTACTGCATTAGAATCTTCTTTTGGTTTTAATATGGTTGCCCTTGTTGGCGGAAGACCTCAGCTTTTAACTTTAGAAAATATTTTAACAGAATTTTTGAACCACAGAATAGAAGTTGTTACTAGAAGAACACGCTATAAACTTATGAAAGCAGAAGAAAGAATGCATATAGTTGAAGGTTTAAGAATAGCTGTTCAAAATATTGATGAAGTAGTAAAAATAATTAAAGAATCTAAAGATACACCTACTGCTAAAAAAGCATTAATGGACAGGTTTGATTTATCAGATGTGCAGTCTCAGGCAATACTTGATATGCGTCTTGCTAAAATTACAGGACTTGAAATTGATAAATTAAATGAAGAATATGAACAGCTTAAAAAAGATATAGAATATTATAACTCTATACTTAATTCTAAATCAAAACTTATGAGTGTTATTAGAGAAGAAATAGTTGATATTAAAACAAGATACGGCGATGAAAGAAAAACAGAAATTGCTGACAGTATAGATGATATTGATTATGAAGATTTAATACCAAATGATGAAATGGTTGTTACAATCACTCATAACGGTTACATTAAAAGAACACTTCTTAATAACTTTACAGCACAAAAAAGAGGCGGTAAAGGTAAAATAGGTGCTGCTAATAAAAGCGAAGATTTTGTTGAAGAAATAATTTATACAACAAATAAAAGCCACCTTTTCATATTTACTACTAAAGGTAAAGTACATTTCTTAAAAGTGTACCAGATACCAGAGCAGTCAAGAGATTCAAAAGGCAGACATATTTCTAACCTTTTAACTTTAGATGAAAATGAAAAAATAGCATCATTCTTAACACTGCCTGAAAAAGATGAAACTAAATCTATTTTCTTTGCTACTAAATTCGGTATAGTAAAACGAGTTAAAACAGTAGAATTTAAAAGCGGCAGAAGCGGCATAATTGCACTTAACTTAAAAGATAATGATGAAATAGTTACTACATTATTAACTGGCGATGATGATAAAGTTTTCCTTGCTACAAGGGACGGCAAAACTATTCAGTTTAGTGTTGAAGATGTCCGCCCTATGGGAAGAACAGCTACTGGTGTTCGCGGTATAATGCTTGAAAGAGATGATGTTGTTGTTTCTGCAGAAGTTGTTGAAGAAGACAGCCCGCTTTTAGCTGTAACATCATTAGGTTATGGAAAAGGCACAGATAAAGATGAATACAGGCTCCAGTCTCGTGGCGGTAAAGGTTTAAAACTTATGAAACTTACTTCTAAAACTGGACTTGTAGTAGGTGTAAGGCAGATACATCAAGATGAAGATGATATTATGCTTATTACTAAAAACGGCAAAACAATAAGAATTGCAGCATCTGAAGTATCAGTTATAGGCAGAAATACACAAGGCACAAGACTTATGAATACATCAGGTGATGAAATTATATCATTTACTGTTGTTCCAAAAGATGACAGCGATAATGAAGAAGAAATGCAGGGGGAAGATAATGGCAGTAATTCTTGATGGTAAAATGTTATCTGCTAAATTTAGAGAAAATCTTAAAAAAGAAACAGCAGAATTAAAAGCTAAAACTGGTAAAATGCCTGGTATTGCAGTTATTTTGGCAGGTGATGACCCAGCCAGCAGTGTATATGTTAATTCAAAAGAAAAAGCAGCAGTTGAAGCAGGTTTTTACTCTGTTGTAGAAAGAATAAGTGCTGATGTTACAACTGAAGATGTGCTTGCTCTTGTTAATAAATATAATAACGATGATAAAATACATGGTATATTAGTACAGCTTCCACTGCCTAAAGGCTGTGATGAAAAAACTATTTTAAGGGCAATAAAACCAGAAAAGGATGTAGACGGTTTCCACCCTTATAATGTTGGTCTTTTAAACATTGGTGAAGACTGCCTTATGCCTTGCACACCTTTTGGTGTAATGAATATGATGGCAGATTACGGTATAGAATTAACTGGAAAAAATGCTGTAGTTATTGGCAGAAGTAATATTGTTGGTAAACCAATTGCTGCTATGCTTACAAAAGCTAATGCAACAGTTACTATATGCCACTCTAAAACAAAAGATTTGCCAGCAGTTTGTGCAAATGCTGATATATTAGTAGCAGCTATTGGCAAACCTAAATTTGTTACAAAAGAATTTATTAAAGAAGGTGCTGTTGTAATAGATGTAGGTATAAACAGAGTAGACGGCAAACTCTGCGGCGATATTGATTTTGATGATGTAAAAGATAAATGCTCTTATATTACACCAGTTCCTGGCGGTGTTGGTCCTATGACTATTACAACACTTATGCAGAACACTTTAAAAGCATTTAAAATGATTGAGAAATTATAATGATTAATACTGATACTATTGCTGCCCCTATTACTCCACTTGTTACAAGTCCTGTTATATCACTGCGTATTTCAGGAAGTAATGCATTAAAGATATATTCTTTAATGGAAAAGGGCGGCAAAAGTATCAATGTATCTGATATTAAACCAAACTATGTAAGCCTTTACCGCTTTAATATAGAAAAAGAAAATCTTCACGATGATGTTTTAGCGGTTTATTTTAAAGCGCCCCATTCTTTTACAGGGGAAGATGTAGTAGAAATATCTTTTCACGGCAACCCTGTTCTTGTTAATGCGGCACTTTCTGCAATCTATTCATTAAATATCAGACCTGCAGAAGGGGGCGAATTTTCTAAGCGTGCTTTTTTAAACGGAAAAATAGACTTAACTCAGGCAGAATCTATTCAGGAATTAATTTCTGCAAAATCTGTTGAAGGTGTTAATTCTGCATATAATCAGCTGCAGGGTTCTTTAAAACATGAGCTTGACAGTATAAAAGATAAACTTTTAAAAATGAAAGCTGTTATGGAAGCAAAAATAGATTTTCCAGATGAAGATACAGTTGATGAAGAACTTCCTGTTTTAAAGCAGAACTGCGAAAATATTTTATCAGTAATAGACTGCCTTATTTCATCATATAAAAGCTATAGAAATGCAAACCGCGGATTAGAAATAGTTATTGCAGGAAAACCAAATGTTGGTAAGTCTTCTTTAATGAATGCTTTTTTAAAAGAAGAAAGAGCTATTGTTTCTGATATTGCAGGCACTACAAGAGATTTTATTAAAGAGAGCTTATATATTGGCGGTATTCCTGTTCATTTAACTGATACTGCAGGTATCCGCTCATCAGATGAAAATATAGAACAGATAGGAATAGATAGAAGCAGGCAGAAAATAGAAACTGCTGATATTGTTCTTTTGCTGCTTGATGTATCCCGCCCATTAACAGAAGAAGACTATAATATACTAGAAGATACAAAATACTCTAACCGTATTATTATAGGCAATAAATTAGATATTACAGATAATAAATCTTATGATAATGCAGATATTTATATTTCAGCAAAAACTGGTATAAATATAGAAAAGCTCGTGGATATATTAAGAGAGAAAACAAGCCTGCATGATAATGAAATAAAAACAAATGCTGCAGCAATTACTGAAAGACACCATACTATATTAATAGAGATAAAAGAAATTATTGAAAAAATCAATTTATCCCTTGGAATATATCCTATTGATATGCTCTGTATTGATTTAGAAAGAGCAATCAGTCTGCTTTCTGAGATTACAGGTGATAACTATACTGAAAAAGTATTAGATATTGTCTTTTCTTCATTCTGCATTGGTAAATAATAGTTTAAATATAATCTTTATTTATGATTTAATTTATTAATTATATTTTAACAGCAAGTCCTATTGTTCCTGCAAGGATAAGCATTAAACCTAATACAGTTTTTTTATTCATTTTTTCATCAAATATAAAATATGAAAGTATTATAGCAACAAGCAGACTTAATTTATCTATTGCTGCTACTGCTGAAGTTATGCCATCCTGTAATGCTTTATAATATAAAAGCCAGCTGCTGCCGCCTGTTATACCTGAAAGAACTATAAACTTAATTTCTGATTTATCTACATTTTTAAATTCTTTAAAATCATTTTTGATAAACAGTATAAGCCATGCAGCAATAACAACTACACAGGTTCTTATGGCACTGCCTAAGTTTGATTCTATATTATCAATACCTACTTTTCCAAAGATTGGGGTAAGTGCTGAAAATAAAAGTGAAAGCAGGGCATATATAAGCCATTTATTATTATCTGTATTTTCACTTTTGCTTTTTTTATAATCTATCATAAAATATGTGCCAATAGTAATCACTATTACACCAAAGAGCTTGTTGGCAGTTATTTCTTCATTAAGGAAAATAAAAGATAATAAAATAGTTAATACTAAACTTCCTTTACTTAAAGGGGATACTTTATTTATATTTCCAAACTGTAATGCTTTATAATAGTAATACCAGCCAGCACCAGTAGATAAACCTGAAAGGATTAAAAAGAGCCATGTTTTACTTTCAATATTATAAATCTGATTTTGTGAGCCTACTATTAATACTATAATAATGGAATAAATTAATATAACTAATGTTCTTAAGGCAAGTGCCACATTTGTATTTGTTGTATGCACTCCCTTTTTTAGAAATATAGTTGTAACACCTGCACATACTGCTGAAGCTGCTGCATATAATATCCACATTTTTATACCCTAAAATTATACTTTTATATCAATAACTTATACTGCCTAATCCATATTTTGCCCTGTAAGCCGTTTTTTTTCTTATTTATGTATTATAATTCCTTAAAATTGCTTACAGGCTGAATTTTAAAGTCTTATATTTTTCCTTTTATAGAGATTAGATTTAAGTATTTTTCATTATCTGCTTTTAAAAGTTCTATATCTTCTACTGCATATGGGTTATCACAGCTCAGCCAGCTTTGCCATGCTTCATCAAAGCATTTCATTTCCTGCACTTTAATTTCTTTTAAATCTTTTTTAATCAGATTTTCCCAGTGGTTTATACTTTTAAAAAATTTAAAATCATCCTGGCTTATGTGATGCTCTAAATCTTCCGGCACTTTTTCGTAATCATCTTTAAGTCCAGGCACTGCAATATATATTTCCCCGTTTTCTTTAAGCAGCGGTTTTATATTGTATTTAAAAAAATCTTTTTCCAGTCCAAAATAATGATATGAATCTATACTTACTATCATATCAAAATAATTTTCAGCAAAAGGCATTTTTTCTGCACTGCAGTTTAAAGGTATTATCCTGTTATCAAGATTATTCTCTTTAAAAAAGATATAATTTTCTTTTGCTTCCACCCATAAATCTACAGCAAAAATTTCTGCATTTTTATATTTTTCTGCTAAATATATTGATGTGAGCCCTTTGCCGCAGCCTAAATCTAATATCCTTATTTTTTCATCTGTTACTTTTTCTTTTAACAGCTCATATATTATGATATAAGAATCAGGGCCCATCATCCTTTCGTTTTTTATATCTTTTTCAATCATTTTTCACCTTTATTCTGTTTATTATAATCTTAATTACTTTTTTTGTATATACTTTTATATTTTGGTTTTTTTATATATAATTATGCTTTTTTGTATACATTGTTTTTCTTTTTTTTAACTTTATTTGTTATTAGCTTTATAAACTTTATTTGTTCTTTTTCTTCATCTGATTTTTATTTATACACTTATGAACATCTTTTTGTTTTATTTTTAATTGCAGCTTTTATTAGTGAAACATACTTTAATTTGAGATATGGAAAAAGAATAAATCCTACTGATTCTAAATTTTATATAGTACATGTAAAAAAAAGACCGTCGTAAAACTCTGTTGATGAATTTAGCTGTTTTGTTTACTCATTCTAATTATTATTCTGATTCTGATATTGCAAAAAATTCTTTCCTTTATCCAATTCAATCTAAAATAATTTTTGAAGTTGTGTTAGGTATAATATCTTATAGTGTTGTGGTTGTTTTTATGAATGTTTATTTTAAATATTTTTTTTAATGTTTCACGTGAAACATTAAAAAGTTCTTTATTTATTACTGAAGAAAATAGATTCTAATTTCCATTTTACTATTCATCAGCTTTCAAAATAGAACAAATCTAATTAATTTCTTTACAAAATCAATAAAAAAAATTATTATAATCATCAAATTTTTTTAAAAAAGGGTTTATATGGATTTTCAAAAAATTTACGATGTTATAGTTGTTGGTGCAGGTCATGCAGGCTGTGAAGCATCGCTTGCTGCTGCAAGAATGGGGGCAGATACTTTACTGCTTACAATCTCTATTGATAATATTGCTTTAATGCCTTGTAATCCTGCTATTGGTGGTATAGGAAAAGGCAACCTGGTAAAAGATATGGACGCTCTTGGCGGGGAAATGGCAAAAAATATTGATGAAACAGGTATTCAATTTAGAGTACTTAATAAAAGAAAAGGGCCTGCAGTATGGTGCAGCAGGGCACAGGCTGATAAGCATTTATATAAAGACAGATTTCAGACTGTAATAATGAATACACCTTCTCTTGATGTTAAGCAGGGCATAGTTACAGAAATACTTGTGGAAAATGGTGCAGTTCGTGGTGTTGAAACAGCATGCGGTCAAACATTTCTTGCAAGAAGACTTGTAATATGCGGTGGTACATTTATTGGTGGGGAAATATTTATAGGGGATAGAGTGATAGAAGCAGGCAGAATGTATGAGCCTGCCGCAACAGGTCTTTCGCTTTCTCTGAAAAAAATAGGCTTTAATCCTATAAGATTAAAAACAGATACTCCAGCAAGGCTTCATATTGACAGTTTAAATTTAAATGGACTAGAAGAATATGTAAGTGATGATGTAATGATACCGTTTTCTGCAGAAACAGAAAGCATAAATCTGCCGCAGATTAAATGCTATGGTACTCAGACTAATGAAGAAACACATAAAGTTATAAGAGAAGCTGTAGAAAAAAGCCTTTTTTATAATGGTGCAAGAGAAAGTAATGGTCCAAGATACTGCCCAAGTATGGAAGATAAAGTTCTTAAATTTCCAGAAAAAACTGGTCATAAACTTGTAATTGAGCCGGAAGGGTTAAATACAAAAGAAGTACATGTAAACGGATTTTCATGTTCTATTCCAGTTGAAGCACAGATAACAGCATATAGAACAGTAAAAGGAATGGAAAACTGCCAGTTTATCCGCCCAGCTTATGCTATACAGTATGATGCCTATCAGCCAACAGGACTTAACCATTCTTATGAAACTAAACTTGTAAGAGGGCTCTTTTTCGGCGGACAGCTTAACGGTACAAGCGGCTATGAAGAAGCTGCAGTACAGGGGTTTATGGCTGGAGTAAATGCTGTTCTTTCTCTTGATAATAAAGAATCGTTCGTTTTAGGCAGAAATGAAAGCTATATTGGTGTTCTTACTGATGATTTAGTATTAAAAGGTATTACTGAGCCGTACCGTATGTTTACTTCCCGCAGTGAATACAGGCTGTTAACTAGAGAAGATAATGCGGAAGAAAGGTTGATAGAGTATGGGTATAAATTAGGTCTTATCTCTAAAACAAGATATGAAAGATATCAGAACGATATGCAGGAAATTAATAATGAAATAGAAAGACTTAAAAGTACGCTTATTAAGAAAACAGCAGAAAATGAAGAATATCTTGCAAAATTTGGTGTAAGTATAAGTCAGTCATTTAAAGCTGAAGAATTATTAAAAAGACCACAGTTAAGTTATGATGATATAATAAAATTAACAGGCGGTGGCTTAAGCGGCAGAAAAGCACGACAGGTTGAAATTAAAATCAAGTACTCAGGCTATATAGAAAGTATGGAAGAAAGTAATAAGGAAGATATAGAAAGCATAGTTATTCCAGAAGATTTTTCTTATGATAATATTTCAGGCCTAAGGTTAGAATATTCTGACAAGCTGAAAAATATTAAGCCTAAAACATTAGGACAGGCATTAAGAATACCAGGGCTTACAAAAACTGCAATTTCTGTTTTAGCTGTTGAAATTTACAAGCATAATAAAAGTAAAAAATAAATATTATATTTAGCAGGCTGTAGATAATGTTAAGTTATCTGCAGCTTATTTTTTATAATTACAACATAAGCAGAGAGAATGGAATATATGAGAAGTGAAATTTTAAAGCTAATTATTACCGCAGTAATATTAGAATCAATCATATATATTTATGGTACTTATGACCAATGCTATTTTTCTTATGTTTAAATTTCGGTTTTTATGAATACAGTGTTATAAAAAAATATAATGAAAACATAAATATGGCAATCTGCTGTATGTCATCAGCTTTATTTGCAGTGTTATGGAGTATTAAATTTAGTAAAGAAATTCAGTCAGTCAATATGAATGTATATAGACCATATGCACAAGTTGGAATAATTATATTTATGTTTATGGCAGGTATTTTTTACTTGTTTTATAAAAAAGGAAAAATCAAATCTTCTGAATATAAGATATTGGATGATAATGATGCAGAAAACAAAACAGATGCAAAAAATCTCCATTTATGATACGGCTTTATGAAGTTGTGCTTGGCTCTATAAATGGACTAACAATAGTTTTATTTCTTATTGCATATAGTTTAATATTATCAATATAATATTGTGTTATACTGTATTATGTTTCACGTGAAACATAATACAGTATAGTATGTATAAAATAAAAAGTGCAAAGTATAAAAAGGAATTATGGTAAAGTATTATACACAATATATAGTAACAAATGCAGTAATAATTCTATTTGCTGATTATTTTATAAATAAAGGTTTTGGAAATGATTTATTAAAATATAAATCAATATCAGGGCTGATTTAAGAAAAAATGTTATATCAAAGGAATACAGTCGGTATAGATTATTATTTAATTTTCTTAGAAAATTTGTAATAATTATCACAAGTATTGCATTATGCAGTATAATAAAGATATATTATGTAATAATTAGTTTTGTAATAAGATACACTGTACTGAAATAATTAACATAATTTGGTGAAAATAATAAAATGACTAAATGGAAAGCATGTAAAATAATTTTCTTTTTTACTATGTCATTAATTATAATAACAGGTACATTATCGGCAGTTATAAGGACATATTTTGATACTGGGTTTAAATATGTTTATATAATACCTTTATTATTAGTTTTTATGAACTTTGCATATATATGGCGTGGGAGAAGTCAAAGGAACAGTTTTATATTTTCATTAATAACGGCATTGGTTACAGCATTAATTCTTAGAGTAATTTAATAATGTACTTTAATAAGTAAATTAAAGAACAAAGACTAAAAATAGACCATATTTTAAATGTAAAAAAATAAGCACTGTATTGCAGCATTGAATAAATGCAGTTAAAATATAATAAAATAGAAGAAAAATAAAATAAACATATAGCAGATATTAATAAAAGATGATATAATATAAAGCTGTTAATAAAAAATAACAGAAAAATTATAAAAGCAGTGAAACAAGGTATATATGAATTTTGAAAAAATATATGATGTAATAGTTGTTGGTGGAGGTCATGCAGGCTGTGAAGCAGCACTTGCAGCCGCAAGAATGGGAGCAAAAACTCTGCTCTTAACATCAACGATAGACAGCATTGCACAAATGAGCTGCAACCCTGCAATCGGTGGACTTGCAAAAGGCAATCTTGTAAAAGATATAGATGCATTAGGTGGAGAGATAGCAAAAAATATTGATGATGCATGTATCCAGTTCCAGATGCTTAATAGTAAAAAAGGTGCAGCTGCAAAAAGCTCAAGAGGGCAGGCTGATAAAAAAGTATATGTTAGAAGAATGATAAATACATTAATGATCCAAAGCAATCTGGAAGTAAAACAGGGCGAAGCATCTCAGATTTATATAAAAGATAATGAAATATACGGCATAGGTAATACCTGGGGTGAAGATTTTAAATGTAAAAAAGCAATAATATGTACAGGAACATTTTTAAACGGTAAAGTATTTATTGGAGAAACCAGCTTTCCAGCAGGCAGAACTTATGAAAAGCCATCAATAGAGCTTTCAAAGTCATTAAAAGAAATAGGTTTTAGTGCAGTAAGATTAAAAACAGGCACACCTGCAAGAATAGATATTCGTACAATAGATTTTTCTAAACTTGAAGTATATGAAATGGAAGGCGAAAAGATTCCGTTTTCATTTGAAAATGAAAGTTTTAAACTGCCCCAGATTAAATGTTATGCAACATATACTAATGAAGAAACGCACAGAATAGTAAAAGAAAATATTCATAGAAGTATATATTATAATTCTGCAGATAAAGGGATAGGTCCCAGATACTGTCCAAGTATGGAAGATAAAATTGCAAAATTTCCAGAAAGGACAAGACACCAGATAATATTAGAAAGGGAAGGAAGTGACAGCAGGGAAGTATATCCTAATGGATTTTCTACATCTCTGCCGGTAGATGCACAGCTTGCAGCATACAGAACTATTAAAGGGCTTGAGAACTGCCAGTTTATCCGCCCAGCTTATGCAATAGAATATGAAGCATTCCAGCCAACGATATTATATCCAACCTATGAAACAAAAATAATAAAAGGGCTCTATTTTGCAGGGCAGATTAACGGTACAAGCGGTTATGAAGAAGCAGCATGTCAAGGTTTAATGGCAGGTATTAATGCAGTATTATCTCTTGATAATAAAGAGCCATTTATCTTAGGAAGAAATGAAAGCTACATCGGTGTATTAACTGATGACCTGGTAACAAAAGGGGTGGATGAGCCTTATAGAATGTTTACTTCCCGTGGAGAATACAGGCTGCATTTAAGAGAAGATAATGCAGAATACAGGCTGATAGAATACGGATATAAATTTGGTCTTATATCTAAAGAAAGATATGAAAGATTTTTACAGGAAAAAGAAAGTGTATATAGTGAAGTAGAAAGATTTAAAAAAGAAACTATACGATTAAAAGAAAACAGAGAAAAGCTGGAAAAATATAATATATCTTTAGATAGAGGCATATCCTGCTATGAGTTTTTAAAAAGGCCTGAAACAAATATTGATATGATATATGATATGGGTCTAACAAGTTTAACAGGCAGGCCAGCAAAGCAGGTGGAAACAATTATAAAATATTCAGGGTATATAAGCCTGCAGGAAGAAGATATAAAGAAATATAAATCATTAGAAGATAAAAAAATACCAGATGATTTTGATTACAGCAATATTTCAGGCTTAAGAAGGGAGTACAGAGAAAAGCTTAGCAGAATAAAGCCAAAAACTCTGGGGCAGGCATTAAGGATACCGGGAATGAGTATGTCTGCAGTATCAATATTAGAAATTGCAATAAATAAAGAGAAGAAAAATAATGGATAAATTAATAAAAACAACAGATATAATAGAAAAAAAGCTTGAAAAGTTTTATGAATTACATTTAAACTGTCAAATAAACTTAACTGCTATTAAGGAAAAAGAAGAATTTTACTTGAAACATTATTTTGATAGTATATACTATTTTCAGCAGTATGAAGCTCCACAGGGCAGTTTAGCAGATATTGGCAGCGGTGGCGGCTTTCCAGGAATAGTGCTTGGCATTTTTTTCCCAGAATTAAAGATTACTCTTATAGAGAGTATAGGCAAAAAATGCAGATTTTTAGAAGAATCAGCCAAAGCATTAGAGCTTAAAAATATTGAAGTATTAAATACGCGTGTAGAAAACATAAAAGATAGAAGTTTTGATATTATTACAGCAAGGGGAGTATCTACTGTAAAAGAGCTTTTAAAAAACTCATATCAGATATCAAAACAAAACACTAAGTGGGTAATGTATAAAGGTGAAAGACTGGATGAAGAATTAAAAGAAGCATTACCTGTAATAAAAAAGCGAGGTTTAAATGTTGAAAAAATTAGGATTGAATCACCAATTACGCGGACTTACTGTATTATTAGCCGTTAGTGCTGTAATAATATTAAACGGCTGTGCATTAAAAGGCCAGCAGAGTAAAACTTTTTATCCAGAATATTATGCAGCAAGGCAGCTTCAGAATCAAGATATTGTTAAGTTAAGAGAGTTAACTGTCCACCCTGATTTATTTATTGCAGATTCTGCCACACTTCTTTTAGGCTCATACTATCTTTACTATGGTGATGAAAACTATGGCAGACTGCTTATAGATAAAAGCTACAATTCAAAAAACCTTGATGAAGAAATGACTATCTTTGGCCAGCTCTGGAAAATGGAATCGTTACTTAGAGAGGGAGAGAAAGGTGCAGCCATAAATATGGCAAATAATGTGCGGGAAATGAGAAGGACACCTATATATATGCGTGTAATGCAGATATACTGTAATCAGCTTGGTGTGCTTGTAACAAATGATAATGAAATCAATACCTGCCTTGATATAGCAATAGACGGTAAAGAAAAATTTAAAGAAATAGCAACAGATAATATTGAAGAACAGCCGCTGCCTATTATGACAGATAATATGACTTATGAAGAATATCTGCAGGCAATAGGTATAGGTGGAGCAGTAGAAAATATGGATACTGTGTCATCAGAAGCCAGTGAAATAGAAGAAGTAAATATTAAGCCTGATGCAAAAATAAATTTAGCAGGCGGCGATATATTTGATGATGTGGCAGCAGGTATGATATATGGTATGGGTAAATATAACAATAACTACCAGCTTGAGCCTGTATCAGATTTTGCAGCAGATGAAGAAAGCAAAACAGATATGCTTTTAAGATTAAATAACTATGACTTATTCATAGGCGGTCATAAAACAAATCTTGGGGTAGACTGGCTGCAGTTAAGTGAGATTGCCGGCGAATTAAAAATAGTGAAAAATAAATCAAAAGCAGTAATTATTACATCAGATTTACATGAAACACATGGCAGGATAATTGCTGATACATTTAAAAGTGCAGGTAAAGAAGCATTTGTTGTAAAAACATCAGGCAGATATCAAGTAGAGCTGCAGAATATATTACAGGAAGATAAAGAAACACCTTATGTAATTATCATTATGGCAGACGAAAAAGAAATACTTGATATTATACCTATTGCAAAATACTGGCATATAAACAGCACAATACAAGATGTACTTGTAATGACAAGCTATATTCCAGAATATGATATAACAAATGACCAGCGTTCATATTTTAAAGGAGTGTATATATTAACTTCTGCATTTTTAGCAGGCAATGAAGAATACAGCAGAATATCAAATGACTATAAAGGTTTTTATGGTGTTCCAATGAGCGGTAAAAGTGCATTAGGCTATGATATTATTACATATATTAATAAAATAGTTAATAAAGATGAAGAAGGTAAATATATTACAAATATAGACGAAATAGTAAACGGATATGCGGTGAGAACTCCAGTTCTTTTATATGCAGATGGTTATAAATTAGTGGAAAAAAGCAAATTTAAGCCAAAAATAGAAAAAGGCACAGAATCACTGCCAAAATAAAAGGGTTAATATTTAATGAAGAAAAGTAAATTAAGCATTATACTTGCAGGAGTATTTATAATATCAGGCTGTGCAGGAGCAGCAAATCAGCAGGTAAAGGATACTATAAGGGAAGCTGGAAAAATAGTGAAAGAAGACTCAGATTATTATGAGATATTTACAGCTATTGATGACAGCACACTTCCACTGCCTGATTTAAGTATATATTCATCATATTCTAATGATGATATAGAAGAAAATTCGCCATACTATGAAGAATTTAAAGAATTTAATGTACCTATGGCGATGACAGGCAGGGTAAATGCCTATATTAAATACTATACAGAGCGAGTGCCGTCAACTACTCAAAGCTGGCTTAACCGTTCTAATAAATATATGTATCTAGTAAAAGATATATTTTTACAGGAAGGTCTGCCTAGTGACTTAGTGGTGCTTGCTTTTACAGAAAGCGGTTATAATACTCATGCTGTAAGCCATGCAGGAGCAACAGGAATGTGGCAGTTTATGCAGGGTACTGGTAAAATGTACGGCATGGAGCAGAACTTCTGGATAGATGAAAGGCGTGATTTTGAAAAAGCTACAAGAGCCGCTGCAAAATATTTAAAATCTCTTTATGAAAGATTTGGTGACTGGTATCTTGCACTTGCTGCATATAATGCAGGTCCTGGTAGAATGGCAAGAGCTATAAAAAAACATGATACAAATGATTTCTTTAAAATATCAAGCAGAAATACATTAAAGCTGGAAACAAGAGATTATGTGCCTAAATATTTAGCTCAGCTTATTATTTATAAAAACTATTTAAAATACGGATTTACACCGCCTACAGATATGCCGCTTTTATTTTCTACAGTAGAAGCACCAGCATCAACTAATATTTACTGGCTTGCGGATGAACTTGGTGTAAGCTATGAATTAATGCGGGATTTAAACCCAGCATTAAAGCTGCCTATTACTCCACCATCCTCATATAAAATAAGAGTGCCTTATTTAAGAGATAATGAAGCAAAAGACATACTTGCAAAAGCAAGTGTGGAAGAAAGAGCAAGATATAAAATATATGAAGGAAAGCGTGGTGAAAGTGTTGCTGAAATTGCTCAAAAGTTTGATGTAACAAAAGAAGATATCTTAAGAGTAAACGGTATAAAAAGGGAAAGTCTTTTAACAGCGCGAAAAGTATTTATACCAATTAAAGAATACAGCAATATAAAAATAGATAGTATGTTTGCTCAAGTTCTTGAAAAAATAGACCCAAAATACTATAAGGTCAGAAAAGGTGATACTTTTATAGGCATAGCACACAACCACAATATGCGTATGAAAGATTTGCAGAAATTAAACCCTAATATAAGGCCAAGCAGAATATACCCTGGTCAGTATATTATGGTAACAAAAGATGGATATACTAATGTAAGCTATGCTGCAAAAAAATCATCTCGACAGGTTGCTAATGTAAAATACAGAGTAAAAAGCGGTGATTCCTTATGGAGTATAGCTAAAAAATTTAATACATCAGTAGCAAGCATAAAAAGCATTAATAAACTAAAATCTTCTAACATTTATGCAGGCAGGGTGTTAACCATTAAGAAGAATGTAAGATAAGTAAAACATTACTGGGAGCTTAAGCTCCCTTTTTAGTTATATAAACTATAATATCAGTAAATAAAACAACATTAAAAGCTGGAGAAAAATATGAAAGAAAGTAATTTATATGAACAAAATACAGGTGCAGTTCTTAGTTTTTTTCAAAAAGAATATAAAAACATAGAGGCAGAATATTACAGACCATTAATCAGTGCTGAATTCGGTGGAGATTTCTTGCTTGATAGTGTTGTGTTATATAAAACAAAGGAGATAATTGAATTTGTAACATTAGGTTTTTCTGATGTAGCAGAAAAAGAAATAGAAAACGGTGAATACAGTGGATATGGGTTTGAGCTTGCTGTAAAACTAAATATTAAAGATATGAATGAAGATAATATAAGTAAAGAATGTAATAATATATGCAGTATATTTAACGGCTTAGCAGGTTATGTATTTGAAAGCGGGAAAGTTTTTAAAGAAAACCAGTATATATATACAGGTCAGACGCAAGGAATAGATGCTGAATGTAAATCTGCATTAACAGGCTTTGTAATTACTGCACATAAAGCAGGAACAGTGGATACTGTAAATGGAAAAGTGAAAATATTACAGCTTACAGGTATGACAGATAATGAATTAAAAGCGGTAATTGATAAAAAAATAGAAGTATATAAACTGCTGGATATGATAAAAACAGATATAACAGATTACAGCAGGAAATCAGTTATATAAAATTATTTTTTAATTAATTTATCAGCAAATATTGAATTAATATTGATAGATGAATTATCAGCAGAATAGTAGTATTTCATTTCTGTATTATTATCGCCGTCAGTTGATATTTCCATTATAGAGTGCAATAAAATTGCTGGTCTTTCATATCTAAAAGAGTAATAATAAACAGATAATGGTTCATATAATTTATATGCTTTTATATTTATAATATTATTAGATATTGTAACAACAGGGTCATATATATTTAATAAATTAGAGCCTATACATGTAAGATAATCTTTATTATCTTTCCAAAAGGAAATAAAATACTGGCTTGTGCCTCTTGTTGCCCCGTCATATTCAGAATAATAAAATGAAATCATTTTAAAATTTTCACCTGAAAGGGTTATATCATCAATTTTAATATGTGTATCTTTAGGAAATTTAGGATTAAGTTTTCTTTGCAGATATTCTATGGCGCTTTGGCTGTCTAATGCTTTATACTCATCAATAATAACAGGATTAAAAACATTTTGAGCAGATACATTAAAAGCAAAAAGAATGAAAAATAAAGTTATTATATGTTTCATCACTTAACCTGTTATTTACGATTTACTGCTCAGTACAGCATTAACATGATACCGCACTTCTTCTACGCCAATATCAAGCATACATTTAAAGTGTTTTTTATAGCAGTAGCTGCTGCCATGGATATGGCATGGTCTGCATTTTAAGCCTATATATTCTATAACTTTAGTGTTTTTAAATGTTGGATAAAAACCAAGTTCTTTAGTAGTAGGTCCAAATATTGCAACAGTAGGTACATTTAAAGCTGTTGCAATATGCATAGGGCCTGAATCAGTTGTAATAAATATATCAGCCTGAGCAATAAACTCTATTAATGCAGAAAGAGAAACTTTACCAGTTTTATCATCAGCAGATGCAGGTACATTCATTTCGCCATTTCCAATATATGTAACATTCAAGCCATCATCAGAAAGCAAACTACCAAGTTCTGCAAAAAAAGGCCATTCTTTAGTAGCTTTAGATGCAAAAGGGTGGATAACAGCATTTTTAAAAGAACTATTTCTTTCAATATTAGGAAAAGGCAGATAAGGCCTAAGCATTTCAATATCAGGCATATCAAGTTTAAAAGCCTTCATAAATGGCTTAAAATATTTAATAACTGTATGTTCCTGCAGTTTTGAGCGGCATAATCTGTACTTAACATAAAGCCTTCTTGCCAGTGAATGTTTATTATATACATAGCTTTTGCAGGAAGAAATAAGGCGGACAAATCGTGAGCGAATATTATTATGCAAATCAAAAACAATATCATAATTAGGCATAGTAGACATTGTTTCATTTAAGTCAACTAAGGAATCACCTTTTTTGATAGTATATATATTCCTGATATATGGATAATCCTGCAGTACACCTGCAAAATGGGAATAAGTAAGTAAATCTATCGCAATATCTTCAGAAACATTTTCTTTTACATATTTTAAGACACCAGTAAGAAGTACAATATCACCAAGAGAGCTGAATCTGACAACTAAAATTTCCTTCATACATCAGCCCTGCTGCAAAATAGAAAGAGCAGCAATTAAAACTCTTTCAGGTTCAATATCTTTCATACATTTAAAATGACCTTTAGGGCATGTATGGCCGCCGTGTTTTCCGCATGGTCTGCAGTCTATACTATTATTTTCTACTACAATGCTTTTTTCATCGTATGGGAAAAAGCCTAAAGATTTAACAGTAGGACCAAAAACAGCAACAGTTGGAGTGCCTGCAGCAATAGCTATATGCATTGCACCGCTGTCATTAGATAAAAGTAAATCAACTGCTGAAAGAATAGCAGGAAGTTCCCTTAAAGATGTTTTATATGCAAAATCAAAGTAAGGGTATTTAAAAAGATTTGCAAATTCATCAAGGCTGTCTTTATCATCTTTACCGCCACATAATGCTATAGCGTAACCTTTATTATATAAATCTTCAGCCACTTTTACAAAATATTCTACAGGGTATCTTTTAGTAGCCCATACACTTCCTGGAGCAATGGCTACAACTTTTTTTTCAGGTGTAGAAGCTGCAAAATAAGAAAGTGTATTTTCCTTTAAATGTTCATCAATATATGCAGTCAGCGGACCGCCGATTTTTTTAGCTTCTTCCAGGGAAAAATCATCACATAATGCACTTAAAATCATCAGGTTTCTTTCTACTTCGCAAAGTTCCTGCTTTTTCTCTACTCTTTTATTAAACATATAGCTCATAACAGCAGAAGAAAAGCCAATAATATATGTATTTTTCACCATGGAAAATAAAGTAGTAGAACGAAGTGATAAGTGCAGGTCTATAATTAAATCAAACTGGTAGTTAGAAATAACTTTTACAAACTTTAAAAGCCCTGAAAACCCTTTTTGAGTATTTCTTTTATCAAAAATAATAACTTCATCAATAAAAGGTATATTATAAAAAAGGTCAGCATGTTCAGGCCGTACGCAGAAAGATATTCTTGCTTTTGGATAAAGCACATGCAGAGCTCTTATTAATGGTGTAGTAATAATAGTGTCCCCTAAATAAGCCGGGTTAAATACAAGTATATTTTTAAATTGATTGTTTGCTTTCATAATTATATTGATACACACTTTTTTCTGATAATTCAAGTAGATTGATATGTTTAAGCATAAAATTTGTAATATTTGATTTAAAGCTGATATATTTCTCATTTTCAGGATTTAAAAGCCCCATATAAAAGCACTGCAAAGTAAGCCTTTTATCATCTGTTTTTTTATTATAAAGGAAATCCTGAAAAAGCGGTGCTTTTAATGATTTAAGATGTACTCTTATCTGGTGAGTTCTGCCGGTTTTAGGTTCAGCAAGTATTAATGCACCTTTATTACTTGATGAAAGGTTATAAAAAGAAGTAACTGCCTTTTTGCCGCTTTTAAAATTAACGGCATATTTTCCATGGTTTGATTTAGCAAGTGGAAGCATTAAAGACTGAGGAAATATTTTATTTTCAGTAACAGCAATATAATATTTTGTAACTGCAGATTTTTCAAACTGCATAGATAAATGTCTGTGAGCATATTTATTTCTGGCAAAAATCATTAAGCCGCCAGTGCCTGCATCAAGACGGTGAGTAACATATATTTCGCCGTAATCCTGCCTTAAAATATCTATTAATGGTGTAACAGTATTCTGTCTATCTGGTATCACATATACACCATGATTTTTCTGCACTGCCAGTATATTTTTATCTTTATATATTTCAATATAGCTGTATTCTTCCATAGTGGAGTTATAATAAAAGAGTATAAATGTGTCAATAATTATAATTATCCTTGAAAAAAAAGTTTAAAACCTGTATATATATGAAAAAAATAATAAGGATATTAAAATTTTATACGGCAGTTTAGAGGGAATTTCCCAGAAAATAATAAAACAGATAGAAAAGCTGGAAAACAAAAAAAGTCAAGGAACAGATATAATTTCCATTGACCTTTTGAAACAGTTATGTACCTATTCTTATGAAACAGGCAGGCAGTTAGGTCTATTAATAAACAGGGCAGGCGGTATTGAATATGTACTTGTTGGAAGTTATGACAGTATCATGATTCCTGTACTTTCCAGATTTAAACTTGCTCCCGGCAGATTAAGAGGGTTAAGATTAATTCATACTCACCCAAAAGGCGATAAATTAGACCATGATGATATGGCAGACTTAGCACTTTTAAGGTTAGACAGTGTTACAGCTTGTGCTATGGATAGTAAAGGCTACCCTATGCTTTTAGATACAGCATATATTTTACCGCCGGAAATTGATACATCTCAGACTGAGTTTGGATATTTAGAAGATACGGACCCATATAACCAAAAAACAGATTATCCACTCTTTATTGAAGCATTAGATGATGAGATACAAAGAAAAACTGACCAGATGCATATAGCTAAAGAGGGCGAATATGCAGTATTAACAGGTGTATTTAAAAGTAAAGATGAGTGCGATATAAATTTAGATGAACTTGAAGAGCTTGCACGAAGTGCAGGTGTGCATATAATTGCTCGTATGCCTCAGGTGAAAAAAGAAATACATCCAAAATATGTGGTAGGGCCAGGCAAGCTGAGGGAAGCAGTTATTAAAGCACTGCTTACTGGTGCAGAATATATAATTTTTGATAACAGTTTGTCACCATCTCAATCAAGAGCAGTTGCAGAATTTACGGAACTAAAAATATTAGACAGAACTCAGCTTATACTTGATATTTTTGCCAGACGGGCAAAAAGTAATGAAGGTAAAATACGGGTTGAGCTTGCACAGCTTAAATATATTCTTCCACGGCTTGGAGCAAAAGACGATTCTTTATCAAGGCTTACAGGTGGTATCGGCGGCAGAGGGCCGGGAGAAACAAAGCTCGAAATAGATAAAAGACGGATAAGCGACAGGATTGCATTTTTAAATGACAAGCTGAAAAAGGCAGAGCAGGCACGGGACATACAAAGAGCAAGAAGGGAAAAAAATTCCCTGCCTGTTGTATCTATCATAGGATACACTAATGCAGGAAAATCAACATTATTAAACAGCTTAACAAAGTCAGATGTTTATGCAGATAATCTGCTTTTTGCTACTCTTGATACATCAAGTAAAAGAATACGCTTTCCAAAGGAAAGGGATGTAATCATTACAGATACAGTTGGCTTTATAAGAGATTTGCCTGCAAATTTAGCTGGTGCATTTAAATCAACATTAGAAGAACTGCATAATGCAGATATGTTTTTACATGTGGTAGACATAAGCGACAAACACTTTAAAAAGCACATAAAATCAGTGGAGAAAGTGTTAGAAGAAATGGAGCTGATGGAAAAAGAAAGAATAATTGTATTTAATAAGATAGATAAATTAAGCGATGAAGAATTAGATGAAGTAAAAAAAGAATACTGTGATGCAGTATATGTAAGTGCATTTAAGCGGGCAACATTTAATGATATGCTTAATAAAATAGGCTACTATTTCTTTAAAGAAGGCATTGAGGGTTTTAATGATTAAGGCAGAAAATATATTGCAAAAGCGGTTAGAATATTTTAAAAATAAAGAATATGAAAAAATATACGATATATACAGTGTAGATAGTGAATTTCGCAGGTATTTTGAAACAAAAGAAAGTTATGGAGAACATTTTAACAATCTAATAGAAACATTTATACCTGAATCTGTTGAAATTTACAAAGTTTTATATAATAATGAAAGTGCAGAAATACTGTTTTTAGAAAAATTAAGGGATATAAAAGAAGATAAACTTATCTGCTGCTATTCAAAATCATATTTTGTATTAGAAGAAGGCAGCTGGAAAATATTAAAAGAAATAAGAGAAAGCATCTTAAATAAAGGATTTTAGAAAGGGGTACCCGATGATTAAAGGAGTTATTGCATTATTAGCCGCATGTTTTATGCCGTTTATGGTTTATGCACAGGCACAAAACAGTGAACAGGAACAGAAAGTATCTACATCAAATAGTAAAAGTAAAGAATTTTTAGGTGTATTTTTTATAGATTCATACCCAGTAACAGGCTGTGAGATAATCAAAATAAGACCATCTGTTATACGCTCAACAACAGAATTTCGTGCACCAGAAAGGGAAGAATTTAATAATAACAGAAATTTCAGTAAAGTAATGCATAAATATCAAGGCGACTTAATAGATGAGGCACAAAGCATAGCAGAAAAAGAAGGCTATAATGCTATCATAGGCAGTAAGTTTTTAGTAAATACCCATTATCAAGGTGCTTCCAACCTTGGAGCAGTTGACGGAAACATAGGTTATGGAGTAGGCTCAATTACATATATAGGCCATCCAGTATATATTGTATGTGAAGATTTAGCAGCATCAGCAGAATAAAAACTATTGCAATAATTTTATAAAGTAATAAATTTAGTATTTGATAAATAACCAGTGAGGGAAAAATATGCCAATATATGAATATCACTGCACATCATGCGGTAAAGATTTTGAAAAAATGCAGAGCATTAATAATGAAGAACGAGTAACAGAATGTGTTTACTGCGGCAAACAGGCAGAAAGAAAAGTATCTGTTACATCATACCACTTAACAGGCAGCGGTTTTTATAATACAGATAAAAAAGCTGCTCAGTCATGCTGTCCACAGGGTTCATGCTGTGCTGGCGGCGCATGCCATACAGAAAAATAATACTATAAGCCTTCTTAATAACAAGAAGGCTTTTTTAATCTCCTAAATAAGAAGTACAGTTTAAATACAATCTTCTATTCCAAAAATTTTATCGGATAAAATTTTACATACTTGGAAAAAGTAATACATTACAGGTTTATAATTAATCAAGCCTTGTTTGTTGAAAAAATAACAGATATAATCTATACTGTAATAATATAATTAGTAAAAAAGGAGAACAAAATGACTAAAACAAACGAAGAAAAAGATATTGTATTAAGTGATGAATAAATTTTAGAAATAGCTAAAAATATTTATAGAAACTGGATATTAAATAAAAATATTTCTGAAGAAGAAAAAGAAAGGCTTATATCATTAATACCTATGACAACAAAAGAAATAAACTGCTTTGTTGCCTGCGGTAAAAGCAGAGAAAAACTAGAAGCAGAAAATAGAGAAATTCTTAATAAACAAGGCTGGATAAACGAGTTAAGATAAGTTACAAAATTAATATATAAATCTGATTTATTACCATTTGAAAATATAAGTAATTTGAAACAGTATAACCCGTCAAAAACAGCAGCAATGTAACATATAAACCCTTGCTATTTTATAAAATATCTATTATTTTAGTATGTATCTAAGGAGATATTATGAAACAATATATTGAAGATATGTTTGATGAGGCAATAAAAGCCCATAAAGAATTTGCATTAGACCATGCAGGAATTATAGAAGAAATAGCAAAAACAATAGTAGAATGCTTTGAAAATGGTAATAAACTTCTTATTTTCGGCAACGGTGGTTCAGCAGCAGATGCTCAGCATATAGCAGCAGAGTTTGCAAGCCGTTTTGTAATGGAAAGGCCGCCCCTTGCTGCCGTTGCACTTACTACTGATACATCACTTTTAACAGCAGTAGGCAACGACTATTCCTTTGATGAAGTATTTGAAAAGCAGGTTGCAGCATTAGCAAATCCAGGTGATGTTGTATGGGGAATTTCCACAAGCGGTAATTCTGAAAATGTAATAAGAGGCTTAAAAAGAGCCATTAAATGCGAAGCTAAAACAATAGGTTTTGCAGGCAGAGACGGCGGCAAAATGCCAGGACTCTGCGATAAAATACTTGTAGTAAACCACCAGTCAACAGCAAGAATTCAAGAAATACATATTATGAGTGCCCATATTATATGCGGCCTTGTAGATGAAATAATGTTTGGCAGGTTTGCAGGTTAGTAATGTCTAACTATTTTGAATATCATAATGCCTGGGGAGCATCAGCCTCTTTTTATGCATGTCATAAAAAGAAAAAAGGTGTTCCCTTAGTTATTTTTCTGCCTGAAAATAAGTCTATTATGGAAAGTGTAAAAAATGAATTGGAGCTTTTCTCTGATTTAAAAATATTAGACTATCCATCATACACTCAAAACCCTTTTGAAGAAGCAAGACCGCTTACTTCCATTATGGCTGCAAGAAGCAGTACTCTTTATAATATACTTAATGAAAAAGACTATATTCTGCTTTTATCTCCATATTCTGTGCTTAAAAAAATACCGTTTAAGAATGAGTTTTTAGAAAGCACTATCACACTGGAAAAAGATAAAGAATACCCAATGAAAAGGTTTGAAAGTGAGCTTGATAAGTTAGGTTATATACATGTAGAATTTGTAACAGATGCGGGAGAATATACTTTTCGCGGTGGTATTGCAGATATTTTTCCAGCAGGATATGATGACCCTGTCCGTATAGAATATTTTGATGAAGAAATAGAAAGTATTTTTATATATAATAAAGACAGCCAGGCAAGGAAAAAAGAAATCACTAGCTTAAAAATACTGCCAGTTACAGATTTACTTATTACTACTGAAGAATTTAAAGAGCAGCTTAAAGATAATGAATTAAAAGAAAAGGCAGAAAGTTTTGGCAAGTTTGCAGGTTTCCACTGGCTTGCTCCATATATAAATAAAGAACAGTCAGATATTTTTGAATATTTAGGCAATTATGATACTGCTTGCTTAATGAGTAATCTGCAGGACAGTGTATATGGATATTATGATATAATAGAATCATCTGTACAAAATGATATTCAAAAAGAAAGTTTTATAACAGCAAAAGAGGCAGTAGAAAAATTAAGCAGAAACAACTTATATGTAATATCAGAAATAACAGACAGTGTTGCAAGTGTGCCTTTAACTTTTGCAAGTTCAAAAACACGGTTTTCATTTGAGAAAAAAAACTTATACCAGTCTATGACTAATGCGGCAGAAACTCTGCTTGCTCTTTTAAAAGAAAATATGAAGATAGTATTTTCTGTAGAAAGTGAAAAGTTTACTGGCATATTTAAAGATTTTCTTAGAGATTATGATATTTTTCCAAAGGAAATAAAGAAATTATCAGAAATAGAAAAGCCCTCTATTTCCTTATACAGAAAGCACATTTCTGGTGGATTTATTGATAAGGAAAGCTCATTGGCAGTTATTTCTGATATGGATATATTCGGCTTTACAAAAAGAAAGCCAAAGCCTAAAAAGAAAGATGCATTTAATACTAAACTTTCAGATTTAGAAGAAGGCGATTATGTAGTACATGTAAACCATGGTATAGGTATATATCAGGGTATAAAACATATGGTAATTGCAGGCAGCGAAGGGGATTTCTTATCTATTATGTATGAAGGGGAAGATTTGCTTTATGTTCCGCTTCACTCAATAGGTCAGCTGCAGAAATATATAGGCATGCAGAACCAGCAGCCAAAATTAAACAGCTTAAAAAGTTCTGCATGGCAGAAACTTAAAAAACATGCAAAAGAAAGTGCAAAACATATTGCAGAAGATTTGCTTAGGCTGTATGCAGAAAGAAAAGCAAGGAAAGGGTTTGCTTTTAATGATGACGGCTCATTAATAGAGATATTTGAAAGAAATTTTGAATATACAGAAACAGAAGACCAGCTTTCAGCTATCTATGATGTTTATAATGATATGGAAAGCGAAACACCGATGGAAAGGCTTGTATGCGGTGATGTTGGATTTGGAAAAACAGAGGTTGCCATGCGTGCAGCCTGCAAGGCTATTGCATGCAGTAAACAGGTTGCAGTGCTTGTGCCTACAACTATACTTGCAAGGCAGCATTATGAAACATTTATAGAAAGGTTTAAAGGGCTGCCTGTAAATATTGAATTTGTATCACGGTTTAGAACAGATAAGGAAACGAAAAGTATATTTAATAAAGTGTCAGAGGGCACTGTTGATATATTAATCGGCACTCATAAAATATTATCAAAAGATTTATCCTTTAAAGATTTAGGGCTTTTAATAATAGATGAAGAACAGCGGTTTGGGGTAAGCCATAAGGAAAAAATTGCATCAATCAAAAGAAATGTGGATACTCTAACTTTAAGTGCCACTCCAATACCTAGAACATTACAGCTTTCTTTATCAGGCATAAGGGATATGAGTATTATAGAAACACCGCCTGAAAACAGGCTGCCTGTAGTAGTGAAAGTTATTAAAGGTTTAGCAGAAAGGATAAAAGCTATAAAAGTAGAGCTTGAAAGGGGCGGTCAGGTATTTTTTCTCCATAACAGAGTGCAGGATATACAGGAAGCAGCTCTTGAAATAAAACGAGAACTTCCACTTGCAAGAGTAGATTATGCTCATGGGCAGATGGATGCAAAAACTATGGAGCAGATACTTTCTTCATTTTATAATGGGGAAATAGATGTGCTTGTTGCTACCACTATTATAGAAAACGGTATCAACATTCCAAATGTTAATACTATCATAATAAATAATGCTGCTCATTTTGGACTTTCTCAGCTTTATCAGTTAAAGGGCAGAGTGGGCAGAAGTGCAAGGCGTGGTTACTGTTATTTAGCAGTAGATGATTTTGCAAGGCTTAATGATATTGCACAAAAAAGGCTTTCAATTATTCAGCAGCTTTCAGATTTAGGCAGTGGCTTTAAAATAGCAATGTATGACTTACAGCTTAGAGGTGCAGGTAATATTTTAGGTGCAGAGCAGTCTGGGTTTGTGGTAAGAGTTGGTTATGAACTTTATGTTGCTATGATAGAAGAAGCAGTGCAGGAAATGAAAGGGGAGTATACAAATATTGCAGATACAGAGATAAACTCTAATATTGCATATTTTATACCAGCAGATTATATAGAAAATCCGCGAATAAGGTTTGATTTTTATAGACGGTTTGCAGATATTTATGATATGAATAGTATGCAGGAACTTTTAAAGGAAATAGAGGCAGGCTATGGAGAGCTGCCGGAAGAAGTTTTAAATCTTTCTTTAATCATGCTTATTAAAAACTTTGCAAGTATGCTGGGTGCAGAAAAACTCATGCTTTCTAAATCTGGTGCATCAAAAATAACTTTTGCAAAGGAAACAAAGCTAAACCCTGCATTAATTGTAAAATGCTCTCAGGATAGAAAAATATTATATAGATTTATTTCAGAGTATGAGCTTTCTCTTGCAGTGGACGCAAGTGAGCCATTGAAAGTAACGGCAGATTTTTTTCAGGATTTATACACACTTTCAAGGGCAGATTAAATAAAAGGAGAGTAGATGAAAAAGGTAAGTGTTTTAGTAATATCATTACTGCTTTTTACAGCAGGCTGCAGCCTTTTTGAAAAAGAAAAAAAGGCAGATACAGCAAATGTTCCAAAAGACAACAGAACTGCTTATGTAGTTATTAATGGTAAAACATTATATACTGATGATTTTTTTAAATTTGCAGGTGTTGTATTAAAAGAAATGAATGAAAAAGATTTAAAAAACGAGGAAGTAAAAAAATATCTTGTAAAAAACTTTATAGAGCATAATTTACTTCTTCAGGAAGCTCGTCGCCGTGATATAAAAGTAGATGAAAAGAAAATAAATGCAGTTACAGAAAGTTTTTTATCAGAGGCAGGCACTCAGGATTTAAAAGTATATTCCGGCTCTTTTGATACAGATGCTAATGCATTATCAGAAATATTAAGAGAAAAATTTATGGTGGAAACACTTATTGCTGATATGATAAACAGTAATATAGATATTAAAGAAGATGAAATAAAACAGGAATACACAGAGCTTTACAGCCAAAAAGAGCCAGCAAAAAAAGCTCATCTTTTTCAGATTTTTACAACTGACAAACAGGTGGCAGAAAAAGCTATGGCAGAGTTAAAAAGAGGTCTTGCATTTAATGAAGTAGCTACCCGCTATTCAGAAGGTCCTGAAAAAGAAGATGGCGGCGATTTAGGTTTTATTATAGATACAGATTATCCAGAAATTTTTGGTGAAGCATTTAAATTAAGGCCTGGTAAAATAAGTGATATAGTAAAAAGTGAATACGGTTATCATATATTTTTAGTAAAGGAATACAGCAAGCCTAAAAGAATTAATTATGATGATGTAAAAACACAAATACATTTTTCTCTTTATAATAAAGAGCAGGATAAAAAAATAGAGGAATTAATTAATGAACTTTACAAAAATGCAGATATTGAATATCTTACTGACATTAATCTTAGTGATGCTTCCTTATCAGCTAAAAGCGGAAGTAATAGGTAAGATAGAAGCCCATGTTGGCAATAAGATAATTACTTCTTATGATATTGAGGGCCTTGACCCTGCCACATATAAAAGGCTGCTTTCTATACCTGATGAAGCAACAAGAAACACACAGCTTGAACAGTTTAAAGCACAGGCATTGAACTTTTTAATAGAAGCAACTATTATGGAGATAGCTGCAGAAAGGGAAGGTATAAAGGTAACTGATGCAGAAGTAGACAGGGCTGTTAATGAGATTGCTGCAAATAATAAAGTGAGCCTTGCACAGTTTGAAAAAATGATAGCTAAGGAAGGCTTAAGTTTAGCACAATACCGCTATCAGATTAAGGGGCAGATTATTCAGGCAAGAATCCGCAGCCAGATATTTATGCCGCAGGTAGTGATTACTGAAGAAGACATATATAATATGGTTGATGAAAAAGGCGATGAATACGGGCTTAAAGATAAATATAAAGCCAGGTTAATTACTGCTCAAACAAAATCTGAAATAAATAAAATCATAAAAAGCATAAAGCAGGGTGCAGATTTCAGTGATGAGGCGCGGAAAAAATCTCTTGATATAAGTGCTGCAGACGGCGGGAATATTGGCTGGGTAGATGTAACTTATGTGCCTATAGAGATGGAGAGAGCATTAGAAAAAACACAAAAAGGCGGCTTAACTGAGCCTTTTAAATATAATGATTTATGGGCAGTATGTTATGTTGATGAGTTTATGAGCAAATACAAAATGGATAACGAAACAGAAGGCAAAATCAGAAATGCAATAGGGGAAGCTCTCTTTGCAAAATCTGTTGCAGAATGGCTTAAAAAACATAAAGAAACAATTATTGTATTAAAAGCATCAGACAGGTTTAAGGTAAAATAATGAGACTTGATAAATTTCTAAAAACGGCACAGCTTATTAAACGCAGAACAGTTGCAAATGAGGCAGCTGATGAAGGGTTTATAAAAGTAAACGGCAGAGATTCAAAACCTGCTTTGCAGTTAAAAGCTGGTGATATTATAGAGATAGATATGTGGAACTATTATAAAAAAATAGAAGTTGTAATGGTGCCTGAAAAAAACACTATTCCTAAAAAGGATATTGATAAATATATAAAAGTGCTGGAATACAAAGCAAAAGAAATAGAGTTTTAAAAGTTTTGAAAATACAGTAATGTTTAAGCAGATATAGAATGGATAAAAATTTTTAATAGAGGTATAATATGGTTACTAAATTTCAGCTGATTAATCCAATGGAAATGACTGCCCCAAGAGATGGCAAAGGCACGGCTTTCAGTTTTCCTTACGACATATTAAAAGGAATAGATGGCAAAGTAAAAGCCTTTAATCATATGAGATTAGAAGAAGATTCTGCAATAGGCTATCATCAGCATATAGATGACTTAGAAATATATATCATTACAGAAGGCACAGGTATATATAATGATAACGGTAAGGAAGTAGAAGTTACAGTAAATGATGTAATGCTCTGTAATAAAGGCGAATACCATGGACTTTCTTCAAAAAATGGTAAATTAGACTTTATAGCAGTAATTATTGGTTAAATTTTGCAGATATTTTTAAAATATCTTGAAATTATATTAAAAAAATAGTAAAAGCATACATAAAAAATAAGAAAACAAGAAATAACAAAGGAGAAAAGAATGCTTGAAAAAACATTTGCTATTATTAAACCAGATGCAGTAGCTGCAAAAAATGCAGGTAAAATTATTGATAGAATAGAAGCAGAAGGTTTCACTATTAAAGCTATGAAAAAAATCCACATGACTAAAGCTATAGCTGAAAGATTTTATTTTGTTCACAGAGAGCGTCCATTTTATAATGACTTAACTAATTTCATGAGCTCAGGTCCATGCATAGTTATGTGCTTAGAAAAAGAAGATGCAATCAAAGGCTGGAGAGCTTTAATGGGTGCAACTAATCCAGAAGCAGCAGAAGCTAACACTCTCCGTAAATTATATGGTAAAAATATTGATAACAATGCAGTTCATGGTTCAGATGCACCAGAAACAGCAGCAGAAGAAGTTGCATTTTTCTTCACTGGCATTGAATTAATGTAATTTTTATACATTATTTTATATACTGCCCGCTTTATAAAAATAAGGCGGGTTTTTTGTTATATTCAGCATAAAAATTTTCTATTATATTTTTATTATCTTTTAAATAATTCAGACTATTTTATAATATAAAAACATAAATATATTTTATTCTTGCAGTAATAAAAAATTCCATATATAGTGTTATGGATATATAATATTATGCAGGAGAAAAAAGTATGCGTTATAAAAGCACAAGAGGCGGAGTATCTGGTCTTTCATTTGAAGAAGCTGTTATGATGGGACTTGCAAGTGACGGCGGTCTTTTAATACCTGAAAAAATACCACACTTAAATGAAAAAGATTTAAAACACTTATCAGAACTTCCTTACACAAAGCTTGCTTATGAAATCATGAACAGATATCAGGAAGGTATCCCTTCTAATGACCTTATGGCTATTATTCAAAAAAGTTATGCAAAATATGATACTGTTAATATGATACCTGTAAGAAAAGCTGCAGGTATGCGTGTTGCTGAGCTTTATCATGGTCCAACATATTCTTTTAAGGATGTGGCACTGCAGTTTTTAGGCAATCTTTTTGAATATATCTTAACTAAAAGAGGCCAGCAGTTAAATATTTTAGGTGCTACAAGCGGCGATACTGGAAGTGCTGCAATCTATGGTGTAAAAGGCAAAAAGAATATAAATATTTTTATGCTTTACCCTGCAAACAGAGTAAGTCAGGTGCAGGAAATGCAGATGACTACTACAGAATCACCTAATGTATTCTGTTTAGAAATAGGTGGTAACTTTGATAACTGCCAGGATTTAGTTAAACGCACATTTAATGATTTAGAGTTTAAAGAAGAATACAGCCTTGGTGCAGTTAACTCTATTAACTGGGCAAGAATTTTAGCTCAGACTGTATATTATTTCTGGATATATTTTAAAACTGTACACAGAGTGGGCGATGAAATAAATATTGTTGTGCCTACTGGTAACTTTGGTAATGTGTTTGCCGGCTATTTAGCTAGAAGAATGGGTCTTCCTATTGCAAAACTTATGATTGCTACTAATAGAAATAATATATTAACAAGAGCTGTAAAATTTGGTGATTACAGTATAGAAAGGGTGCATCCTACAATAAGTCCTGCTATGGATATTCAAGTTGCAAGTAACTTTGAAAGATATCTTTACTATCTCTATGGGGAAAACTGCGAAAAAGTAGCAGATGCTATGGAGCTTTTAAGGGTAGAAAAAGAAATAGATATCCGTGGTCATTTATTAGGCCAGCTGCAGAGAGATTTTATTGCTGGGGAAGCATCTGATGAAAATATGAAAGATACTATTAGAAAAGTATTTGAACAGTCAGATTATGTTATTGACCCTCATACTGCATGCGGTATATATGCTGCAAGACAGATGGAAATAGTTGCAGATAATACAGTATGTTTATCTACTGCTCACCCTGCAAAATTTCCAGATGTTATACATGAAGTATTAGGTGTATGGCCTGAAATGCCGGAGGGTATCCGTGATTTAGAAGAAAGACAGAAAGTATCATATAAAATTACACCTGAATTACAGGATTTAAAATCTTTTATAATGCAGCATGCAAAATAATGGCAACAAAAGTAGATAAATTTGATTACAATCTGCCAAAAGAATTAATAGCACTTTATCCTGCTGAAAAGCGGGATAAGTGCAGGCTTATGATGGTAGATACAGTAAGTAAAAGTATTCAAGACCATATTTTTTCAGATATAGTTAACCTTTTAGATGATACATCTTTTTTAGTTGTAAATAATACAAAAGTAAGAAATGCAAGGCTTTATGCAAAGAAAGTAACTGGCGGAGCATCTGAAGTATTTGTTACAGATGTTATGGATAATACTCACTTTAAAGGGCTTGTCCGCGGTAAGTTTAAGCCGGGGGATAAAGTTATTGCGGAAGGAATGTATTTTACACTGCTTGAAAAACTAAATGATGGTTTATGGCTTATTCAGGCAGAAAGTGATATAGAAAAGATTATGCAGGAAAAAGGTCATGTTCCGCTGCCGCCATATATAGATAGAAAAGATACTCAGCAGGATAAGCTGGACTATCAGACAGTTTATGCAAAATATACTGGCTCATCAGCAGCACCAACTGCAGGGCTGCATTTTACTGAAAGCCTGCTTACTGCTTTAAAAAATAAAGGTGTAGAAGTAATAGAACTTACACTTGATGTAGGTCTTGGCACTTTCAGACCAGTAAAGACAGAGTATATGGAAGACCATGAAATGCACCATGAAAGATATTATATATCAGATGAGGCAGCAGAACAAATTAATCTTTTAAAATCTAAAGGGAAAAAGCTCACCGCAGTAGGCTCTACAAGTGTAAGAGCATTAGAAACTGCTGCAAATGATAATGGCATAATAAAAGCTGGAGAAAACAGCTCAAATATATTTATTATGGAGCCTTATAATTTTAAGATAGTAGATAATATGATAACAAACTTTCATCTGCCAAAATCTACTCTTTTAGCAATGGTTACAGCTTTAGGCGGTTATGACTTAATTATGCAGGCATATAGTAAAGCAGTGCAGAAAAATTACAGATTTTTCAGTTACGGCGATGCTATGTATATAAAAAGAAAATAAAAAATGTATAGACAGTATCATCTTGAGTGAAAGGAAGAATTTTAATAAAATATCCTTATCAAACCACTAATTTTTTTACATATAAAATAAATCTATCAAAAAATGTATTTTTTCGCTTGTATTAATAAATAAAATTTGCTTTTTTTCTTATATAATGATATGTTACTATAACTTATAATATAACTTCTCGAGGGCACATAATGAAAAGTAAAGTACTTCTTATTGATGACAGTGTTACAATACACCGAGTAATTGACCTTTCTATTGATGTAGACAGGTATGACATTGTTAAAGTTTTTTCCAAAGAAGATGCAGCTTTAAAAATGCAGTCTGAACAGTATGACTATATTCTGCTTGATAATAAACTTGATAACATTATTATATCAGAATATATAAAAGAGCTGAAAGCAGCACAGCCGTCAGCATCTATCATACTTTTAGTTGGTGCGTTTGATAGATTTGACGAAAGTGATTTAGAAAAAACAGGTGCTGATGATTATCTTGTTAAGCCTTTTGATTCTCAGTCATTAAATGAAAAATTATCATCTGATGCAGATATGATGCCTGCAGGTATTGTGGAAAAAATAGCAGAAGCTGATTTTGCAAGAGATAATGATGATTATATTACTCCAACAGCATCTTTAACTACTGGTGAAGTTATAGACGGTCTTTCTAAAAAAGAATATTTAGAAAATTTAGAAGAAGTGCAGCCTGATGATTTAACAGATAACGGCTATGCCGAAGATTTAGATACTGCCCCATCATTAGAATTTGATAAACTTCCAAAAGAAGCAGAAGAAGCTCTCCAGCAAAATCAGGAAGAACCACAGGAAGAAACTGCAGATATTACTGCAGAAAGCAGTATTATTGAAGAAAGCCCTGAAGAAGATATTATAGTTGCAGAAAATAATGATGAAGAACAGGTAAATATTTCTTTTGATGAAAAGGAAACTGAACCTGCCGTATTAGATGAAACTGCAGTAGAAGAAACTGCAGAAGAAACATTTGATGCAGTAGAAAATGAAGAAGTTTTAGATATGCCTGCAGTTGAAGAAACTCCAGTGGAAGAAGCGGAATTTAATGAGCCTGTAAATACTGAAGAACCACAGGAAGAAATACCTTTAACAGCAGAAGTTCAGGAAGAAGAAAATGCACCAGTAAATACTGAAGAAATAGAAATTCCTGACCATATAACAGCAGTCCATAACCCAGTATTGCCTGATATTGATGATGCTGCTGATATTTCAGATGAATATGTTATGCAGGATAATTTAGAAGAAGTAGATAACATAAGTAAAAATGAAAGACTTGATGAATTTCCAGATTTTCCAGATGTAGATGATGTTTCTACAGATGAAATGCAGGACAGTCAGGAAACTGCAGATATGCAGGCAGATGAAAATGAAAATGAAAATATGGAACTTCCAAATATAGAAGATATGCAGGAAGCACTTCCAGAAGAAAATATAATGGAAGAAAGTGCAGATAATACAGATAATGCAGATGAAGAAATAAATGAGCCTTTAGAAGAAGTACTGGCTGAAGAAACAGCATATCAGGAAGAAGCTCCAGCAGAAGAACAGCCGCAGGAAACATTACTTGTAGATGATGATGACTGGCTTTCAGATGCACCTGTTGCACAGGAAGAAACTTCTGTAGATATGCAGTCAGAAGATAATGAATTAGATTTATCAGAAGATATTACTGTAGAAAGTGAAGAAGATACAGCAGCAGAAGAAATATCAGCAGATAATAATGAAGTGCAGGAAGAAGCTGCAGATACAGCAATATCTGTTGAAGAAACTCAAGAGCAGGAAGAAAAACAGGAAGAAATTATTCCAGAACTTTCAGAAGAAACTGAACCTGTAGAAGATACTGCATTATTTGAAGATAAAGCAGAAGAAACTGCAGATAGTTTTGATATAGCTGATAATGAGCCTGTACAGGAAGAAATGCTGGAAAATATACAAGAAGAAATTGCTGCAGAAACAGCAGAAGAAACAGTTATTCCTGCAGTAGATGAACTTCCAGAAATGCCGTCATTAGAAGAAATGTCTACTATGGCAGAATCAATAGATATTGCAGAAGAAAACCCAGTAGAAGAAATGGCAGCAGAAGAAGAAACTACTGAGCCTGCAGATGAAGAAGTTATAGAAGAAACTGAAGAAGCACAGGCAGAAGAAACATCTTTTGATATGTCTGAAAATCAAACTGAAGAAGCGGCAGAAGATAAAGAGACAGCAGTAGAAGAACCAGTTCTTCCAGTACAGAAAGAAGAAGCAGTTCAAGAGCCTGCAAAAATTCAGCAGACAGAAGTTAAACAGGCAGAAACATACAGCCCTGAAACATCTGGCAGATTTGGCGGCATAACTGTTACAATAAGCAGAGATGAAATAATAGCAATGCTTGGCAATGCAATAGATAAACATTTCCTTGAAGAAGCAGTAAAAGAAGTTATTGCATCTAATATGAAAGAAATTGTTAGAAATATTGTTCCAGCAATTGCAGAAAAATATATTAAAGAAGAAATAGAAAGGTTAAAAAACGATGAGTAGGCGTGGCGAAACACAAAAAACAGGTTATAGACAAAGCGGAGTTGATATTGACGAAGGGAACAGATTTGTTTCTCTTATTAAATCATCAGTAGACAGCACTAAAATAAATGGTGTAATAGGCGGTATAGGCGGTTTTGCAGGACTTTTCAGTCTGGCAGAATTTAAAAATATGGAAGAACCAGTACTTGTTTCTGGTGCAGATGGTGTTGGTACAAAATTAAAAGTAGCTTTAATGAGTGAAAAGTATGATACAGTAGGTATTGATTTAGTTGCAATGAGTGTAAATGACCTGCTTGTAACTGGTGCTAAACCATTATTTTTCTTAGATTATGTGGCAGTTGGCAAGTTAGTGCCTGAAACTATGAAAGATGTTGTGCAAGGTGTAACTGCAGGTTGTAAAGATGCAGGTTGTGCACTTCTTGGGGGCGAAACTGCTGAGATGCCTGGTCTTTATGTAAATAAAGATTTTGATTTAGCAGGCTTTGCTGTAGGTATTGTAGACAGGAAAAAAATAATAGACGGTTCATCTATTAAAGATGGCGATATAATATTAGGACTTTCAAGTTCAGGTTTTCACAGCAACGGCTATTCACTGCTTAGGAATGTGTTATTTAATGATATGGGATATAAAGCATCAGACATTTTTTATGATGATGTAACAGTGGCAGATGCACTTCTTATTCCTACAAAAATATATGCAAAAACAGTGCAGAATGTAGTAAGCAAAGTTAATGTAAAAGGTATGGTGCATATTACTGGCGGCGGTTTTTATGATAATATTCCTAGGGTGCTGCCAAAAGATATTTCTGCAGAGATTGATGTTACAGATGTAGAAATGCCTAAAGTTATAAAAAGATTTGCAGAAGTATCAGATATTGATAAACATGAGCTTTACCGTGTATTTAATATGGGAGTTGGCTATATATTTGTAGTATCTCCAGAAGATAAAGATAATGTAATAAAAGCAGCAGCAGAAACTGGCGAAAGAGCTTTTGTTATTGGTAAAGCAGTAAAAGGCGATAATACAGTTAAAATAAAAGGGATAGATTTTGATTAATATAGCAGTATTTATTTCAGGCAGGGGAAGTAACTTTCTTGCCCTGCTTAAAAATATAGAAAAAGGTGTTTTAAAGAACTGCCAGATAGCAGTTGTATTTTCTAACAATCCAAATGCAAAAGGTCTTGAATATGCAGCTGAGGCTGGTATAAAGACCATTGTTATACCATCAAAAAACAGAAGTGACAGGGCAGAATATGATAAAGAAATCATAAATGCTTTATCAGAGTATAATATTGATTTAATATGTTTAGCAGGCTATATGCGAATTGTTACTCAGGAACTTGTAGATGCATATAAAAACAGAATTATTAATATTCACCCTGCATTACTTCCATCTTTTCCAGGTCTTCATGCACAAAAACAGGCAATAGATTATGGTGTAAAAGTTTCCGGCTGCACAGTTCATTTTGTAGATGGCGGTATGGATACTGGTCCTGTAATTTTGCAGAAAACTGTGCCTGTATATGATAACGATACAGAAGATACATTGTCTGAAAGAATATTAGAGCAAGAACATACAGCATACAGCGAAGCAGTAGCGTTATATGCAGCAGGAAGATTAAAAGTATCTGGCAGAAAGGTAGAAGTACTGGATAAATAATATGAAAAAACTTAAAATATTAATAATAGTTATAGTACTTTTAGTGCTTGCAAATATGACAGTTATGGTATTCCTTTCAGGAGGCAGCAAGATGGCAGAAAATAATGGTGCCACAATTTTAACAAAGCAGAGAGATTTTACAAAAACAGTTACAATACAGTTAATGATAAAAGGCGGCTTATTTGCTGAAAATCAGGAAAATAATGGTATAGGCTCACTTTTCAGCAGAGTATGGGTAAAAAGTAATAAAGTTTTAGAAACAGTAGAATTTTACGGCGGCAGTGTAAGTGCCAAAGTATCTCCATTTGCATTAGAAATAAGGCTTTCTGTGCCAAGTGATAAAATAGAAAAAGTTTATAATGATTTTGCAGCATTTTTGGCAGCTCCAGAATTTAAGGAAGATATTTTTGAAAGAGAAAAAATGCAGCATATAGATGAGCTTAGAACATCCCTTGATAACCCTAACTTAATAGCTCAAAATGGGTTTATGGCTCTTGCATTTAAAGGCTCACCATATGAAATGCCTGTAGAAGGCAGGATAGAAAGTGTTGAAAAAATAACTTTTGAAGATATTAAAAACTATTATAAAAATAATATAAAAGCATCATATATTGTGGCAGTTATTGCTGGTAAATTTGATGAAGGTCTTGCAGTATCATTAAATTCTACTATTGCAAAGCTTGATAAAGGCTCTCCTTATGTATATGACTGCAGTAACTCGGCTATTTTAGAAGAAAGAAGGCAGGAAGTAGTAGATTCAAGAATACAGCAGGCAAAAGTGTATGTAGGATACACAGCACCTGATGCAAGAAGTGAAGACTATGCAGCATTAAAAGTGCTTACAGATATTCTTGGCGGCGGTATGAGCTCTAGATATTTTACTGAAATCCGTAAAAACTCAAGCTATGCTTATGCAGTTGGTGCAGGCTACCCTACAAGATACTGTGCATCAAGATTTTTCGTATCTATGGGGCTTGACTATAAAAATGTAGAATCAGCAATAAATAAAATAGATGAAATAAACTTAAATCTTGATAAAACTATAACAGATGAAGAAATAGAAAAAGCAAAAAAATCTATTATAGGCTCATCACTTATGGAAACACAGTCAAACGGCAGTGTTGCATGGGTTATGGCATTTTATGAAACAATGGGGCTTGGTGCAGACTACTATGAAAAATATGTAGATACATTAAAGCATATTAATAAAGATGCACTTTTAAAAGCAGCAGAAATATTTAAAACCCCAAAAGCAGTATACATATTAAAACCAGCACAGTAGAGTGAAAAAAATAAATTGGTAATGGTATGGCTATGGATATTAAATGTGGAATAGGCTTTGATGCTCATAAGTTTGATGAAACAAGAAAACTGTTTTTAGGCGGTATAGAAATCCCCCACAGTAAAGGACTTTTAGGTCACAGCGATGCAGATGTATTAATTCATGCAATTATAGACAGCCTTGCAGGCCCTGCCTTTGGAAAAGATATTGGTATGCTTTTTCCAGACAGTGATGATGAATATAAGGATATAGATTCTAAAATACTTCTGCAGCGTGTTTCTGAAATGATATATTATGACGACTGGCGTATTTCTCATATTGATGCAGAAATAATTGCTCAAGAGCCAAAGCTCATGCCATATATACCAGAAATGCAGAGAGTTCTGGCAGAGATTATGGGTATAAAAACAACATCTATAACTATTAAAGCTACAACTACAGAAAAAATGGGATTTACAGGCAGAGGGGAAGGAATAGCAGCCCTTGCCTCATCAATATTAATTAAGGGAGCTTAATGAAAATATCTATATCCAGCCTTGGCGGTGCCGGAGAGATAGGAATGAATATATATATCTATGAAACAGATAGATATGCAGTAATTGTTGATTGCGGTGTTAAATTTACTAAAAGCGATGAAATAGGCGTTGACCTTATTATTCCAGACTTTTCCTATATAGAAACCATAAAACATAAAAAAATAATGCTGATAATAACTCATGCCCATGAGGACCATATCGGTGCAGTGCCGTATTTAATAAAAGAGTATAAAGATATAGCAGTAGTATGCGGCAGATATTCATGGGATATATTAAATAAAAGACTTAATGAACACGATATATCAGTTAATCAAATATATATAGATGATTTTAAGCCCTTTGAATGGGGCGATTTTGAGATTACAGCCTACCCAATAAGCCACTCAATACACGGCACTTATGCAGTTCTGCTTAAAATTGCAGAAGAATTTAAAGCTGTGCATATATCAGATTACAAAATAGATGCGTCCCCTGTAACATGTACACCGTTTCCATTAAAAGAGTTTATAGAGTTTGGAAAAGAGGGTATAGATTTATTAATGGCAGATTCTACAAACATAATAAAAAACGGCTTTACTAAAGGCGAACATCAGGTAGTAAATGGTATAGAGCAAGTATTTAAAAGAGCCTCAGGCCGCATATTTTTTACTACATTTGCATCAAATACAGAAAGACTGCAGTCAGTATTTAATATGGCAGAAAAATACGGCAGAAAAGTGGCTCTTGAAGGCTCATCACTTATAAAGCATGTAGATACAGCAAGAAAACACGGCAAGCTCATCTTTAATGATGATATATTAATCTCAAGAAAACAGGTAGAAAAACTTGATGATAATAAAATATGCTTTATAGCCACAGGCTCTCAAGGGGAAGGCGCAAGTGTTATAACAAAAATAGCAGAGAATGACTATTCAAATATAAAAGTAAGGAAAGGCGATACATTTGTATTTTCATCAAGAATAATACCAGGCAACGAGCACAGGCTGATATATATTATGAATAATGTATATGAAAAGGGCGGCTCTGTTATAACTGCAGATGATTTGCCTATACATGTTTCAGGACACGCGTCAAAAGAAGATGCACTTCTTTTATTAAATATATTAAAGCCAAAATATTTAGTGCCAATCCATGGAGAAGTGCAGCATTTAGTAAAACATAAAAAACTTGCCATAGACCATGGAATGATTGATGAAAATGTTATTTTCTTTTTAGCAGGTAATAAAATAATTTTTGAAAACGGCAGTTTTATAGAAAAACAGGAAATACCAGCAGGCAAAAGATATGTTGATTTAAACACAGAGGAATTCTTAACACCTGAAGAACTAAAAAACAGAAAAAAACTTGCAATTAATGGGGCAGTTGTGGTAGTAAATAGTGCAGAAAATGTAGAAAATATTAACGAAAATAATATAATTATTCAGCTGATTGGATTTTCTATTGAAAAAGAATACATAAATATATTAAAACAGTCAATTATAGAATACAGTCAGATAGAAGAAAGCGGCATAACACAAAAAGCAGACTTTAATGAGTATGCAGAACAGACAGTTAGAAGATTTTTTAAAAAACGCTTTAGCAAACGGCCGCATATAAGTATAATAAACACACATAATGGAGCAGTATCATAATGAGTACAATAAAAGCAGTAATATTAGGAATTTTACAAGGGCTTACGGAATTTCTGCCTGTCAGCAGTTCTGGCCATTTAGCAATAGGAAAACATATATTAAATTTTGAAACACCAGATATGCTTTTTGATGTAATGCTTCATGTAGCAACATTACTTGTAGTATTAATCTATTTCCGCAGGCGTGTATTTTTAATTATCAAGGCATTTTTTGGTATATTTTTTAAAAGATTTCAAAAAGACTACTTTGAAAATAAAAGGTTTTTATGGGGCATTATTATTGCATCAATCCCTACAGCAATAATCGGACTTGCATTTGAAAAATATGCACTTGCCTATTTTGAAACAATCGTTTTTGTAGGTTATGCATTAATTGTAACATCTATTCTTTTAATTATATCAGATAATTTTCACGGCAGAGGCAGAGTTACAATGGGTAAAAGTGTTATAATAGGTATAGCACAGGGGATTGCAGTAACTCCGGGTATTTCAAGAAGCGGTACTACAATAGCAGTCAGCTGTATGCTTGGCATAGAAAGAGATGAGGCGGCAGAATTTTCATTCCTGCTTTCAGTGCCTGCAATACTCGGGGCTATGATTTTACAGATTAAAGATGTAACAATAACAAGTGTAGAAATGCTTATACCTTATGGTGCCGGCATGATAGCAGCATTTGTTTCAGGCTTTATCGTAATAGGTGTAATGATGGCATTTATTAGAAAAGCTCAGCTTAAATTCTTTGCTGTATACTGCTTATTATTAGGTTTATTTGTGGTTATCTTCTTATGAAAAAACGCAAAAATACTGTAAACAAAAACACAGTAAAACACAGCAGCAGTGACAAAGGAATATCAAGTGATATTCTTTTGCTTTTTTTTGGATTAATAGCAATATTTTTCCTGCTTTCGCTGCTTTCATATTCTGAGCAGGACCCAGGATATTCAACAATAGAGTTCTCAAAATATAATGATATAAGGGCAGAAAATCTGTTTGGCAAGGCAGGAGCTTATGTGGCAGATTTTCTAGGACTTTATTTTGGCTGGACTGCCTTATTTATACCATTTCTTTCCATATACATATCAGTGCTTTTATACAGATATAAAAAAGGACTTACATTTATGCTTTCCCCTATATTAGGGTTTATATATGGCATGGGTGTAATAATAAGCCTTGCAATTATAAGCGGACTTATTGGAGGCATGGATTTTTATTTTACTAAACAGCCAGCAGGTGCTACATTAGGAGCTCTTGGCAGCAGTTTTATTCTCTCATTTATGGGCAGAGTTGGCGGTATAATCGTCTTTTCATTTATTACCATAGCTTTTGGCATGCTGCTTTTTTCTATATCCTTTTCAGATATGGGGCATGGCTTTAGAATGCTTTTTGCATACATTAAAAAGTTTGTGCTTTTCATAAAAGGGCTCTTTAATAAAGAAAACAAAAAAGAAGAATATATAGAAGAAGATGACGAAGAAATAAATGATGATGAAGAATATGAAGAAAGACCATCATTAATAGAAAGAATAAAATCATTATTTAAAAGAGAAAAACAGGAAGAAAAGGCAGAAAAAGTTGAAAAGCCTGTTACATCTTTACAGCTTTATGAAAAACAGCCTGAAAAACTGCTTGATAAAGATGAACTTGAAGCAATATCAAGTATTAAGTTTTTAAACAGCTCAGAAGAACATTTAGCAGAAAAAGATGATGATAATTATATTATAGATATTGAGCCTGAAAGAGAAACAAGTAACGACGAAAGTGAAATAAAAGAGCAAAAAGCAGAAGAAACCGTACAAAATGCAGTGGAAGAAAAAGTTATAGAGTATCAAGAGCCTTTAATAAAGCAGGCTTACAGTGCAGAAAAAACTGAAAGTAAGGCAGAAGATGAAGAAATAGAAATAAGAGAAATGGAAACGGCTAAAAAAGCATTTTTCACTTCCTATAATATACCTTTAAGCATATTAAAAGACCCGGTAAATAATGTGCGTCTTGACAGCGAAGAAGAAATGAAAGCTCAAGGCGATATATTAACACAGAAACTTTTAGATTTTGGTATATCTGGTATTGTGCGTGCAATACAGCCTGGTCCTGTTGTTACTATGTTTGAGTTTGAGCCGGTAGCTGGTACAAGGGTTTCTAAAATAGCATCTCTTGAAAGCGATTTAGCATTAAGCATGAGTGCATTATCTATAAGAATAATTGCACCAATTCCTGGTAAAAATGCAGTAGGTATAGAAATACCAAATAAAAACAGACAGTCAGTATCTATAAAAGAATTATTACAGACAAGCGAGTTTAAAAACAGTAAATCTCCCCTTACAGTTGCATTAGGAAAAGATGTAATAGGCAAGCCTTATATGTCTGATATCCGCAAAATGCCACATTTACTTGTGGCAGGTACAACAGGCAGTGGTAAATCTGTTGGTATTAACACTATGATTTGTTCTATATTATATAAATCTTCCCCTGATGAAGTAAAATTTATAATGATAGACCCAAAAATGGTGGAATTAAGTATTTATGACGGTATTCCGCACTTAATGGCTCCAGTTGTAACAGATACAAGGCTTGCTGCAAGTGTATTAAAAAATGTAGTAGCAGAAATGACTAGAAGATACACTTTACTTGCAGAGAAAAAAGTACGAAATTTAGATGGCTATAATGAAATAATAAAAGATGATGATGAGGCAGAGAAAATGCCTTATTTAGTAGTTATAGTAGATGAATTTGCAGACTTAATGATGGTAGCAGGAAAAGATGTGGAAATGTCTATTGCCCGTATAGCACAAATGGCGCGTGCTGTAGGTATTCACTTAATAATTGCAACACAAAGACCTACTACAAATGTAATTACAGGTCTTATTAAAGCAAATATGCCTGCAAGGCTTTCATTTAAAGTATCACAGAAAAACGATTCTCGTGTAATATTAGACCAGAATGGTGCAGATACACTTTTAGGTATGGGGGATAGTCTTTTTATACCACCTGGCACAAGTGATGCTCTCCGCATACATGGTGCATTCGTTTCAGATGATGAAGTAAGGGGGATTGTAGAATATCTTCAAGCACAGTATGGTGAGCCTGAATATAATATGGCTATGGTACAGGAAGTCCGTGAAGGAAATTCTGCAGGAAGTGATGATGAAGACGAAGATGTACTTTATCAGCAGGCAGTAGATGCTGTAATGGATAAAGGTACTGCATCAATATCTATGATACAAAGAATGTTTAAAATAGGCTATAACAGAGCAGCAAGAATTGTGGAAATGATGGAAGCTCGTGGTATATTAGAGCCAAGTGACGGCACTGCAAAACCGAGAAAAGTTATAAAAAGATAGGAAAAGTTATTAGAAGGTAATATATATGGCACATATTTCAGTTGATTTACCAAGCATTTCTCAGGCACAGAAGAAAAAATTAATAGAAAGTCTGCAGGACATATTATCAGAAATAGCAGAAATAGATAAAAGTGAAATATCTGTATCTTTACATGAACTGCCGCGGGAAAATATGAATACAGCAGATTTCAGTATATCAGATAAAAGAATAGAAAAAAGCAAAGGCGAAAAATCAGCAGGGCAGGAAAAAGAAGTAAAGAAAAAGTCATTTTTTAAAGAAATGTTTCCGTAGAAAAATATAATAAATAGATGCGTGCAGTTATGTAATGTTCCATATAAGTTCTATGTTTTAGAATATCATTATATTTATACAAATATTTATCAATTATATAATACTCTTCTATTAATAAAAATATATGTCAACTTAAAAAATTGATTATTAAAATCTGAATAAATTATTTATAAAAAATATATAAACAAAATATTGCATAAAAAATATAGTTAGTATAATATATTTATTCATATATAAAAGGAATTTTAGTGTGAATACATGTGAATATATCAACCAGTTTAATGATTTTGTTATAGATACATTTTTATCATCAGATAAATTAAATGCTAATGATTATGTGCTATTATGTATAGATACTAATTTCATTAATTCTTATATTAAAAAATATGGTCAATCATCTTGGGATACTATGATTGACTACTTATCAAGAAATTATGAAAATGTTATAAAATATTATTGTAATGATTATATAAAATATAAATATCCTGGTTTTTTATGGATTATCGCAATACATATTTATGCAGCTTATAAAATAAATAGAAAAGGATATTACCACTCACTAACAACGCTTTTAAAAGGTGATGATGACTATCAAAAATATTTAGAAAAAAAACTCCCAGAATATACAAAGCTGTTGTGGCTAACCTGTTATAAAGATTTTCTTAATAGATATTCTTATAAATATTTTTTAGGAACAGAAACTTTATCAATGCCGCATTTTGCAGTAAGGTTTGCTAAATCCCAGTTATATTTAAATAATGATGATATGAAAATGCTTACAAACTTTGTTCATAATAATATTGATAAGCTAAACAGTAATACATACACTGATTATGTTACATATATGCCACAATCATTAGTTAATAAAATTACAAATATTAAAGATAAAATGTTTGATGATTATATCAATTCTTTTATAAATGTTCTTAAAGAAGATAATACTTCTAAAACACCAGTAACACCTACTAAGCCTAATAATACAGTATATAATGCAAAATCTACATTATACATCACTGCATATAATGATGAAATTGTATTTATAAGAAATAATAAAGAAATCTCTCATACAGAAGTATTTCAAAAGCAAACATATAGGTTGTTAGAAAAAGATAAGCAGTATGATGATACTTGGATTATCTTAGATACTAATAGTAAATTTAGAGAAATAGATGAAATTGAATTATATAACAATACTTGTGCAATTTGTTATATTGGGGATAAAGCACCACAGGAATTTGATATTATAGAACAGGCAACAATATATGATAAAGAGAAAAATATATCAATGTATATACTATCTAAAGATGATATTGAGCTTTTAGGCAATAATTTATTTGAGATTAATGAATTTAAACTTAGTGGCGGGCTAAGTGTAGGTTATAGAAAATGGCTTTATGGGGCAGGTCCTATAATAGAATTTTCCAATAAAGATAATAATTACCTTAATAATATAGAAATTAATGATAATAAGCTGGCAATAAGAAAAGATTATTTTGTTCAACAAAAACCAGGAATATATACATTATCTATTCTTAATAAAACAGTTAAATTTGAAATAGTTTCATTTGATATGCAGGATAAGTATGATACATATAACAATGTTGGCTGGAAAGTAGACATTAATGAGTTTCCATGCATAGTAGAGGAAAACTGGTTAATACAAGGTTTAAATATAAAGATCGATAAACAACAGAAAAAAGAAAAAAATAAAATTCACCAATACATTTTAGAAAAATTTGGTTTGAAATATGTGAGGGAGTAAAAATGACGAATAATGATACTGATCAAATGGAAAATTTAATAGATATGGTATTGTATAAATTTAAAAATGTTTGTTTATCACCTAGTAGTTGTAATATGAATATTGCATTATATAGAAATATTATATCACCGAAGATAATAAATCATAATGTTAAAATAGAGTTAAAAAATCAGAAATTATTGTTAAAACAAGAAAATAATAATTATATGTATGGTGTGAAAGGAATTGAAGGAGAATATGAAAACATACACAAACAATTTCAAGAGTTACAAAAAAGTATTAAACTATTTAAAAAAATCAATAAAGACTTAGAAGAAAATAACAACAATCTTCAAAAACAGCAAGATGAACTAACTAATGAATATGATAATAAAAAAAATGAACTATCTATAATAGAGCAGGAATATGAAGAAAAAGTAAATCTTATAGCTTCTCTTGAAAATAGAATAACAGCTCTTGAAGCAGATATAAAAAATATGCGTGCTGAGTTATATGGTTTAAACAAGTTAAAAGAGTATACTAATTCTATATCTTCATTGATATCATCATTTAATGAAAGTATTAATAAAGTAACTTATAATGAACATCAAAATGATGAAACAGCTCAATATAGAAGTGCTTATTGTATAGAACAGACAGAATATAATTTACAAAAGAAAATATTTATTGGAAGTTTAGATGATTTAATAAAATCAAAAGATAACACTCAAAAAACAATTATTCAGTATACATCTCCCTCATGGAATAAGTTTGAATATTTATGGTATAGTGGATTAGAAGAATTATGGTATTTAGCTCATAAAAATAAAGATACTGATTATTTATTCATAATACGCAACTCTAACTTATCTGTTATAGAATCATATGCAGGTATTTTATTAGATATATATTTAGGTAATAGAAGATATAATCCTATGGTAAAAGAGGATATGTATGCTTATATGCCTACTAACTTATATATTATGTTTGTTCCTGTTAATAATGATGAAAAATATGAATACAGCCTTCCGATTAACCCGCAGTTAATTGAGAATGTTAATAATATAGGTTAAATGCTCATTATGGAATTAAAAATAAAGGCTATTAATACTTTTTATAATTATCTTTTATATAAGCAAATACCAATATTATACTCACATGCAGTATATAAAGCAAAGCAAATATTACAAGATTATTTGAAAATAGAGAAAATAGATAACCTTCACTATTATTATAATATTATTTACCCATTAATAGCAATGGGAGCTGCTGAAATTATACCCTTTAATGATAAAACTTATATTACATTAATACCGTCTGAAAGTATTCAGAAGTTAAATATGGATAGTGATATTATATTGAATGTGGATAAAGATAAAATTCAAAATGGTTTACTATTATTAAAATCAATCCCTAATATTTCTAACTATCTAAATAATAAGTCTCACGAAGTTAATTTATATGATTTTAAAGAACAATGGAGTATTATCCCAAAAAAAAATAGTAAAAAAAAGAAGAATAATCATTCTGATAATACTCTTAACATAGGCAGATGGAATAATTATAATAACACTATAAATGAAGGAGTTTTACGGTATAATCAATACTCTGCAAGATATTATTATCAAGACTATAAGTATTATAGAATAGCCAATTATAATATGCTTCCTGATGATGAAATATGGGCAAAATATTATTATATCTATAGAACAAATAAGATTGTATTACAAGAAATGTTTACAATGTATAATAAAGAGGAATATAAATTAGAAACTTATCATAAACTTCCTATGCCTGTTCTTATAACAAGAGCTCTTATTTTATCAAATAATGCAAATATTACAAATATATTAGAAGGTAGATATTATATTAATAACAGTATATATAGTGAACTTATGCGTATTTTTGTAGGTAATACTTATGAACAGAATAATTAACATTCAATTGGTATGGAACGAATTAAAAAATACTTATATAAAATATTTAAAAACAGGTGTTCCCCTATATAGTAAACATTTAGAAGATGAAAGAGCAGAGTTATTTAATATAAGTAGTAATGATAATACATCTATTTGGCTAAATCCTATTATAGAATTAATGCCACATTATGAAGCAGGACAAACTATTTCCCAACTAGAAAGAGATAATATAATATCTAAAACAGCAGCAGATTTTTTCAGATATACAGGTCTTGTAACTGATAAAAATCATAATGAATATACTTTATATAAACATCAAGTAACCTCATTAGATAGTGTGGTAAATAATAACAAACACTTATTAATAACAACAGGAGTGAGCTCAGGAAAAACAGAAAGTTTTCTTTTACCATTATTACATAATATATTGTTACAAAAAAAGAATACAACTAATAATGTGATGAAAGGAATAATATTATATCCTTTAAATGCACTTGTTGAAGACCAAATGTCCAGGCTTAGAAAAGCACTGGAATATAATAAATTAAAAGACTTTTACAATACATATAATATAAATGCGATTACATTTGCAAGATATACAGGAAGAACACCAAATTCAAATAATGATGCTATTGGTAAAGAATTAGTAAATCAATGGAAATCAGTATCTGAATCAAATGATTATAATAAAGAAGAACTAAAATATTATTATGTCAATACAGATAAAGGTTCTAGCGAGATTTGGAATAGAGAAGACATAAGAAATAATCATCCAGATATTTTAATAACAAACTACTCTATGCTTAATGTAATGCTTATGAATCATAAAGATGATTTTATATTTGAAAATACAAAAAAATGGCTGAAGCAGGATGGAAATGTATTTCATATTGTAATTGATGAGTTACACTCATACAAAGGCACTGCAGGTTCAGAAGTGGCTTATTTATTAAGACTACTGTTATACAGGTTAGGTATTTCTGGCAATTCTGATAAGGTGAGATTTTTAGCAGCTTCTGCATCGTTAGAAAAAAATCAAGCAACTGAAAAATATATTGCAGATTTTTTTAATATTCCACAAAATAAGATAAAAGAAAAATTTGCTATCATAACAAATGAAGATACATTATCTAAAAGTAAAAATAAAAATCAAGATATAATAGATGCTCTTGTTACCCCAAAATACTATAATGATTTATCATATGATATCCAAAATAAAATAAATAAACTACCATACGATAGTGATATAAGAATTAAGTGTCATTTTATTTTTAAAAATATGCATAAATTATATGCATGCAGCAATCCAGAGTGTTCTGAAGTAGATGAAAAATATAAATATCCTAAAAGAAATATAGGGAAATTATATTCAACTAATCAATATCGCTGCAAATGTGGAGCTAAAATATTAGAATTATCAGTTTGTTCGCAATGTGGTGGTGTATTTTTATCTGGTTATGAGATAGATGGTAAATTAGAATCTGAAGAAATCATTAATAAAAATATAGATAGTTATGCTACCTTATTGCCATTCGATAAAGAAAAAAATATATTAGACGATTTAGAAGATATTATAGCAAAACAAAACTCCATAAACTGGTCATTATGTAAAATTCAGGATTTTAATTCTTTAAAAATAAAATCTATACCTAATGGCAATGATGGAATAATATATAAAAGTAAATCAGGTGCAGTTGGTAATATTGAAAAAAATTATCCAGAAACATGTCCATTATGTCTATCTGAAAGTAGTGGTTCATATAAAGTTATAAGAACTCATGGTGTTGGAGCAGATAAAATCAATCAAATAATGGTTGCATCAATGAAAAATCAACTGAAACAATATTTTGATGAAGAAAATTCTAAATTGATTGTTTTTTCAGATTCTAGGCAAAGAGCTGCCCATTTATCTGCTAATGTAGAGCTAACTTATTTTAGAGATTTAATGCGAACTATAATATACAAAAGTTTTATTAGCTCATTATCAGAGAAAGAACAAATATTTAAGTTGATAGATGATTTATTTAATGGCAAAATTACAGAGAAAAAACAGGTGGAAACCTTATTATCACTAATAGAGATATATGTAGATAGTAATATTAAATCAGATTTTACTGCAAATATTTATGAACAATTTTATAAAAGCACATCTGACTATACAGCTGAAGATATTAAAAATAAGCTTAAAGGTTTATCTATTCCTATTAATCAGTTGGTAAGGATTATAGCAGCAACTATAAAAGATGTTGGTATTTGTCCTGCAGGTCCAAAACCATCTATACAAAAATTAGATGGAGAGCCATGGTATAAAATAGATTTTAATAATAATAGTAATGGGTCTGCATCATTAATACATGATATTAATAAATTTCTTTCAAGTGTAGATTTTGAAATTTTACTATCTATATTTTCTGGAATAAGGCGTTCTTTTGAAGCATTATGTATTGCCCTGCCAAAATATACTGGTAATACTTATGGATTACCTGAAGAATATATAAATTCCTGTATACGTATTTTCGGAGAATTGAAGCGTATCAAAGGCACAAAATATATAGTTTATGATAATAGTATTCCAAGGAAAATTACAAACTATACTAAAGAAGTTCTTAGAAAACAATTAAATAGAGCACCTAAATCTGACGAAATAAATGATTATTTAAAAAAATTAAAAGCTTTATCATTTTTTCAAACAAATAAATATTTAATTACAGGTAATGATATTAGCTTATATAAACTAGAAAATGATGCAAAAGTTTATAAGTGCAGCAGATGTAATGTCATTCATTTGCATGGAAGCTGTGGAGTATGTACAAATTGTTTTAGTATTGATAAATTGGAAGAGGTTTCTTTATCAGATGCACTTTATTATACTGATGGTTATTATTCTCATATTATGAATAATTTTGAACCTATGAGATTACATTGTGAAGAATTATCTGCACAAACAGATTATAAAGATGCATTAATCAGACAAAGATATTTTCAAAATTTATTTAATAACGAAGAAAGCCTGTATGAAAAATTTCTAGCAATAGATGTTTTAAGTGTTACAACTACTATGGAAGCAGGTGTTGATATAGGCTCATTAAATGCTGTTATAATGGGGAATATGCCACCTAAAAGATTTAATTATCAACAGAGGATTGGTAGGGTAGGTAGGAGAGGTACACCAGTTTCTTTTGCATTAACTGTAGCAGGTAACTCTAGCCATGATAATACTCACTTTAAACAAATACATAGAATGATTTCAGCTCCATTACCAAATCCATATCTTGAATTAGATATGTATAGGATAGAAAAACGCATTGTAATTAAAGAAGTATTAAGGCATGCTTTTGCCGATTTTGGTGTAGAAAAGGCTGATGTATCACAAATTCATGGAAATTTTGGTACAGTCTATAAATATCAGCCAGATATGCTTAAAAATTGGTTAAATAATAATCAAGACATAGTTGAAGATATTATTATAAATCTTATAAATAATAGTGTAGAACAAGAAACTTTGAAAAATTATATATACAAACAACTGCCAACAGATATAGAAAGCATTGCTTCTAATAATGATTTTTCTCACATTTCTTCTCTCAGTGAAAGGCTTGCTGTTGCAGCTCTTTTACCACTTTTTGGGTTCCCTACAAATGTGCGTAATCTTTATTTATCTAATAAATATGATAATTGTCTACAGTCTCATAATGTATCATACAGTGTTGTTAACAACTTATTAGCTGATTATAGAAATAAAGTAGATATTATTGACAGAGACCATATATTAGCTCTTTCAACATTTGCTCCAGGAAGCAGTATATTAAAAGATAAAAAAATATATAAGTCAATAGGATTAGGCTCTTATCAGATAAGCACAAAAGGATTAAAAAAAGTATATCCGCAGCAAAGCAGATTATGCGGTTTTTGTTATAATTGTGGTCATTTTTCTTTTACAAAACATGATAATTGTCCTATATGTGGTGCTGAACAATCAATTTATAAAACTCTTAATGCAATCATACCCAATGGATATATTACAAATAATAAACCAGAAGATTATGTAGGTGTTTATGATAAACAAGTAAATAATCATTATATAAAACTGAGCCCAAAAATAGCACAAATTACAGAAGAAGATACATCTATTTATAATATATTATTCCGTTCAGAAAATGGTGATAATGGCAAAATTTATGCGATTAATGATAATAAAGGTCGTTTATTTGACTTTACATCAAAATATGAACTTACTGACGATAAACCTAAACAGTTAAGTAATAATGTACTTGTTACATCTAAACATACAGATATTTTACTTTTTAGGATTCACCATATACTAGATACTGTTACATTAGATATTAAAGTAAATGAATATGCAGTTGTCGCTTTATATTCTTGGGCAGAAATGATAAAAAATGGTATTGCATATAATTTAGATATAGATCCAGATGAATTATTTTGTGGGTATAGAGCAACTAAGGATAATATCAGTGAGATATATGTAGCAGATAGATTAGAGAATGGTGCTGGAATTAGTACACATGTAGCAGCAAATAATGGTCAAGTTTTAACAGAGATTTTAAAATTATTAGATATAAAATTACCTTCAGAATATCTAAAATCTGTATATATAAATGAAAATCATCTTTGTTATACATCTTGTTATGATTGTCTATTAAGCTATACAAATCAGTTTGAGCATAAACATTTAAATTGGCGATTAGGATTAGATATTCATCAATTGGCGTTAGATAAAGATGTTAAAATAGGCTTCAATACAGATTATTGGCACGATTTTATTTATAGATATATTAAGCAGGACGAAGTGATAAAAAAATCGTATGATGGTTATGATATTTTTATTTATAATAATATTATCTTATGCCATCCACTATGGAGTGATAGTTTTATAGCTCAATTGCAAGATATGTTTGGTATAGACAACAATCAAAATATCTATGATTTTATACGAGAAAAATTGTAACTTAGGATATTGAATAATATTCAATAAATATATAATATTGTTTATGCATAAATAATTTTATTGAATATATACTATTTATTATGTTTTTCTCCATAGTTTATCTGAGTTATCAAGTTATGCACTCTTTTTACTTCCTTATATAAATCATCAAGAGTTGATGAATTATCTATGATAAAATCAGCATATTTAAGCCGTTCTTCATTTGGCATTTGGTGGGATACTATATTTCTTGCTTTTTCTTCGCTGAAATTATCTCTCTGCATTACTCTTTTTACCTGCAGTTCATCTGGGCATGATATAGCTATTAATGCATCATATTTATCAATACTTCCGCTTTCTATAATCAGTGCAGCATGGGTAATAACTACAGCTTTATCATCTCTGCCGTATATTTTAGAGCGTTCTTTTCTTTCATATTCATATATGGCAGGATGCACTATATTTTCTAATGTTTTTAATTTTTCTTTATCATTAAAAACAATATCCCCAAGTTTTTTTCTTAATATATTCCCATTTTCATCCAATATATCTTTGCCAAAAAAAGAAACTATTTTTTCATAGGCAGGATGTCCTTTTTCCATAACTTTTCTGCTTGAAATATCAGAATCAATAGTATAAAAACCAAGCTGATTAAACATATCTGCCACTTGATTTTTTCCGCTGCCTATACCGCCAGTCATACCAATATTACGCATCATAAAGCTCTTTAATAACTTCTATTTGTTCCTCTTTAGGTAATGAAGATAAAAAGAAGCAGAAATAATCTGCCTGAAAATCTCTGCATACCTGCGGTCTGTTTTCATAATCGCCGCATCTGCCGTCAGGAAGCAGGTGTTTGCACGGCTCACCTGCCTTTTTATTAAGTGAAGATATGCTGTAAGCTGTGCAGCATGTGCCGCACATATCACATTCTATTTTATTGCTCATATTTCCTCATTTTTACATATATTAGTAAGTGTGCCTAAGTTATCTATAGTAATATCTATCTTATCATCATGGTGCACTTCTACTGCAGCATTTGGTGTACCTGTTAAAATAATATCTCCAGGGAGCAGTGTCATTATATGGGAAAGATACGATATTTGGTACATAATATCAAAAATCATATTTTTTGTAGAGCCGGACTGTACAAGCTTGCCGTTTTTATATGTATTTATCATAATATCAGAAGTATCTATATCTGTAACAATACATGGTCCAAGTGGTGTAAAAGTATCAAAAAATTTACCTATTGTAACATTTAAATCTGCTTCTTTCTGTTGAGCTGTAATATCATTTGCAACAGTATATCCTAAAATATGCTGCATTGCATGACATTCTGCCACATTTTTTGCTTTTTTCCCAATAATTACTGCCAGTTCGCCTTCTATTTTTACAATTTCATTTTTAGGAAGTATAATATTTTCATTATGGGCAATAATGGAACTTTGCGGTTTCATAAATATTTTTGGCTCGCCAATTTCTTCTCTTTTGCCGTTATAATTTTTACGAAAGCCTATTATTTTTGAGGGCAGAACAGGTGGAAGAATTACTACATCATTTATATTTTCTGTTTCTGCAGAAAGGGAGTAATCATGGAATATTGTGCCGTTAATTCGTTTAATAATGTTACCATCTAATATTCCGCGGTATTGAGTCTGCCCTTTAGCATATCTTATAAATTTCATATTAACACCACCTTGTTTTTATATATTCTTCTATATTATCTTTTTTTAATTCATTTATTGCAAGTAAAAAAGCAGTTTCATTTATTATTTCTGAAAATAAAGGTGATGGTTTAAAACCAAGTGATAAAAGCAGTGCACCATTTACGGCTTTTGCAGTATTAAAATCCATTAAGTTATATAAATTATCTAATTTTTCAGCTAGATAATCATCTTGAAAGTTTATTTTTACATATATAATAATATCTTTTATCAAATCAGCATGAGTGAATATAAAATATTGAAGATTTCTATTATCACTTTCCTTTAAAGTATCATAATCTATGCTGAAATAAGCAGATATATTTTTCTGTTCTTTTACTGTTAAGCCAAGATATTCTATAAAGTTTTTATCTTTGCACCATATGCTTAATAATAAATCAAATTTATCTGATAAATTTACTGCCTGCAGCAGTTTTTCGTTATCTAACTTTGATATATCTAAAAGTGGTGATAAAATATTATATTCTGTAATAATATTTACAGCTTTATTTAAAAACCTGCCTTGAAACATTTTTCTAAATTCTTCTAAAACTCTTTCGCTGGCAGTATTTTTTAAAAGACTGTTTTTTGATAATGCAAGCTGCATAGTATCACTTTCTATATCAAAGCCAAAAACAGCAGCAAAACGAACAGCTCTTACAATCCTTAATGCATCATCATCAAAAACATTACTATAAACTGCCTTAATAACGCCGTTTTTTATATCATCAATACTTCCGATTAATTCTGCATCAAGAGAGCAGGCAAGGTTATTAATAGTAAAATCACGCTTTAAAACATCTTCATAAATAGTGCTGCCCCTTAATTTTGAAATATCTATTATAAGGTTATTTTTCATAATCCGCATATTATCTTTGAAAGCAACAGCGTAAGATTTTAAATATTTTCCCAAAATTTTAGCAAGTTTAGTATATTCAATATTTTCTGCGGTAATATCAATATCATGTACAGGAATATTAAGGCATATATCCCGCAGACAGCCTCCAACCACATATATTTTTGCATTATATTCTTTTTCAATATTTTTAAGAATATAAAAAAAAGGAATATTTTTCTTTAAAATCTCTATTGAAATTATTGACATTTTTGTCTGCCCCGTTATATATTAGCTAATGACGCGTATAATTATTATATCAGACACACATTGTGGCACAATAGAAAAACTTCCACCAAAGGTATTACAGGCTTTAAAGGAAGCCGATATCGTTATACATGCAGGTGATGCTGATACTCTTAACTTTATAGACGAGTTAGAAGATATCTGCAAGTGTTTATATGCAGTAAAGGGTAATTGTGATTTAGGCTCAAAACTGCCGGTTAAGCTGGTAGAAGAAATTGAGGGTGTAAAAATAGGCATCAGCCATGGCACAGGCAACTATAATAATGTGGTGGACAGAATGTATTATATGTTCAGTGAAGATGACCCGCAGATAATTATTTTTGGCCATATTCATGTGCCTTTAAATGAAGAAATAGAGGGCGTGTGGTTTATAAATCCAGGCTCAACATCATTAAATAGAACATTAAATTACGGCACTTATGCAGAGCTGACTATTGATAATGGCAGCTTTCAAGCAAAAATAGAATGTGCAGAGTAATCCATTTCTTAATAATTACAAGGTATGAAGTTTATATGAAATTATTTAAATTAGCTGTTATTTTTGTGCTTATTTTCTCCAGCTTAAGCTGTGCTGCACAAAATGAAGTGCAGGTAAAAAGTTATGAAGATTATTTCCCGTCAAATACTAATTACTCAGAAAATGAGCAGGACGGATATGATACATATACTTATGATGAGCCTGTAGAAAACAATGCTCAGGTAACAGATGAAGGCAAAGCATATTCTGATGACGGCTTTTTTCAGGAAGCACCTGTAGAGGTAGATACTGTAGTTAAGTCAACAGGTAAATGTAAAGCGGCTGCTGCCCCTGGTCCTAAAAAAATAGGCAAGCCATATAAAATAAATGGTGTTACTTATTATCCAATGGAAAGTGCAGACGGATACAGTGAAGTAGGTATCGCTTCCTGGTATGGTCCTGGCTTTCATGGTAAATTAACAGCCAATGGTGAAACATATAACCAGAAAGCAATGACTGCAGCCCATAAAACTCTGCCACTTCCTACACTTGTGAAAGTGGAAAATTTGGAAAACGGTAAAAGTGTTGTAGTAAGAGTAAATGACAGAGGTCCATACTCTAAAGGCAGAATAATAGATTTAACAGAAGTAGCAGCAAGAAGATTAGGTATGATAGATAAAGGCACTGCAAAAGTAAGAGTTTCTGTATTATCAGAAGACCCAGACTGTTATGTTACAGCAGGTCATGAAGTAAATATTGATAAAGGAAATTTTGCTGTACAGATAGGTGCATTTACTAATGCAGAGAATGCAAAAAGGCTTGCTGGTAAAATCGGCAGCCGTGCGGTAGTATCAAAAGGCTATGCAAAAGGCACAGAATGGAGCAGGGTATGGGTTACAGGTTACCCTACAAAAGAGCAGGCATTAAATGCAGTAAACGGCGAGCTTTCAGAATACAGTGGTGCATTTGTAGTAAGGTATAAATAATTTTTATAATATAAAGAGATGAGAAAATGAAAGATGTTATTGAAAAAGCCTCTATTTTAATTGAATCTTTGCCTTATATTAAGAAATTTTCAGGCAAAACATTTGTTATTAAATACGGCGGTCATGCTATGGAAAATGAGGAGCTGAAATACAGTTTTGCAGAAGATATTACACTTTTAAAATATGTAGGCATTAACCCTGTAATTGTTCATGGCGGCGGTCCGCAGATAGGTGCATTTTTAAAAAGGCTGGATATTGGCAGTGAGTTTGTAGGCGGTATGCGTGTAACAGATGCTGCATCTATGGAAGTTGTAGAAATGACTTTATGCGGTAAAATAAATAAAGAAATCGTAAGCCTTATAAATAAAGCAGGCGGTGCAGCAATAGGTTTTTCCGGCAGGGACGGCAACCTTATAAAAGCTAAAAAATTATATGTAGATGCACCTGATGAAAAAGGTGTATTACAGCATTTAGATATAGGTTTAGTTGGAGAAGTGGAAGAAGTAAATACAACCTTAATAGATAATGTATCTAATAAATTTATTCCAGTAATTGCTCCTGTTGGAATAGGCGAAAATTATGAGCCATATAACATTAATGCAGATTTAGTTGCAGGCAGTGTGGCTTCTGCATTAAAAGCAGAAAAACTTATGCTTTTAACTGATGTTGATGGTGTAAAAGATAAAGAAGGTAAAAGAATATCTACAATCCACCCAGAAGATGCAGACGGTATGAAAAAAGACGGCACATTAACTGGCGGTATGATACCTAAAATAGACTGTGCAGTTCAGGCTGTAAAAAATGGCGTAAGTAAAGCCCACATAATAGACGGCAGAATAAAACATTCTATATTATTAGAAATTTTTACAGATTCTGGTATAGGAACACAGATAGTCCAATGATACTAAAAGCACCAAGATACTTTTTAGATGAAATAGTAGCTCCAGCCTGCAATAATGATAAAAACATTATTCAGGCTTTTGCAGATATTCCAAGGGCATTATTTGTAGATGAAGGCATGAAAGTAAAAGCCTATGAAGATAAAGCATTACCAATAGGTATGGGTCAGACTATATCGCAGGTTACAACAGTTGCTAATATGCTTTATATGTTAGAGCTTGAAAAAAGTGATAATGTATTAGAGATAGGCTCAGGCAGCGGCTTTGTAACGGCACTTTTATCCCGCCTTGTAAAGCATGTGTATGCAGTGGAGCTTTTACCTAAATTAATGGAAAAATCACGGACTACTATTAAGTCATTACGAATAACAAATGTGAGTATGAAATCAGATGACGGCGGCAAAGGCTGGAGCGAATATGCACCTTATGATAAAATTATAGCATCAGCTGGAGCAAGAAGACTGCCACAAAGTTTAGTGGAGCAGTTAAAAGAAGGCGGAATATTAGTGCTTCCATTAAACAATAACTTAATGAAGTATAAAAAAGAGCAGGGAAAGCTGATAGAAGAAAAAGGAATGGCCTGCTCATTTGTAGATTTTGTAGGCAGCTAGTATATTACTATTTATTTGTTACACCAAATGGAATATTATAATCGCCATTACTGTCATATACTATTTTTGTTTCAAATTCCTGCTGCATAGCTCTTTCATCATATAGTAAGGGATATTCTTCTATAATTTGGTGGAGATAATACTTCTCATCTACAAGATTAAATATAATTTTTGCTTCAATGCCTATATATTCATGCTCTTTGGCAACTCCATTTTCATAGATAAAATCATAAGGCGGTTCATATACACTGCCACTGAAAATAATTGAATCATCATATATATCTATAGAAACAGATTCTAACAGTAAATACTTTTTTAAATCATCAGAAATACATTTTTTAAAATCTTTATCACAAATATATAATGTTAAAGACTCAAATTTACTGTCATCATAAATTCCATCTATTTGATATTCTGAATAAATTGAGCCAATATACATTGCTGCAGTATTATTATGAGTTTCAATTGTAAGATGAAGATTATCACCAGCATATTTATATATTGCTTCAAATACATATGGAGCACTTTTAGGAAAGGATTTGTATTTATATTCTAAGTAATTACTAAGTTTTTGTGGAAATAAGTGAAAAGGTGTAATATCTTCCAGCAAAAGAGTAAATTTCCTTTGGAATTCATCAGATGAGTATATAGTAGGTTTTATACCTTCAATGTAAGACTTGGATTCCCAGTGATATACAGGCTCTATGGCAGAAAAGGAATGAAAATAAAATTTTTTATCTTTTTTGTTTTCCATAACAGTTAGAATGTATGGGTCATGGCGTTTTTTAGTTTTCATACTGAATTTAAAAAAACTGCTGGCTTTTTTAGAGAAAGTAAAGTTTTCCAGAGGCATTTTGTTATAATTAAATCCATAAAGATTAGTAAACTGGCAGTTACTTAATACTCCATTATTTTCTGCATGGCACATACCAACAGCTACATTAGTGCCGCTTAATATATAAAAAGCTGCATAATTAGTACCGTTAATATCAAATATATTATATTTTAAACTAATTTTGCCGTATTCAAATTTTTTCTGCACTTCTTTTGCACAGGCAGCTGCACTTTTTTTATAATCATTAATATCATAAGCATAAGAAGAAAAAACAAATGATAAAATAAATAAAATAGATAAAATAAATCTAATCATACTAAACTCCCATGCATATATTAATATTAGTAAAATATATATTTTTGGCACAGAATATGCAATATAAAATACATAAGAAAAGTGGTATGAGAGATTTGGCATAAATCTTGCTTGTATCAGGTTGTGAATAATTATTGTGGAGCGTAAAGCTATGAAAAAATTAATTTTAACTATTGTTTTGGTTACGATTTTAGCAGTGCCTAGTTTTGCAGCTGTTAAAATCCGTGATTTAGCAGATGTACAAGGTATCAGGGACAACCAGCTTTTCGGTTATGGATTAGTGGTTGGTCTTAATGGCTCTGGTGATAAACAGCAGACAGAGTTTACTGTTCAGTCCCTTGTAAATATGCTTGATAGAATGGGTATAACTGTACCACAGGGCGATGTAAAAGTAAAAAATGTGGCAGCAGTTATGGTTACAGCAAAACTTCCAGCCTTTGCAAAAGCAGGCAATAAAATAGATGTAACAGTATCATCTGTAGGTGATGCAAAAAGTTTAGAGGGCGGCACACTTTTATTAACACCATTAACAGGTGCTAATGGTCAGGTTTATGCAGTTGCTCAAGGACCTTTATCAGTTGGTGGTATGAATGTTACAGCAGGCGGTGCAGAAGTTACAAAAAACCACCCAACAGTAGGTATGATACCAAACGGAGCGATAGTTGAAAAAGAAATACCATTTCAATTAGAATCAGATTATTTTGATTTATCATTCAGTTCATTAGGTGTTGCAGATATAGTTCAGGCAAAATCAGCAATAAATAGTTTTATTGGCACGGGGGTTGCTACTATAACTTCACCTACTAGTATTAGAGTAGATATTCCTGGTGAGTTTAAAAATAGTTATTATGACTTTTTAAGCAGTCTTTTAAATATTGAAATTCAGCCGGAAACATTTGCAAGAGTAATAGTAGATGAAAGAACTGGTACAATAGTTATGGGTTCAGATGTAAGAATAAGTACTGTAGCAGTAGCACACGGTAATTTAACTATAACTATTACAAATCAGGTAGATGTTAGTCAGCCTGCACCGTTTAGCGATGGTGAAACAGTGGTAACTGATAATCCAGAAATCACAGTGGCAGAAGAACAGACTAACTTAATGGTTGTGCCTGAAGGTGTTACAATCTCAGATTTAGTGAAAGCATTAAATGCAATAGGTGTAACTCCAAGAGATTTAATATCTATCTTACAGGCAATAAAAGCAGCAGGTGCACTGCATGCAGAACTGGAGTTAATGTAATGGTAGAATTAGCGAAACTTAATGCAAACACAGAGCTTACAAAAGAACAGGCTCGTGAAAAAAGAGATAAAGAATTAAGACAGGCATGTGCAGCATTTGAAGGTATGTTTATGGATATGATGATGAAAACTATGCGAAAAGCATCTATGGAATCATCATTGATTAAAAAAAGTAACGGCGAAAAAATATTTACAGAAATGCTTGACCAGCAGTATGTGGATATTTTAGCAAAAACTCCAAGTTCTGGTTTAGGTGAAACTTTATATAAACATTTAAAGCAAACTATGCCGCAGTATAGAGATGAGGGAAAAATTTTCCACAGGGAATTAAACCCTTATGCAGTACAGCAGAAAAGACAGGAATCATTCTCTCAAGAGAGCTTAGATTTAGTACAGTAAATTCTATCACTTCACAATAAATTCACACACTTATAGGAAAGGGAGGCGAAAGCTTCCCTTTTCTATTTGTGAAAATGGCACAATTATTGCTATGAAATTTATGAGATAATTTGTTTATGGATGGCTTAGGCAAAATTTACCAGATTTGCAGGAATTATCGGTAAAAGACAGGTAAAAAACGGGCACAAAAAAAATATTTAAAAAATTTAAAAAAAGTGCTAAAGTTTTTTTAGTCGCATCCGATAGGGAAGATGAGCATTGGAGGATATTATGAGAATTGATAGTAATATGATGTCTGGAATGGACACACTTGAACAAACTTCCCGTAAAAGAAATGTAGAAAAAGTTTCTGCAAATGACAAACAAAATTCTGCTGCTGCAGTAGAAAGTGATGCTGTATCTATTTCTGAAAAAGGTAAAGATGTTTCAGAAATGACTCGCACTTTAAAAGAGATGCCTGATGTTCGTGCTGACAAAATAGCTGACTTAAAAGAAAGGATAGCTAATGGCACATACAATGTATCTGGCAAAGATATTGCATCTAAAATTATTAATACTGCATTAGAGGATGTATTCTAATACTTTTTAGTAGGTAAATTTTTCCATAAGTTATCCTTAAAATATGGTGATAAGCCTTTTAAGGAGGACATATATGGAGCACAATTCTATTAAAAACTTAGTAGAGATATTAAAATCACAGGTTAGTCATTACAGCCTTATCCGTGATACTCTGCTCTGTGAAAAAACAGCTGTTACAAGCTGGCAAAGCGATAAAATAAAAGAGCTTAATAAAACAAAAGAGCAGCTTTCTAAAAAAGAAAAACTGCTTGAAGAAGCCCGCAAAACAATATCTCTGCGTATAAAAGAAGAATATAATCTTGATGATGATACTGTACTTGCAATCATTGAAGGTATAGATGATGAAGAAAGTAAAAGTGAGCTTACTCAGTTAAGAGATGAGCTTTTAGTATTAGTATCACAAATATCTCAGCTTACTGTTTCCTTAAAAGTCATATACAATACAAATCTGAAAATAATAAGCGATATAAAATCTAAAATGGGTTTTGTACCAGCTAATAAATACGGTATGGGTAAATCTACAGTATCGATGCCTGCCGCCTTACAGATAACAGGTTAATGGGAGGTGCGGTATGAGTAATTTATTTGGTATGATTTGGACTGGTGTATCAGGCATGAGTGCTGCTCAGGTTGGTATTTCTGTTACTGGTAACAATATAGCCAATATGAAAACAGAAAACTATTCAAGGCAGACTGTAGAGCTTGTAACAAAAAAACCGCAGTACACATATAATGGTGCTATTGGTAAAGGTGTTGATGTTGCAGGTATCAGGCGTGAATATGATGATTTGCTTGCAAAAAGTGTCCGCAACTCTAACTCTAATTATTTATATTACAACTCAATGAGTTCTACATTAAAAAGTGCTATGCTTTATTTTAATGAACTGGAATCAGGTTCTGGTTTAGGTGATGCTTTAAAAGACTACTTTAATGCTTGGCAGGATTTAAGTAACTCAGCACCAGATGATACATCAGAATCTCTTACAAAAAGAACAGTGCTTGTAGAAGCTGCAGATACTCTTGCAACTAAAATAAAAGACGGTTATCAGTATTTAGAAGATGCAAGAAATCAGTGTGATACAACAATACAAAATGAAGTAAATGCAATTAATGAAATAACAACTCAGATTGCAAAACTTAATAAAGAGATTGTTTCTGCAGAAGCTATGGGGCAGCCTGCTAATGAATTAAGAGATATGCGTGATGGTCTGCTTGATGATTTAGCAGAAAAAACACAAATATCTACATATTTAAGGGAGGACGGCTCAGTATCTGTATATATGAACGGTCAGACTCTTGTAGATAACGGCACAGCTCACCTGTTACTAACAGAGAAAGACCCGGAAAATGACAACCACTTAAAAGTAATGTGGAAAACTGACAACCCTAACTCTAAACCAATTGATATGACATCTTTAATGAAAGGTGGAGCAATAGCTGCACAATTACAGGTAAGGGATAACGAGTTAAAACAATACCAGTCAGATTTAGATGCACTGGCAAAAAAAATGATTGAAGAAACAAACAGAATACATGCAACAGGTATGGGGCTTGATAGAGCTACAGAATATACAGGTAAAACTCAGGTTATTAACCCAGAATATCCTTTAAATTCTGCTGAAGGCGGGCTTCCTTACACTGTTAAAAGTGGTTCTTTTGAAATTAATATTTCAACACCAACTGGTAAAACAGATGATGAAGGTAATGAAATATATGATACTAGAAAAATAACTATTCAGGTAAATGAAAGTGATACATTAAAAACAGTGCTTGAAAAAATCAACCAGCAGGGTGGAAATTATGTAAGTGCATCTATCAACTTAGATAATACAGTTACAATTAAAGCTGCTGCCGGCAGTTATATTGCCTTTGGAGAAGATACATCTGATTTCTTAATGGCAACTGGTATGAATTCATTCTTTTCAGGCAGCAGTGCAAAAGATATAAGTATTGAAGCATCTATTAAAGAAAATCCAAGATTAATTGCAGCTTCAGAATTTGGTGCAGAAGGTGATAATACTAATGCATTAAAAATATCAAAACTGCAGACTACTTCTTTTTCAACAGAGAAAGGAAATGTAACATTTAGTGCTTTCTATGGATACTTTATAGGTGAAATGAGTAGTGCAAAATCTCAGGCTGATACTTTTACAACTACAACACAGATGGCTTATGAAGAATTAAATACACAGCTTATGTCTATCCGCGGTGTATCAGAAGAAGATGAACAGGTTAACTTAGTTCTTTACCAAAGAATGTATGAAGCAAATTCAAGATATATAAATGTAGTAGATGAAATGCTAAATACATTAATCAACGGTTTAGGCTCAGTAGGCAGATAATATAATTTTAATATAATATTTATCATATATCATATATATAATACATATTATAAAATTCATCGGGCGTGTACCGTGAATTTTATCCCTTATGATAAGGGGAGAGATGGAGAGGGGAAGAATTCCCCTTTCCAGAGTTTCATAAAATATAGGTAGTCATTAAAGGGGGCGTAAGTCCCCTTTAATGATTATGTAGTCCAAATAATTCAATAAATCAGTAAAAAATCAGTTAGGAAAAAATATCCATATTTTAAGATAATCTATATTTGGCAAGGAATTTGCTAATAAATTATACACAGAAATGATTATATAAACAGGGCTTAAAAAGCCAGTAAAATGGAGCATAATTATGAGAGTAACATTTAATATGCGCGGTATGCAGATGAAAGATATGCTTTCAACAAGTCTTTCAAACTATACAGAAGCTGTTAAAAAAGCAAATGCACAGCAAAGTCTGCTTAATCCGTGGGAAGATACAAGTAAGTATGTAGGTGCTTATAATGTTCAGAACATGATTGATGAGCTTACTCAGTTTAGTGAAAATGCCAACAGTGCATCTAACTGGCTTAATAATACTAATGCAGAACTGCAGGAATTATTAGAAGCATTAAAAAAAGCAAGGGATGATTATGCAATTGCTGGTGCGTCAGACTCTTATGATGAAGAAAGCAGAAAGGCTTTAGCTCAAGATGTATTAAGTTTATATAATCAAATTATGGATATAGCAAATGCCAGTTATAACGGCAGATATATTTTTGGCGGTTTCCAGACAGAAAAACCACCTTTTACTGGCGGCACAAACTCTGTTACTAATGTAGTTACCAAAAATGAAAATGGTGAAAATTTATCTGGTGATGCTATTGTAAAAGATGTATTCAGCGATATGACAGAGTTAAAATCTGGCAAATATACTGCAAAAATAGTAGTAAATAACAATACTGGTATTGCTAAATTACAGCTTTATGATGAAAAAGGTAATGTGGTAATAATGGACTCAAACGGCTCAGATGAGGCAGGTGGTTCTGGTAATAAATCGGCTGTTTCTATGACTTTTGAATATGAGCCGGGTAAAGTTATAAATACAGGCAGAGGTATATCATTTAAATTACCTGATGATTTAGAAAATCCTACATCTATTGTTATGGAATTTGATTATAAATCAGGTTCAGAAATCACTTATCAAGGCGATAATGGATATATTTATACTCAGATAGGCTACAGTCAGGATATTGCAGTAAATATGCCTGGAAGTAATATATTTACGCAATCCAGCTTAATACTGCAGGGCTCAGCATTTAATACAGTAAATGGTATGGCTGCAACTATTAACAGCTTATTTTCAAATTTAGATAATACTAATATCAGTATTGGTGATTCTATAGAGATAGCAGGTACAGACCATAATGGTAATAAAGTGGGTATAGCAAGTCTTGTATCAAATACTAATCCAAGTTTAGATTTAGCATCAGCTACTGAAAAAGAAAGAACATTAACTATTACTTATGGGGATAAACTTTATAAAGTGGTAGTTCCGCAGAAAGCATATGCTTCTACAGATGAACTTGCAAATGCTATTAATAATGAACTTAAAAATGCAGAATATATTGGTTCATTAAGCAGTTTATCTGGCTTAAATGCATCAATAGATACATATGAGGCAACAGTTAATAGTCAGGTTAATTCTGGCAAATTCCAAGGGGAAACAACTACTGAAGGAAAAAATAAATATAAAGTAGACTTATCAAGTGAATTAAAAATATCTGCAGATGGCGACAGACTTAATTTTATGAGCCAGAAAGCTGGTGATAATGTCCGCATAGCAGTAACAGGTACAGACCAGAGTTTATTAGGCTTTAAAGGTGCAACTGTTGCAGCAGAAGGAAAAGATACTACTTTTGAAATAGGTTATGATTTCCATACTGATACAATCAACCCAGTAGAAACAACTCATAAAAACTTTGATTTAAATGGCACAAGCTACACATTTTTTGTAAACGGTAAAGAAGTAGTTATTAATAAGCCGGCAACTACAATAGCAAATTCTACAATTCCAAATCTAAAGTTTGGACAAGAAGATGTAGAGTTTGAAGTAAACGGAAGGAAAATAACAGTTGGTGCTGAAGAATTTAGGAACATTCCAGCAGCAGAAAGAACAAACTTTTTAAATGAAAAATTAAGAGAAGCTGGTCTTGGCGGGGAAACAGTCATTACCACTTTTAATAATAATCCAAATGGAACATTTAGTTTAGGTGTTGCTACTACAACTCCAAGTAAAAAAGAGCTTGAATTTTTATTTGATGAAGCATTAAGAAAAGCAGGTTTTGATTTTGAAGTAGGTGTAAGTCTTGACTTAAATCCAAATGACCCTGCAAACCTTGGCAATTATGATATTACATTCTCTCTGCAGAATTATAATATGGATAGAGATACTACTCTTACTACAACAGCTTATGACAGAACTACTATTCCGCCAACTTCTGATATGCAGACAGCAAAAATTGACAGAAGCCGTTTAAATGATGCAGAAGAAAAAACACTTGGCGATTATGTTAAATTTCTTGAAGATTTATACGGCCAGACTGTTGATGTATCTATAGTAGACGGTAAACTTACTATTGCAGATTTAAGAAGCGGTGACAGCAAGCTGACATTTAGAACAAATGCTCTTAATCAGGGTATAAGCCATGCAAATGACCAGATGACAATAGTAGGCGGTGCATACAGCGGTAAAAAAGATGATACTTGGAATGTATCAGTTACAACAACATTAGGTCAGAATGACCAGAGAAATATATCTATAGTTATTATGGATAAAAATGGCAATACAATATATAATAAAGTAACAAATGACTATAAAGGTGGCCCTATTGAGCTTCCAAATGGTGTAACTATTACTCCAGATGATATGGAAATACCTAACCCGTTAGACCCAACAAAAAGAGAGTCTACAACTACATTCCAGCTTGATTTAAAAGCACAGCCTGGTTTAAATTTTGGTGATGTAAATATTAAAGAAACTGGTAAAAATGTAAATGTATTCAGAGCATTAGAAAACTTAATGCATGCTTTAGAACATAATATTACAAAAAATGGCTTTGGTGAGCCTTCTGCATGGAAAGCAACAGATTTAAATTCTACTGCAAAACCATTTTTAGACGGTGTATTCCAAGGCAATTTTAATGATAACTGGAAATATGAAATATTATCAGCTAACCAAAAAACTGATTTTTATCTGCAGAATGAATATAAAACTACATCTGGTAATGTGCAGTATGATGAAAATGCTTATCAAAATGCAATTGCTAATAATATCCCGTTAACATTCAGTGTAGATATTTTTGATAATAAAACAGGTAAAGTAGAAAGAAAAGAAGTAAAAATAGATTTATCAAAAGCAAACCCTGAAATAACAAATGCAGAATCTGCTCAAGAATATATATTAAAAGAGTTAAATAATAATCCTGATTTTGTAAAGGCAGGCATTAGGTTTGCAAATAAAGACGGTGCTATAGAGATACAGTCTGGCAGTGGTACAAAAATAGCAAACTTTGCTAACTCTGCAACAAACTCAGCAGAGAGAGCATTTGCAAGCTTTGTAATGGGTTTTGATACTGTTGCAAATGGAGAACTTCCAGATACATTTACAGCTGCATTTACATTTAAAGTGGCAGACCCGCTTGACCCGGCAGGTGCAGGTATAGGCTTTAAAGAAATCACTGTAGACCCTGTAGTAACTGAAAATATTGCTAATGTTGCAGTATCAGCAAGTGAAACTTTTGCTCTTGATATAAACGGTCATAAAGTAAATATTTCATCAAAAGATTTTATGGCAGCAGCAGATAAAGATGCTTTTATTAATGAAAAATTAAAAGAAGCTGGCATCAGTGTAAATGAAGGTGCAACACAAGTTACAAATAATGGTAACGGCACATACAGCTTTCAGGTAACAGCTTTCAGCAGTAAAGAAGATATACTTGCAAAAATAAATAGTGAGCTTGCTGATGCAGCCACAGGGACTAATAGCAGGATAAAAGCAAATATTGCAGCAGACGGCTCTATTCAGTTTGTTGCATCTGGAACAGATTTACCTGTAGAAGTATCTGTTGAATCTGGTGCATATAACCCACTCAGCATAGGTTTAACTCATAATGGTGGCACAGGTAATATAACAGAATTAGCAGTTTCAGGTGTACAGACTCCAAAAACAGACCTTAGTGAGCTTTCAGAAGATGCAAGAACATTAACTATTACATATTATGATGAAAATACTAATGAGCAGAAAGAAGTAAAAGTTACTCTTGATAAAAAAGAGTATAAATCAGTTCAAGAAATGGTAGATGATATTAATGCTCAGCTTGTAAAACAAGGTATTTCTGCAGATAATTTAAATGCTGTTGTAAATAGTAAAGGTGAAATATCATTTGCAAAATCAAGTAACAGCACATTCGGTGGAATAGTTGTAGAAGGTGATTATGCAGGTACACTTGGTTTTCCAAAAGCTGGGGACAGTGTATCAGTAAAAGTAACAAATGCAGAGGGCGGCTTAGTGCAGAATGTAACACTTGATACTGCAAATAAAAGTGTATTTGTATCAGACGGCTTACATTTAGGTTTTGATGCTGGCTCACTTAGTGCAACAGACAGTTTTACTGCAGCAGTAGGCAGTGGTGTGGAAAATGAAATAGATACTCTTGATGCAGCAGTAAATCAGGTATTACAGGCTGGTACATTAATTGGTACAAGAGGCCAGAGAGTAGAATCTGTTATTAAATTTCAGGAAACAGTTATTACAAATAACGAAGAAATAAAAGCAGGTTATTTAGGTGCTACAGCTACTGATGTTATTAAACTTACTACTGATTTAGAGCTTTCAAAAACAGCTTATCAGTCTGCTATGAGTATAGTAACTTCAATGATGAGCATTTCTATACTAGATTTTCTTGGATAATTAGTGTATAGTAGGTAGTATATGGCAAATACTGTATCAAAACAGGACATTACAAAGGACGGCAATAGTAGAATGAAGATTAATTCAGCCAAGCTTGGGGAGATTGAATATTCAGAAGATGATATTATCACTTTAAGTTCTCCCCTTTTAGGTTTTCCTGATTTGCAGGATTTTTTAATAATCTCTGATGATAACTCATACCCGTTTTTATGGTTTCAATCAGTAGAAGATACAGATATTTGTTTTATCCTTATTGAAACAAATACTTTTTTTAAGGATTATAATCCAGATATTCCAAAAAGGGAGTTGAAAGTTCTAGCAATAAGTGATAAGAAAGAAATGAAACTATTTTCTATCGTTGTAGTACCTACTGACCCAAAATTATCTACAGCCAACCTGCGTGCACCGCTTGTGGTTAATTTTGAAAAAAAACTGGCGAAGCAGATTATTCTTGATGATGATGCTTATAAAATAAAAACGCCTTTATTTGAGAGTGAGTGATATGTTAGTTCTCTCCAGAAAAAGTAACGAAAGCATCATGATTGGCGATGATATAGAAGTCAGGGTAGTGGAGATTACGGGGAAGGCTATCAAGCTGGGTATAGAAGCGCCTAAAAATATAGTTGTTCATAGAAAAGAAGTCTATGAAGCTATTAAAAATGAAAATCTGCAGGCTGTGCCTAAGGAAACACCGAAAGAAAATATTATCTCATTAGCTGAGTATTTTAAAAAACATAAATAATATATATTTACAGGTGTTACCATAGTAGACATTAATCATCTTCCTATTAAAGATTTTAAAATCTCTGTAGAAGATATCAACACAATGGAGCCTATTTCTTTTCAAGGCCCTATTACAGTAGTAGATAATTTATCAAAAGCAGAGGCAGCATTAGACAAACTTTTTGCAGCGAAATGTATAGGTTTTGATACAGAATCCCGCCCAGCATTTTTTAAGGGGCAAAAATTTCCTGTTTCAATTATTCAGCTTGCAACCAATGAAGAAGCGTTTATTTTCCAGTTAAAATATGTCCGCTTTTCTGGCAGACTTGTGGAGCTTTTATCAGATGAAAAAATAACTAAAGTAGGCGTTGGTGTGCAGGATGATATAAGACGCTTAAATGAGCTTTGCAAATTTAAGCAGGGCGGTTTTTATGATTTATCTGCTGAAATGAAAAAGAAAGGTCTTGTACAGTCTGGTGCAAGAGCATTAACAGCAAGATATTTAGGCAGAAAACTTGTAAAAAGCTCGCAAAAAACCAACTGGGCATTAAGCAGGCTTACACCTAGACAGCTTGAATATGCAGCTACGGATGCTTGGATTTGTCTGCAGCTTTTAGACCATGTGAAAAATGATACAACAGATTATCATAAACTTGCTGAAGCAGCAAAGGAAGCAGGCAGCTTTCATGATAATGAAGAACATCATATAGATGAATAGTATATAACTTTTATCTATTCATCTTCTTATTATTTTTCAAAATTTTATTCTTATTTTTTTCTTAATATGTAATAATAAATATACTTTTTTTGTACAAACTGGTATCGTTACCAAATTAAAACTGGAACTATAAAAATAACCTTATATTATGTATAAGTTTGATTATTTAAGTATACAGGGTACAGTATAAATGTATAGTCATTGGAAACTAGAGGGCAGCAGCGAGCATTTATATCTGCAGATAGCAGATATTATTATTAATGATATAGAAAACGGCAGATTAAAGCCAAATACAAGACTGCCATCTCAAAGAAAACTCTGCGAAATATTTCAGGTCAGCCGTAATACTGTTATTATGGCAATAGAGCAGCTTATATATATGTCTTATGTAGAAGTAGTGCCCCAGTCTGGTATATTTGTAAAAAATATATTTGATAAAGAAGAAAGCCACTCACCTAACTGGGACAAATATTTTTCTATAGGTATGCACAGGTATGGCAATATTAACAGGATTGACCAGCTTACAAGTTCCAGTACAAATGAAAATGCAATAAATATATCAGCTGCAGGTCTAGGCAAAGATTTTAATTTTTTAGCATCATATATATCCGAAGCAACATCAAAAATATGTGCGAAAGATTTAAACCGCATAAACCATTTTAATAAATACGGTTATCTGCCTTTAAGGAAAATTATTGCAGAAAGAATATCTATGCAGGGCAAAAATATCTCAGCAGATAATGTGCTTATTATACCCAGTGTTCTGCAGGGCATAAATCTTTCTGCTGTGGCGTTTTTAAGTTTTGCATCAAACTTTATATATGCTACTCCAAATGTAATAAATATGGATTCTATTGTCCATTATACTGGAGTAAATAAGATAGGCATAGAGCAGGATAGGCAAGGCATAATTATAGAAAAGCTAAAAAAAGAGTTATCTGCAAGAAGTTCTATGATATATTTAAATTCTACATACCATAACCCAACAGGTATAAATATGGGGTTTGAACGAAAAAAAGCACTTTTAAATACTGCAGCAAAATACAGGATACCAGTTATGGAAGTAGATTCTATGCGAGATATATGGTTTGATAGGCCTCATGACAGTTCACTTTTTGCTCTTGATAAAAATAACAGTGTAATATATTTAGGCTCGCTGCTTAGAACATTAACTATTAACCTTGGTATATCCTGGATAGCAGCACCTAAAAATGTTATAGAAAAATTAAGCGATGTCAAAGCCCAGCATGATATATACCCAAGTATGCTTTTGCAGATGATTGTAACAGAGCTTATGGCAAGCGGGGTATATGATAACTATTTAGAGAAAGTAAGAGAAATAATGCTGCATAAAAGAGAGCTTTCTCACAGCCTTTTAAAGAAATATTTAAAAGATGATGCAGAGTGGGATGAAAATAATTCTGATTTTTATATATGGCTTAAGTTTAAAAATATAAATACAAAAAAACTTTTTGAGATAACAAATGATGTATTATTTTATCCCGGCTTTTTCTTTAATCAAAATGATACTTCCCATATATCAATATGTAATGCTGCCTGCAGTGATGCAGAATTAGAAGAAGGTTTAATCAGGCTGAAAAATAATATTAATAAGTTAAAATAATAATTCTGGTCTAGGTTGAATTCATAAATTGGCACTATATCTTTGACATTAGTCTGTATTATCCTAGTAAAACGGGGGTCAATTATGAATAAAAAGCTAATTGTCTTAGGAGTAATTGTTTTAACTTTGATTATAACAATGGCTGTCGCTCCTAGTAAAGAAATGACAGCAGTAGCTGCACCAGCAGCAGAAAAAAGTGTGTTTGATGCAAAAACTGCAAACTCTTATGCAAAAGGAAAGAAAGCTGCATATTTATCAGGCATACACATGAAAGCGGGCACAGTGGAAAACTGTGAAGGCTGCCACTCATCATCAGTAATAGATGACAGTGAAAAAGATATTAATGCAAAATGTGAAAGCTGCCACGGCTCACTTGCTGATATGGCAAAAACAACTGAAGGTGAAGTTAATCCGCACAGCTCTCACTTAGGCACAATGAACTGTACAACATGTCACACAGGTCATACTCCATCTAAATCATACTGCTTAAACTGCCACGAATTTGATATGAATATATCAGCAGGCGGCAAAGTAAAAACAGAATGGTATGAAGATTTAAGCAAATATGCAAATGCAAAACCTGTAAGAGTAGAAAAAACTGATATCGTTGTTGTAGGTACTGGTGCAACAGGCTTTACAGCAGCAATTACAGCACTCAGCAAAGGCAAAAAAGTTATTATGCTTGAAAAAATGCCAATAGTTGGTGGTAACTCTCAGCTTGCAGCAGGCGGTATGAATGCAGCTGGAACAAGATTCCAAAAAGCTAAAAAAATACCTGATAATGCAGATGTAATGTTTAATGATACTATGAAAGGTGGTAAAAATATAAATAATCCTGACCTTGTAAGAATATTAGCAGACCAGTCATCTAAATCTATAGAATGGCTTGCATCAATCAATGCAGAGCTTGGCTTTATAGCTATGGGCGGCGGTGCAACATATCCTAGATTCCACGGCCCAACAAGCGGCGACTTTGTAGGACCATTTTTAAGTGCTAAATTAAGAGAAAGAGTAGTTAGAGATGGTGCAGATGTAAGAGTTAACTCAAAAGTAGTAAAATTAGTTACTAATGCACAGGGCGATGTAACAGGTGTATTAGTAAAAGGCAAACATTCTGGTATCTATCAGATTGATGCAAAAGCTGTAATATTAGCATCAGGCGGTTTTGGTGCAAATAATAAATTAGTTGCAAGCTACAGACCAGATGCAAAAGGTGTGCAGACTTCTAACCAGCCAGGTACACAAGGCGACGGTATAGTTCTTGGTACATCAGTAGGTGCTGCAACAGTTGATATGAAAGAAATACAGCTTAACCCTACTATGCTTGTAGGCAGCCCAGTAATTGTATCAGAAATCGTTCGCGGTGCAGGTGGTATATTTGTAAACAGAGATGGCAAACGCTTTATCAGTGAACTTACTACAAGAGATGTAACAACTGCAGCTATTAGAAAACAAAAAGGTGCATCATGCTTTATCGTATTTGATGATACAGTTAGAAAAAATGTAAAACAAACTGGAGCATTTTTCCAACTTGGCAAAGTTAAACAAGGTAAATCATTAGATGAACTTGCAAAAGAATTATCAATACCAGCAGATGCTTTAAAAGCAACAGTAGCAAGGTTTAATACAATGGTAGAAAAAGGCAAAGATGAAGATTTTGGCAGACATAATTTTGCACAAAAAATTCAAGGTCCTAACTTTTATGCAATTGAAGTTAAACCAGCTATCCACTACTGCATGGGTGGTTTAAAAATAGACGAAAAAGCACGAGTTATTAATACCAGCGGCAAAGTTATAAAAGGTTTATATGCAGGTGGTGAAGTAACAGGTGGCGTTCATGGTGCAAACAGGCTTGGCGGTAACTCTATTTCTGAAACGATTACATTCGGAAGAATAGCTGGTGAGCAGGCTGCATCATTAAAATAATAAACCCTTTACCTCAAATATACAACTTCTAGGGGGCTGCCGTAAGAGATTTTCTGCGGCAGTCTTTTTTTATTAAAAATCAAAATGAAAAAGCCTTCCGTGTAGGAAGGCTAAATTTGGTGTGAGTGAATCACTTATTACTGTATTCACCACAATATTTAATATGTTATGTATTAAATATATTTTATTTCAGTATTTTTGTCAAGATAATTCATATTGATTATTTAAAAAATATGAAGTAACATATCTTTATTATCTATAAAAAGGAGCGAGAGATGGCAGGAAATTCATTAAAATATCGTTTAGGTCTTGATTTAGGTACTAATTCTATAGGCTGGTGTATGCTTAGGTTAAATAGTGATAATGAGCCAACTGCAGTTATTAAATCAGGTGTTAGGATATTTCATGATGGAAGAAATGAAAAAACAAAAGAACCTTTAGCTGTAGTACGCAGAAATGCACGCAGTATTAGAAGAAATCTTGATAGAAAAATATCCCGAAGAAATCATTTATTAAATACATTAATAAAATACAGCATACTGCCGTCAGATGAAAATGAAAGAAAAGCATTAGCTGTTTTAAACCCTTATGAATTAAGAAGCAGAGCAGCAAATGAAAAAATAGAATTATTTGAGCTTGGAAGAAGTTTAATGCATCTTTCAAAACGCAGAGGGTTTAAAAGTAATAGAAAAGTTGATAAAGAGGAAAGCAGCGGCAAAATAAAACCTGCAATAGAAAGATTAAAAAATAAAATGCAGGAAACTGATAAAAAAACAGCTGGTGAGTATTTATATTTTCTTTTGCAGAATGGTCAATCTGTTAGAGCCCGCCTTGGTAAAATTGATGGAAAAGAAGGATATGAAATATATTTAGACAGGTCTATAATAGAAGAAGAATATAATATCATAATGAATGAGCAGAAAAAATATCATAAAGAATTAACTGATGATATTCTTAATGAAATATTTAACATAATCTTTTATCAAAGACAATTAAAACCGCAGAAAGTGGGTAAATGCAGCCTTGTACCAGAAGAAACCAAACTAAGAAAAGCTCATGTGCTTGCACAATCTTTTATTTTGTTACAGAAAGTGCAGGATTTACGAGTATTTGATAATAATATATTAGAATTTAGACCATTAAACAATGATGAAAAAGAAATTCTTAAAAGGGAATTAAAAGTAAAAAAAGAAATATCTTATGAAAATATAAGGAAACTTTTAAAGAAATATTATGAAAATGGTAAATATGGAATGTTTTCCCATGAAACTACAGATGGAAAGCTGCAAGGTAATAAAACAAATGTTATAATGTCTAGTAAAGATATTATCGGTGAAAGCTGGTATGATTTATCACCAGAAGTGCAGTATGAAATAATAGAAGAATTATTTTCAGATAAAGATAATAATGAATTAAGCAGGCTTTATGCTGAAAAATATAACTTAAATGAAAGTCAGATAAATGGCTTATTAAATAAAGCTGTATATAAACTTGACAGCGGATATATAAGGTATGGAAAAACGGCAGTTGAGAAGCTGAACAGTATAATGGATAAAGATAATTTAGATTTACATTATGCTAGAGAAAAAGCAGGCTTTGGAAAGGAAAATGTGCCCGCAGCATCTGAATTTTTGGAATATTATGGTAAAGTTCTTCCAAATAGTGTAATAGACCCACAGATAGAAAACCCTAAAAATGATGAAGAAATATATGGTAAAATAGCAAACCCAACAGTCCATGCAGCATTAAATCAGTTAAGAAAGCTGGTTAATGAATTAATTAAGCTGTATGGTAAACCAGAGCAGATTGTTATAGAATTAGCCAGAGATTTAAAAAACAGCAGAAAAGCAAAAGATTTAATTAAGAAAAAAATAGCAGAAAATAAAAAACTTAATGAAGAAGTAGATAAAATTATTCAAGAATATTCAGAAACACACCATACCCAAATTGTAAAAAATAAATTAAACAGGGATAAAGTTAAATTATGGCAGGAACTTTCAAAAGATGTATTGGAAAGGAAATGCATATATACAGGTGAGCAAATAAGCATAGCAAAATTATTTAGTGATGATGTGCAGATTGAGCATATTATACCATATTCTAAAACACTAGATGACAGTATGAATAATAAAACTTTATCTATGAAAAAAGCTAACTATTATAAAGGCAATAAAACTCCTTATGAAGCATTTAAGGATAGCAAAGATGGCTATAATTATGATGACATATTAGCGAGAGCAAAACTTTTAAATAATAATAGTAAATTTAAAAGATTTACAAAAGATGCTATGGATATTTACAATAAAGATGGTAAAGATTTTATTGCAAGGCAGTTGGCAGATACTCAGTATTTATCTAAACTGGCACTTAGCTATTTACAGTCTTTATATGCAGAAGATAAATACAGTTCTCTTTGGACTATTCCAGGTCAGCTTACAGCACTTATTCGTAATTATTTAGGATTAAATACATTAATTTCTGAAGATGATAGTAAAAATAGAAGCGACCACAGACATCATGCAGTAGATGCTTTTGTGGTAGCCATAACAAGCCGCTCTTTACTGCAAAAAATATCTTATGCAGCATCATTGCAGGAAGATTTAGATAATAGAAATTTATCATCATATAGAAATAAATTACTTGAAAAAATGCCAGAACCTTTTCCAAATTATAGAAAAAGTCTGCAGCTTTCTATTAATAATATCAAAACTTCTCATAAGGCAGATAGAAGCATATCTGGTAAATTACATGAAGATACTGCTTATGGTATCGTTGAAGATAATGATAAATATAATGTTGTAACAAGATGGACATTAGATAAATTCAAAGAAAAAAAACATTTTGAAATGATAAGAGATAATGAATTAAAGGAAATTGCATGTAGTGATAAAGAATTATTTAATAAAATAGTAGATGAAAAATCTATAAAAGGTATAAGAGTATTAAAATCAGAAAACCCTGTAATTAAAATAAAAGATAAATCAGGTAATGAGTATAAAGCATTTGCTGGTGGCAATAATATTTGTGTAGAGGTATATGAAGTAGATGGTGTAAGAAAATCAGAAGTTATACAGTTATTTGATGCTGCTCAAAAAAACTTTAAGCCTGAATGGATGAATAAATATCCTAATGGCAAATTACTTATGCGGTTATTTAAAGGTGATGTAATAGGGTTTATAGATAAAGAAAAAGGAAGAAATAGAATATTTTATATTGTACAGCAAATAAGACAAAAAAAATCTGGAGAATTAAAAGAACTTGGTTTAGTCAGTATAAATGGTCAAGGGACAGATGAACAAAGTCAAAGATTTATAGTATTTAATACTCTTTTTAATAAATATAAAGCAGAACAGTTTAATATAAGCGTAACTGGTATTGTTACTAAAAAGAAAACTGCAGATATTAATTTCTGGAAAAATAGAAAGTGAACCAGCGAATAATAGAAATCACTGATATGCAGGCTTATTTAAGCCTGCATAGAGGCTTTTTAAAAGTCAGTATAAAAGATGGTAAAGATTATGAAATACCATTATATGATATTTGTGGTATAATAAGTAATTCATACAGCATTACATACAGCAGCAGCCTGCTTGTGAAATTAGCAGAGTTAAATATACCATTTATTATATGCGGCACAAATCACTCTCCAGCTGCTTTTCTTTGGCCAGTAGAAACCCATTCTTTAATGTCTGCCAAAATAGATAACCAAATAAATACGAGAAAAAGTTTTTATGAAAAAATATGGCAGGATATTATACAAATAAAAATTTATAATCAGTCAGTATGCTTAAACAGTTTAGAAAAAGATGACAGGGTATTAAAATTACTTATAAAAAAAGTAATCATAGGGGATAGAGAAAATATTGAGGCACAAGCTGCAAAAGTGTATTGGAATAAATTATTTGGTGATGATTTTATACGAGATAAAAATGGGGAAGGTATTAATACTTTACTAAATTATGGTTATACTATTTTACGCTCTGGTATTGCCAGGTCTATAATGGGTGCAGGTCTTCACCCAGCAATAGGAATATTTCATAAAAATAAATATAATTCTATGCGTTTAGCAGATGATTTAATGGAACCATTTAGACCAATAGTTGATTATTTTGTCTATAAATTCAGCCAGCAGGGAATGTATGAACTAACACCAGATGTAAAAGAAAAACTTGTAAATATTTTATATTTAGATCTAGACGGTCCTCGTGGTAGGAGCCCAGTAATAAATAGAATGCAGTCATTGGCATATACTTATGCTTATTCATTAGAAATATTAAAGAAAAATTTAGATTTACCGATACTTAAAGTAAGTGATTTATGCGATAAAAATTAACAGGTTATTTATATGACTTATTTAAGTGGGTATAGGCTTATGTGGATAATGGTTTTGTTTGATTTGCCAGTTACTACAGAAAAAGAGCGTAAAAAAGCAACTAAATTCAGAAATTTTTTAATTGATAACAGTTTTGAAATGGTGCAGTTTTCAGTATATATGCGACCATGCCCAAGTAAAGAGCATGTAGAAAGGCTTATAAAGTTAATAGAAAATAATGTGCCAGAAGATGGCAAAGTGGATATACTGCCTATCACAGATAAGCAGTATGAAAATATAGTAACTATCCGTGGCAGCAATAAGCTGCAGAGAAATAATCCAAACCAATATATTTTATTTCAACCAAATATTGAGCATTTTTTGCCAGAAAGTGCAAATTTATAGGTAAAAATACAAAAAATATTTTCTTAAAAATAGTAGATAAACCCCTTATAATTAAGGGGTTTATTGCTGACCGATTATAACATATTAAATATTGTGGTCAATACAGAAC
>CALUWI010000008.1 GCA_944324465.1 uncultured Mucispirillum sp. | reverse complement strand
ACACGGTCAATTTCTTTTTTTAACTGGTCTACTTCAAGCTGTAACATTGCACGGTCATTAGAAGTATAAGCTGGGTCTCCTGCCTGAACTGCAAGCTCTCTTATACGCTGTACCATAGATGTCATTGAGCCCATCGCTCCTTCTGCTGTCTGTAACATTGATATTGCATCTTGAGCATTTGTTGCTGCTTTATTTAAGCCTGAAATTTGTGCTCTTAATTTTTCAGATACTGCTAAACCTGATGCATCATCTGCTGCAGAATTGATTCTTAAACCAGTTGATAATGATTTAATTGTTTTTGTTAAGTTATTATTAGCACTATTTACGCTGCCTTGAGCGCCTATTGCTGTTGGGTTATTAACTATTGAAAGAGCCATAATTTTATCCTCCGTGAAATATGCTTAATCATTATCCTTCCAACTATAATGAAAAGCTTATAAGAACATCCTTGTTCTTAATTTCATCCTATTTATTTTTTTTTAAGCTGCATAAAGACATAGTCTATCTGCCTTTAATGCAAATATAATAGCTGCCTTAAAAATAAGGCTGTAACCTTTTCCACATTTAAAAATATAGTTATTATCCTGAAATATTTAATCACAGGTACTTCTCTATTGATTTTTATATACCTTAAAATATTTGCAGGAACTTTCTTCTATACTTAAGTGGTATAAAAATTAGTCCTTGCACGTAAGTTTTATGGAAAACTTTTAAACCTGAAATTAAACTAAAATTTCTTTAATTTATTCTCACCTCTCCAAATAATATAGCCTGCTGCTTTTGCTTATTTCCCGCGCAAGTGGCATTTAAAGCCTGAAAATAACTACTAACAGCTCTATTAATCTCTCATTAATACATTATTTATGTATAATACTGCTCATACATAAATAATACTTATCTTTTGGCAGCTGCTCACACCGCCAAAAGCATGCTCAAAAGGAAAAAGCCTGTAAATCAAGCCTTATTAATAAAGTTTATATAAAACTCTATTAATAAAGCCTTATTTAAAATAAAGCCTGCAAACAAAAAAAGCCGGCAGTATGCAAAAATACATAAAGCCGGCTTAATTGGTTTAATACCGTTACAAATATTTATTTTTTAAATTTTAACACAATACTACATAATATGTAAATTGTATATTTTAAAATTTTTAAAAGTATCCAAAAAAAAGAGCTGACAAAGATATTATCTTTACCAGCTCAATTCTTTTGATGCTTTCTTATTTGTAAGTGTCATGTTATTGTCTTTATATTTCCCTTATCGGAATATATAAAAATTACTTTAATAAATTTTTTATAATTTTCAATTTTATTTTTTCTGGCTTTACTAGATATACATTTATCGTCACTTAATTTTAGAACTTTAGCTGTTTTTTAAAAAATATATTGCAATTTATAAAATAATGTATAATATTATACATATATTATACTATGTGCGTATGTATAATATATTTTAAAATCTGCAGCATGTGCGTAAACTGCAGGTTTATATAGGAGCGAATAAGAGCCTGCCAGTGAAATCAGGGGGTTTCTTTCGCTAAGTTTGTTTTTACAGCTTAGCATTATAAGTTATTAGTGAATGAATAACTTATGTTACATTATTAAATATGGTATCAAAATATATGAGCCAAGACAGTGTTATTATACCCTGTATCTTGGCTTTTTTTATGTCTAATTACTATGTATTATACTGCATATTATCTTGTGCTGTATTTAATTGTTTATATTTTTATTTATATAAACATCATAATAATATTCAGTGTAGTTAATTATACATATTATATATTTGCTTAAGCTGTTGAAACATTTATTTTTAAATATTTATAATTATGAATGTATGTATCAACACAATTGAGCCGCATTAGTTAATACTGATGTGGCTTTTTTTGTTTTTACAGGGAGATGAGAGAAAAAGAAAGGCTACATAATACTTAAGTCTGATATTACTATACAATATCTATGCAAGGAAAATATTGGTAAAAAATACACGAAAATAAATTAAAAAATGTTTTGGCGGACATTTTTTGCAATAAACAGTTGTTATGTGCGTAAAAAGCAAGGGACTTACTCCTGCAGCCGCATCTAAATTACAGCTGATAATCGGGCATTTTTTACTAAATAAATGCAGCTTACATATCAAGGATGAATATGTAAAGTTTGTATAAGCTGTATTCACGGAGGATATTAATATGGCTATTTCAATTATCAATAACTCAACAGCAATAGGCGCTCAAAGCAGCGTTAATAATGCTAATAGTAGTTTAACAAAAACATTAAAAGCACTTTCAACTGGCTTAAGAATCAACTCTGCATCAGACGATGCATCAGGTCTTGCCGTATCTGAAAAATTAAGAGGTCAGATTTCTGGTCTTGCAAAAGCAGCAACTAACTCGCAGGATGCAATATCAATGCTGCAGACAGCAGAAGGGGCAATGGGCTCAATGACTTCTATGGTTCAGCGTATAAGAGAACTTGCAGTGCAGGCAGGCGACCCAGCTTATACATCAAATGACCGTGCAATGCTTCAGCTTGAAGTAGACCAGTTAAAAGAAGAAATTGACCGTGTATCATCATCAACAGAGTTCAACACTAAAAAACTTTTAAATGGTGATGCAGCAGCTATATGGTCAGCATCAAGTGGCGATGTAGAAGCAATTATTAAAGGTGCTCCTGCTGCTGGTGATTATAAAATAAATTATACATTAGACCCTGGTAAAAACTCAATTTATAAATCCAATATGATGACATTAGGTGAAGGTGAAATGTCATATAATATTGATACAAACGGCACAAGCATAACTAAATTTGATAATATTCAAGGAATGCTTCGCGGAAGTGATTTAAAAGTAACAGTAAAAGGTTCAGCAGGTACAACCGCAGGTTCAGCAGTTTTAGGCGGCGGTACAGGTGGAATGGCTGGAATATCAGTAACTAATTTTGCAAGTTCCAGTGCAGCATCTACAGCAAGCAATAATGGTTACTCTATAGAAATAGAGGCAGTAGGTGACAGAAGTGCAAGTGGCACAGCAAAAATCCGCTTTAGAGTAATGAATACATCAACTGGTGAAATTAGTGAATGGGAACCTGCAACAATTGGAACAAATGGTGGAGTAGAAGGTGTAACAAGTTCAGATACATTTAAAGACCTGGCAGGAATAACAGAAAATGTGTTTGCAGGTAGTGGTACTGCAACATTTGGAACAAATGCATGGAATTCTGGAGACAAAATGCTTGTAAATGTAGCAGGAGCAAAAACAACAGCAGCAAATAGTGCATCAATTCAGATAGGTTCAACAGGTTCAACATTGATAATACCTAGTGATGCAGCAAACCCAGATACAGCTACAACTCATACAATCCATACCGCCCAAATGGATGAAGCTGGTAATGTATACTATGGCTCAATGGATGTAACATTAGAAAAAGGTACAGTAACATCAGGTACAGCTACAATAGATATACTTGGAGCTGGAGATGTAGCAAGTAAATATACAAAACTTTCACAACTTGCACAATTTACAAATGCAGACGGCAGAATGGTTCTTGATAATACTCAGGAAATCAGTATCTATGGTGGTAATGGTAATGTTGCAAAAGTTATTCTTGAAGGCAGCGATACTATAGATGATTTAAAAAATAAATTAAATTCAGCTCTTATTGACCAGCTTAAAATGGGTGCTGCTACTGATAATTCTGCTGCTGCTACTGTTAATAAAAATTTAGTTCAGTTTACTGAAAATGACGGTACAAATGGAGCAAGTGCTGGTTCTTTTACAATACAAGGTGCTGTATTAGGAAAAGATTCTAATATGACTTTTGTTGGTGATGAAGGAATATTAAATGCTCTTGGTGTAACTCAAATTCAAAAAGCGACTGATTCAGCTTTAACAGTAACTGTTCAAGATGCTAACACTGGAGAGTTCGTTGGAGAAGATACAATTACTGACGGCAGACTTCGTAATGTTATTCAGGGTGTAGATATAGATATTACTCCATCTTCTGCTGCTGATATTTCATTTAATACAGCAAGCAATAAAATGGAATTTAAAGCAAAATCAGGTACAAACAGCACATTCCTTCATATCACAGATAATGCAACAAAAGCAGCAATAGGTGCAAATGAAGGTCAAACATTAGATATATCAATAGGCAGACTTGATACAAAATCTATGGGTATTGATGATGTTAATGTTGCTACATTTGATGATGCTCAAACATCTATTACTAAACTTGATTTAGCACTTGAACAGATTTCAAAATCAAGAGCTACAGCTGGTGCACAAATAAACAGGCTTGAATATACTATTACTAACCTTAATACTACAAGGGAAAATATGATTGCAGCTGAAAGCCGTATCCGTGACTTAGATATTGCTACTGCTTCTAGTGATTTAGCTGCTCAGCAGGTATTAATGCAGTCTGCTACTGCAATGCTTGCACAAGCTAACCAAATCCCTAATTATGCAATGACTTTATTAGCATAATATATATTAATGGTACAAGCCTTATACTGCTTATACCATTAAAGATTAAGGTAATATAAAAGGGCGGGTATGCTTATGGATAATATTAACAAAGTATCTAAAATAGATACAAGCTTAAATGATTCCGCATACCGCGGGTCTCAAAACGATAAAAAAGTGGAGCGAAACAAAGTTGAAAAAGTGAGCTTTAGTGATATTTATGACATAAGACTTCTTTCTGCTCAAATGAATAAAAGCTCAAGTGAATTTAAACTTGAAAGTGTAGAAGAAGTAAATAAAGAATTAAAAAATGTTATAAAAAACTTAGATGGTGAAAAAGCTGATAATTTAGTAGATGCTTTTCCTTCAGAAGATATTATTGAGCTTGCTAAAATGATGTGGAAAAACACAAACTAAAATCGTGTATATGCGAATCAAAGCCTAAATTATGGCATAAATAACATAACCCCAGTTATCATTAACTGGGGTTTCTTTATGGCAGATGATTAATATAAGTAAAAAAAGCCTTTTCCGAAGAAAAGGCTTTTTAGTTATTAACCGATTGTTTGAAGAAGTGCAAGCGCTTGTTGAGGTATTTTGTTTGCTTGCGCTACCATTGATGTAGCTGATTGAACTAATATTTGGTTTTTAGTTAAGTTAGTTGTTTCTTCAGCTATATCTAAATCTCTTATTCTTGATTCTGCAGCAGTTAAGTTTTCTCTTGCAGTTTCTAAGTTAGAGATAGTGTACTCTAAACGGTTCATTTGAGCACCGACAGTTGCCCTTGTAGAACTTAAAATTTCAAGAGCTTTGTCAATTTTTGTTATAGACCTTTGGGAGAGTTCCATATCCATAACATATACATCATCAATTTCGAGCCCAGTCGTGTCAAGCTGGCCAACAGATATATTTAAAGTCTGACCTTGGTTCGCACCTATTTGGAGTTCAGTGCGGTTGTCAACCACGTGCAGATAAGCTGTTGATACTTCATTTGTTGCACTAAATTCAAATCTTTTTGTGCTGTCATTCCATACAGGTTCAACACCTGCATCTTGTTCTATAGTTATATCGATACCATCAATAATATTTCTTGCTTTACCATCATTAATATTATCACTGCCTACAAATTTACCACTGTGAGCATCTGTAACTGTTACATCAATGCTTGAGTTTATACCTTCCTGAATAGTTGCTAAACCTAAAGCATTCATTAAGTTTTGGTCGCCAGTAAATACAAGCTCGCTGTCTGTTCCAAGTGCTGCAGTTTGTATTACAAATGTTCCTGGAACTGATTCATTTGTACCTGCTGTCGCTTTATAAGAGTCGCTGTTTTCAACACCTTCTTTACTTACATATCTTACAAGGCTTTCATTTACTGTTCTGCCGCTTGATGTGCTTTCATTTGCACCTAAACCAAGTTCCATTAAAGCAGCTGTTAATTTTTTATCAAAATCTTCAATTGTATCATCCTGTTCTAAGTAAATTGTTGTAGATTTACCTTGGTTATAAATTGTAAGTTCTTGTGTATTTGCAAGTATATTTACACCATCAGCATTTGTAAACTGTGTTAAATCTGATAATTTAGTATCTTTTGTTGCAGGTCCATTATCTCTAACATTTACTGTAGTTACACCAGAATTAAGCACACCTGCTGTTGGAGTAGTTGCTCCAGGCTCACCTTCTCTAAATTCTACTGTTAAGCTGCCATAATCTACAACACCAGTTTTTGGGTCCATTGTAGCCATATGGTATTTAACTTCATTATAATCTATTTTTTCATCACCATTATCTGCTTTAACTAAGCTGCCTGTTGCAGAAAATGTTAATACTGGACCGTTATCAATCTGTAATGAACCTGCACCACTTGCTGCACCATTAAATGCTGTAGAATTTGCATCAAATACTGATACTATTTTATCTCCAGGTTGAATAGTTGAACCAGCACCTGGAAGTTTTAATGTCATTTGTGCACTATTACCACCTGCAGCAACTCCACCAAGGTTTAAAGTAATTGTTGCTGTTGCATTAGCTGCTGCTGTAGCTTCTGTCCATGCACTCATTTCACCAGTTTTACTATCCATATAACGATAACGGTATGTAAAGCCGCCTGATACTGTGCCATTATTTGTACTTACTATTTCTACTTCATAGTAACCAGACATAGTATTATCGCCATTTGTATATGTAGCAGATGATACTCTCCAGTTAGACTGGCTGCCTTCTGCACCATGGTAAGTCTGCATAGCTGATAATGTATGAGTTGCATTTGTATCATTATCTATATCATCAGTCTGTCCTTTAACAGTTATGCTCATACCAGCAGAATTTGTAACAGGTATATTATTTGGTTCTCTTACACTTGTTACTGATGCATCTGGGTCAGTATTAGTAACTTCTGCTACTAAAACACCGTCTTTTACCTGCATAATTTGTGATTTATAAACATTATTCTGTCCTGGTTGAACAGATGTATCTACTTTATAGTTACCTTCTGCAACTTCTGGACCTTTAACTACTGCACCTAAATATTTTTCTGTGGAGCTCCATAAAGCGGTGCCGCTTCCGTCAAGCAGTTTTTTAGTGTTAAATTCTGATGTTTGGGAAATACGGTTGATTTCGTCTTTTAACTGGTCAACTTCTAACTGTAACATTTCCCTGTCGTTAGTTGTATATATACCGTTACCTGCTTGAACTGCAAGCTCACGCATACGTTGAAGCATAGAAGTAACAGATGACATAGCACCTTCAGCAGTTTGTAAGTAAGAAATACCATCTTGAGCATTCATGCTGGCTCTTTTCATACCACTGATTTGGCCGCGTAATTTTTCTGATATTGCAAGTCCTGAAGCATCATCTGCTGCAGTATTTATTCTTAATCCTGAAGATAATCTTTGTAATGATTTCGTTTGTGCATTATTTGCAATGTTTAAATATTTCTGTGCACCTAAGCTGGTCACATTGTTATAAATTGATAAAGCCATGACATACCTCCGTGTAAGTGCTTTACTGCGGGGCTTCCTTGCCCGAAATTCCTTTTTAATTTTTTTAATTTAAAATTTGTCCTTGCATTTTGGTCGGTTACGATTTCTGATAATTTTTAAGAAATCTTATAAATCGCTTTTCTCATAATGTCTTCTCCTTGGTCTTTTTGACCAGATTGTCGACATACGATTTAAAAGATTAATGAAGTATTCGTCATGCCGACCTGATTGTTTCAGTATCTTCTTTTTTTATAAGGCAGTTTCTCTTAAACCTGCTGATGCCTTTGTGGGTCAAAAGCGGTCTATTTATTAGAGTAACTTCCTCTCACAAGCTATATCGTCAAATAGATTATAAAACTTTAGAAAAAATTTTATTTTTTTAAATTTTTTCTTTTTGCTCTTTTTTTGCTGTTTTCTTATATGTATTATCGGCACAGTCAAAAAATAGTTTAGAAAATTTATCTTTTTATAATTTTAGTCCATAATTGCTAATAATATATAGTAAAAAATAAACATTATTAGGTAATAAATAATAATTAATATATACTAAACTAATTTAACTTGACTTTTTATAAGATAATGGTAGTATTACAAAAAAGAATATTTTGGAGTAGAAATGATAAAATATTCAATCTATCTTCCATCAAATAAGATTCATAATGACTATTTTGCATCGATCTATAAAGATTGGGATTCAGAACGCGTCTACAGCCAAACAGGTATAATATCACGATATTATGCATCACCTAAGGAAACATCCGCAACTATGGGTGCAGCAGCTGTTTTAAAGTTAATTGAAAAATATAATATTGATAAAAACACTATCGATTTTATAATATGTGTAACAGAAACTCCCGATAATCAATTGCCTGCAACAGCTTATAAAATACATCAATTAACTGGCTTATTTAGTCATTGTGGCGCATTTGATATTAATCTTGGGTGTACTGGATTTACTTATGGCTTAATGACTGCTTATAATCTTATAAAATCAGGTACAGCTTCTAATATATTATTGGTAAATACAGAAACTCTATCAAATTATCTAGATACAGATGACAGAGGAACAGCTACAATCATTGGTGATGCTGCTTCAGCTTTTTTAATAGATAAAGATGTATGTAACAATATTATGAAGTTTGTTTTTGGAACAGATAGTACAGGATATGATAAACTCATCATTAAACATAAAGATGATAATATAGGACAAAAACAATATTTATATATGGACGGAATGGATGTATTTTATTTTGCTATAAATAGTATACCAAATATTATTCACGAAATTCTTAATATTAATAATGTAACTCTTGATGAAATTGATTTAATCGTATTGCATCAAGCAAACAAAACAATACTAGAATATATTAAAAAAAGATTAAAAATTCAAGATAAAAAATTTTATATTAATTTAAAAGATACAGGAAATACAGCTGGAGTAACTATTCCTATTGCACTAGATAATTTAGTTGAAACTGATAGATTAAAAGAGAAAATGAAAATATTAATTTTAGGGTTTGGGGTAGGATATTCCTGGTGTGGAACTATATTGAGGTGGTAATATGACATATAACGAAAAAATGCAACTTTTTAAAGAAACATTTAATATTAATGATGATGTAGAATTAGATATCAATATGCCTTTAACATCATTAGATGAATGGGATTCAATGTCTAAACTGTCATTAATAGTTATATTCAATGATTATTGTAATAAAAAACTAACTTTTGAAATGCTTAATCAGTGCCATACATTAAAAGATATTTTTGATGAAATGGATAAATAATCATACTATATTATATTTTACTTTATAGTTGTTCAATGGTAGTTGCTGTGCAGATGATACTTTATAAAACAGCCTATAAAATCTATTATTCACATTATTTGGGGGTATTATTTAATGTATATTTCATATATTCAACTTGCGAATATGTTAAATATAAAAAAAAATGAAATCATATTTTTATCATCTGATGTTTCTTTAATTGCATATCATGAGATAGAAAATAATTCAAACTTTGATGGCAATATATTCTTAAACATAATTACTGAAAAAATAGGTGATAATGGTACTTTGATTTTACCTGTATATAATTGGGGATTTTGCAAAGGATTACCATTTAATTATAGTACAACACCCGGAAAAACTGGATATATTGGTAATGTTGCCTTGAAAAGAAATGATTTTATTAGAACAAAACATCCAATATACTCATTTGTTGTATGGGGAAAAGATAAAGATATACTGTATAATTTGAATAATACTAACTCCTTCGGAAAAGGAACTGTATTTCAATATTTGATAGATAATCAAGCTACCAATATTGCAATAAATGTTCCCTTTAATCACCATTACACAATGTGTCATCATGTTGAAGATTATCTTGGTGTATTTTATAGATATAATAAATATTTTAAATCAAAATATATTGATGAAAAAGGTTGTATTTTGCAAAGAACTGCTTCCATGACTGTAAGGCATTTAGAATTAGATATAGGTGGAGACGCATCTGAGCTTTATAATGATTTTTTAGACAAAGGTATTGCTTATGAACAACAAATTGGTTCTTATACTATATCATATATTAATATTGCTAAATCTATACCTATAATAGAATATGATATTTTATATAACAATGCTATAAAACAAATACAAATTAATAACATTACAGCTTATAATATCAGAAAAGATAATAATATGTATAATATAGTAAAAAACCTTTTCTCTATTAACCGTAGTTTATCCGGCAACGGCAACAGATATACATTAAATTATTTAAAAGAAAACTATTTAGGCGAATTAAATATAAAAGAATATTCCATTAAAGATAATCCTGAAACTTTTGACTGGAATACTCCTTATGAATGGAATATTAATGATGCATATATTGAAGATGAAAATGGAAATAAAATAGTTGATTTTAAAAACAATAATCTGCACATTTTAGGCTATTCTGAACCAGTAGATATTACTATTCCTTTTTCTGAACTGGACAAACATTTATATTCTCTTGAAAATGATATTGATGCTATACCGTACACAACATCATATTATAAAAAACGCTGGGGTTTTTGCATTACTCACAGACAGAGAGAAGAACTATGTAAAAGTCCTGAAAAACAATATCATGTGGTCATAGACAGCTCATTCAATGAAAATGGATATATAACCTATGGTGAACTTATTATAAATGGCTATGAAGATGATGAAATATTAATATCAACATATATTTGCCATCCTTCTATGGCTAATGACAATTTATCTGGAATTGCTGCAGCAGTAGAAACTGCAAAATATATTTATTCTCTACCAGAAAGAAAATATACTTACCGTATTATTTTTATTCCAGAAACAATAGGTGCATTAATTTATTTAAAAGAAAATATAGACCATTTACAAAAATATACAAAAGCAGGATTTGTACTTTCATGTATTGGCGATGATGGAGATTACTCATGTGTACATACTCCTTACAACAATACTTATACTGATAAAATAGTAAGTCATGTATTAAAACATATTACAGATAGTCCAAAAGAATATTCATTTTTAGAAAGAGGCAGTGACGAAAGGCAGTTTTGTGCTCCTCTTGTTAATCTGCCTGTATGTACATTATCTCGCACAAAATTTGGTAAATTTAAAGAATACCACACTTCTAATGATAATCTTGATTTTGTTACATTATCTGGACTTGGGGGGGGGCTTAATTATATAAAGCAATGTGTGAATATATTAGAAAATAATGAATATTATAAGATAAGCACAGTTGGTGAGCCTCAGCTTGGCAAATATGGTCTTTACCCTACTATAAGCCAAAAAGGCAGTGCTGATTTTACTAGAGATATGACAAATATTATTGCATACCTTAACGGAAATAATTCTATATTAGATATTGCAGAAATATTAAACAAGCCTTTTAATGAAGTTCTTGAAATAATAAAACAGCTAAAAAATAATAATTTAATATGCAAAATTGGAAATAAATATGAATAATTTAACTCTATTATCACAAGAAATTATATACTGGCAAAAAATATTTAATTCTGAATTTATATTTGAAACAGGATGCTATAAAACATGTAGTAGCTTTTGCTGCCGCTGGGAAAGTAAAGATATGCCATTTAGAATTATACCAAAAGGAGGTACATTATTTTATCTTCCAAAAGAATATGCATACATATCAGAATATGGCAAAGTAACAGAGCTTGAACCTTTTAAAATGAAAGCAAAATTTTTTGATAAAGAAATAACCCTTTATTATAAACATTGTAATGACGATGCTAATTGTAATATTAAATTTTCTCGTTCGTTATATTGTAAATTATATCCTTTTCTACCTGTATTTGATATTGATGGTAATTTAAAAGATATTAAATACATTTCTGTATATGATGTGACTGCTGAAATTATTAAACAAAAAACACCTTGCTATGTGAAAGATTTAAAAGAAAAATATTTGAAACACTGGCAAGAAAATCCAGAAACAATATCCCTGCTCACTGAACCATACACTTTATTTTACTTAATGGTTGGCAATATTTTACATGATAACTATGTAAAAACTCTTACTAACAACCTAGAATTAATATCTTTAACAGGAAATATGTTTTGGAAAAAATGGGAAAAGTTATATCTTGCAGGCAAATTAATAAATAAAGCACAGCTTGAGCATGATATTGAAATACTATATCTTGAAATGAATAAAAAATACAATTTTGTATATGAATAAAAATTATTTATATTATATTTTTTCAATAAACATATGATATATACTAGTTAAACTTTCTTCTGTAATAGATTGATTATCATTAGATATAGTATAATTTATTCTATCGTTACGGCGTAAAAATACCACATTAAATCTATTATCTAAGATTTTTATAACACCATATAAACCAATATTATTTATATATATTTCAGTATCTTTAAAAATACAATTATTTATATTATTATCTGTGCGAAGTCTAATATTTGTAGTACTAATTTCTGAATGAGGAGTTAGTAGAGCCATACCTTTATAACTCAAAACTCTATGCATTTCATTTATAGCTTTTGTATATACTTCTTCATTAACACACACTAATACGCCATGTTCTATAACAATATGGAAAAACTCATCTTTAAATGGTAGATTATCTACAGAAGCAACTTCTATATGCCCTGTAAGATTATCTTTTATAAAAGAATTTTTCGCATACTTTACAGCTGTCTCTGAAATATCAATACCATAAACATTATAACCTAAACTGGCTAAATATTTAATATTAGAACCAGAGCCACACCCTATTTCAAGTATATTAATATCCTCTGGCCTTATTTTAGGATATTTTTTTTATAAAAACTTGCCAGTTCCATAACTATTGGAAATGGAAATTTCATCATAGCTTCTTCTTGTTTTTTACTATACAATTCTTCCCATAAATTTTTCATGAATACACCACCATTATCTAATGTTAAACTACCATAATCTACTTTTTTTGTCAAGAAACTCATTTTTAGACACATAACATAGTAAAAAATAGTCTTGATAATTCATAATAAATACTATATCATAACAAAATTATATATGAGGGCCAACATGGATAGTAGAAATATTAAAGAAATCATATTTAAAATATTTGCGGAAAATAATATAAACATTGATAATATTAATGAAGATGACTCTCTTATAGCAAAAGGTATTCTTGACTCTATGGCATTTGTGAATATACTTTTAACTATTGAGGAAGAATTAGATATAGAAATAGATTTTGAAAATATAGATATAAACTCTATTGTAACTATCAAAAACTTATGTGATATAGTGTCTAAAATGATTCAGTAATGAGCATGTATATGAATATTCAGCAGTATTTATTAGAGTCATTTAAAAAATATAAAGATGATAATGCTTTATTTACATACAATACATATTATACATATAACCAGCTTGCTGAATTATCGTATAAACTTGCAGATACAATATTATCAATTAAATACATAAAACAGCCTGTAATAATTGCTGGTTCAAGAAGTTTATATACTCATGCCGCAATATGTGGCGCTCTTATAGCTGGCTCATATTACACTCCATTAAATGAAACATTTCCTGTGGAGAGAAATGTTAATATTATTAAATTATCAAATGCAAAAATAATAATATTAGATTATACTGATTTTTTATGTTACGAAGAAGTTCTTAATAATCTTCATGATTATCATATAATATGCCCTGTCGAGCAGTATGATTATTTATCTGAGAAATTTCCTAACCATACTTTCTATACTGCAAAAAAATATAATAATAAATTTTTAAGTGTAGAAAAAGATGATACTGCATATTTACTTTTTACATCTGGCAGTACAGGTATTCCAAAAGGTATAAAGATATCACACTATAATTTAAGCAGCTATATTCAAGCATTTGTAAAAAGAAATTCAGTAACCAATCACGATAAAATTATGCAGATGAATGATTTAACTTTTGATTTATCTATACATTCAATTTTTTTAAGTTTTCTTTTTGGTGCATGCCTTTATGTGCCTGACAACAGCTGCAAAATTAATCCAAATAAATTTATTATTACAAACGAAATTACCCATATATTAATGGTGCCATCATCACTGACTATAATGAGAAAACTACGGCTTTTAAAAAGCAATAGTTTTCAATCTATGAAATATATTGCTTTTTGTGGAGAAGCTTTACCATTTAATAATGCAGTGTTAATGGCAGAAGCAGCACCTAATGCAAAACTAGAAAATATTTACGGACCAACAGAAGCAACTATTGCATGTACTTATTTTGAATTTAATAAAAATACAAAAGAGTTAACTGAGTATACAGGCTCTATGCCTATCGGAAAAGCATATGATGGTATGGAAGTTTTTTTAATAGATGAAGATAAAAACATAATAAATAATAGTGTGGGACAAATTGTTTTATCAGGAAAACAGCTTGCAAAAGGATATATTAATAATGAAGTGCAGACAAAAGCAAAATTTATTAAAATAGATAATAAAGACTGCTATCTTACAGGTGATTTAGGAAGATATGTTAATGGTGCACTTGTTTTTCTTGGCAGAAATGATGCTCAAGTACAGATAAGAGGCTACAGAGTAGAAATATATGAAATAGAAAATGCTATTTCTAAAATAGAAAATATTGTATCAAATGCAGTCATACCTACACCTGTAAACAGTATAACTTATGAAAATTTAACCGCATTCATTACTGTCAAAGATGATAATATAGATACATATCAAATAAAATCTATCTTATCACAAACTCTTCCTGATTATATGGTACCAAATAAATATATTATCTTAGATAATATGCCCCTTAATAGTAATGGTAAGATAGATAGAAACCAACTGAAAAATATGATTAAATAACACAGAAGACCATACTTTTTCCCTAGAATATTTTTTATATATGGTATATAGTATATGGCAGTAGATATGTTATGAGGTGGTATATGCTTACTGTTATTATACTTGCTGCTGGTAAAGGCACTAGAATGAAATCTGAAAATCCTAAAGTATTATTTAGTGCTGCCGGTAAGCCTATGATAGATTATTCAATAGATTTAAGCAGACAGTTAAACCCAGATAAAATTGTTGTTGTTACTGGTGCTGGTGCTGAAAAAGTCAAAGAACATTTACAAAATTCATCAGTTGAATTTGCTATGCAGAAAGAGCAGAATGGCACAGCTGATGCTGTTATGTCTGCCCTTGATTTTATTCCAGATGAAGGTAAAGTATTAATTTTATGCGGCGATATGCCTTTAATGAAATATGAGACTCTAGACAGCTTTATAAATACTGTTAAACAGGATATTGCTTTTATCAGTGTTAAAATGAAAAACCCAAAAGGATATGGCAGGATTGTTCGTTCATCAAATGGCTCTGTTTTAAAAATAGTTGAAGAAAAAGATGCAAACGAACACGAAAAAAGAATAGATGAAGTTAATACTGGTGTGTATCTCTGCTCATCTGTAGAATTAAAAAAACGCCTTAAAAGTATAGATAATAATAATGCCCAGAATGAATATTATTTAACTGATATAGTCCGCGGCGGTGCAGAAGCATTTTTAGCTGATAATGAAATGGAGTTTTTAGGTGTTAATGACAGAGTGCAGTTAAGTTTTGCTTCTAAAATACTTATGCATGAGCGTGCAGAGTCTTATATGAAAGATGGTGTATCTATTATAGACCCGTCATCTGTGTATATTGATTTAGATGTTATTATCGGCAAAGATACTATTATTTATCCAAATGTATTTATAGAAAACGGCACTCGCATAGAAAAAAATGTTATTATCCGTTCAGGATGCAGGCTTAATAAAGCTATCATAGAAGAAAATGTTGAAATTAAAGATAACTCGTTAATAGAAGATTCTTTTGTAGGTGCAGGTTCTTCTGTTGGTCCTATGGCTCATCTTCGTCCTGGCTCTCATTTAGCTGGAGATAATAAAGTAGGAAACTTTGTTGAGCTTAAAAAAGCGTCTATGGGTAAAGGCTCAAAAGCAAGCCATTTAACTTATTTAGGTGATGCAGAACTTGGTGAAAATGTAAATATCGGCTGCGGTACAATTACATGCAACTATGACGGATTTAATAAGTATAAAACTATTATAGGCAATAATGTATTTGTTGGCAGTGATACTCAGTTTGTAGCACCTGTTACTGTTGGAGATAATGTATTAATCGCTGCAGGCAGTACTATCACTAAAGATATTAAACAAAACGACCTGGCAATAGCAAGAACTCCACAGACAAATATTGAAAATAAAGGCAAAGAAATAATGGAAATAAATAAAGCCAAAAAAGAGAGCAAAGGAAAATAAACTTTGAAAATAAGAAGTTATTTCAGCTCAAAATTCAGCAGTCTTATTACTAAATATGAAGATGTAGTAATAGTTGCTGTTGCTGTTGCAATAGGGATGGCTGCTGGTGTTGGTAATATAATATTTAGAACACTTATTCATTTTCTGCAGAAAAATCTATATGGTGTTGAAAGTGAAGTTATGCTCTATAATCTGCAGGATACTGCTAAATGGAAGTTAATATTAATTCCTGCATTAGGCGGTTTAGCTGTTGGGCTTATTACTACATTTTTCAAATCAAATGTTCATTCTGTAGCAGATGTAATAAAAGCAATATCACTGCATAGAACATTATCCCCTGTTACTGCAGTATTAAAAACAATAACTTCTGCAATAACTCTTGGCACAGGTGGTTCAGCAGGCAGAGAAGGTCCTATTATTATGATTGGTGCTTCCCTTGGCTCTGCTGTGGGTCAGTTTTTTAAATTCTCTCATACAAGAATAAGCAGCGCTACTGCATGCGGAGCAGCAGGCGGTATAGCTGCCACATTTAATGCACCTATGGGCGGTGCTATGTTTGCAGCAGAAGTTCTGCTTGGTAAATACGGTATAAGAACATTCAGCCCCCTTATTATTTCTGCAGTAACTGCTACTGTTATAAGCCGTGCTTATTTTGGTGATGAAATCACTATCCAGTCACCTGAATATGTTTTAAAAAGTGCAGCAGAACTGCCGCTTTATGCAGTACTGGGTATATTTATTGCGTTAATCAGTGTATTTTTTATAAGATTTTTCTATAAAGTAAGTGATGCTTTTGCATTTCTGCCATTTCCAAAATGGATAAAACCTGCTATTGGCGGACTTTTAATGGGTATCCTTGGTGTATTCTGCGTAAATATTATGGGTGTAGGATACGGCACTATTATTGAAATACTGCAGAATAAAATACCATGGTATATATTAATAGTATTTGTATTTTTAAAAATTGTGGCAACATCTCTTACATTAGGTTCTGGTGGTTCAGGCGGTCAGCTTGTTCCAAGCCTTTTTATAGGGGCAGCAGCAGGCGGTTTTTTTGGCGGTCTTATGCAGCATATTTTCCCAGGTATTACAGGAAACCCTGAAACTTATGCTCTTGTTGGTATGGGTGCTATGCTTGCAGCAGTTATTCGTGCACCTATTACATCAATATTAATACTTTTTGAAATAACTCAAAGTTATCATATTGTGCTTCCTGTAATGATTACATGTATTATTGCTAATATGATAGCTGCCCGTATAGAAAAAGACAGCATTTTTACATGGACTCTAACCCGCGACGGCTTTAACATTAACCACGGTGTAGAAAAAAGCATACTTGAATCAATAAAAGTAAAAGATATTATGCTTACAGATATTATTGCTTTTAATGATAATACATCTATTAATGATATAAAAAAATCTATTGAGAAAAAACCACATGCTTATTTTCCTGTTGTAAATGATGAAGGGTATTTAACTGGGGTTATATCATTAAATGACTTAAAAGATGAAGTTTTCAGCGGAAAAAATTTGGAAACTACTTTAGCGAAAGACTTTGGCGCAAGAAGGAATATAATAACAGTTACACCTGAAGAAACTCTGGAACAGGCAATGAGGGACTTTGGTATTAAAGAAGTTGGTGATTTACCTGTTGTAGAAAATACTGAAAAGGGTATGAAACTTGTAGGGCTTTTAAGAAGAAGCGATATTATTATTGCATATAATAAAAAAGTTGTAGATTTTGAGCCTGATAAATAAGGAGGCATAACATTCTTAACATTGATGAAGCATTAAATGAAAGGCAGGCAGAAGCTGTAAAAACTACAGAAGGTCCTGTTTTAGTTCTTGCTGGAGCAGGCACAGGAAAAACAAGAGTTATTACTTACCGTATAGCTCATTTGATTGTTAATAAAGAAGTATCTTCTGGAAATATTTTGGCTGTTACTTTTACAAATAAAGCAGCAGGAGAAATGAAAAGCAGGCTGCAGGATTTAATTGGTGCACTTGCTAATGGTGTATGGATGGGTACTTTCCACTCTATCTGTTTAGGAATACTCCGTGCTGAAGCAGAATATGCAGGGCTTCCAAAATCTTTTTCTATCATAGACCAGGAAGACAGGCTTGCAATACTCAGGCAGATTACAAAAACTCTGAATATTGACCCTAAACAGTTCAGCCCAAAATCATATCTGCATGCTATAAGCTCATATAAAAATACAGAAAGCTATGTAAATAATGAACCTATTGAAGAAACTTTTCATCTGCTTAAAACAGTTTATGAAACATATCAGCGAGAACTGGAACTGCAAAGGCTTGTAGATTTTGATGATATGATATCACTATGTGTACGGTTATTTGTAAATTTTCCTGATATCTTAAAAAAATATCAGGAACTTTATAAATATATACTTGTTGACGAATATCAGGATACTAATGCTGTACAGTTCAGGCTTTTATATATGCTTGCAGGACCACATGGCAATTTATGTGTTGTTGGAGATGATGACCAGTCAATCTATGGATGGCGTGGAGCAGAAGTACGCAATATATTAGAGTTTGATAAAGTATTTGAAAATGTAAAAGAAATTAAACTTGAAGGCAACTATAGAAGCGGCAAAAGTATATTATCTATTGCAAATAGATTAATAGAAAACAATACATACCGCCGAGGGAAAACATTAGAAGCCAGTGCAGATAAAGAGTCAGAAGTTAGAAAGTTTGACTGGTATAATGATGTAGAAGAAGCCAGTTTTGTGGCAAAAACTATAATTGATAAGCATGATAATGGTATAAATTATGATGATATGGCTGTACTTTACAGAACTAATGCTCAGTCATTAAATTTTGAAAGAGCATTAAAAATGGCAAATATTCCACATAAAGTAATAGGCAACATTGGCTTTTATCAGCGTAAAGAAGTTAAAGATATTTTAGCTTATTTAAAATTTTCTGATAACCCAAAGGATGAACAGTCATTTTTTAGAAGTATATCTGTACCAAAAAGAGGTATTGGCAACTCTACTAATGATAAAATAATTTCTTATGCTGATGAAAATAATGTTACCATACTTGAAGCACTGGAAGCTGATTTAAAATTTCTTGCTAAAAACAGAGCTGCAGTGGATAGATATGTAACACTTATACATGATGTTATTAAGTGCGAAAGCATTAAAGAAAAAATTGAGCTGATACTAGAAACTGTAAAATATAAAGATTATCTGCAGAGTTTAGGTGAAGAACCTGATATAATAGAAAGGAAAATAGAAAATATTGATGAGCTTATATCAGATGCTGTGCGTTTTGAAGAACAAAACGGCTCATCACTTTCTGACTTTTTAGCAAGTGCTGCACTTATTTCATCTAATGATGATGAAGATGTTGAAGGCTCTGTTAAGTTGATGACTATACATGCATCTAAAGGACTTGAATTTCAGGTTGTTTTTCTGACAGGTTTAGAAGAAGGACTTTTCCCACTGGGTAATGAAGAAGGCGAAGCAAATATTGAAGAAGAACGAAGGCTCTGTTATGTTGGGGTAACTCGTGCTATGGAAACTCTTTATATTACAAGGGCAAGAAGCAGACTTCGCGGCGGCAGACATACTCAGGCCCCAGAATCAAGATTTTTAGGTGAGCTGAAATACGGCAAGTCTTTTAAATTTAATAAAGGTTCAACAAAAAACACCTTTACAAACAAATCTGGAAATTATGCAGATTACATTAAAAATACTTCCAATTCTGAAAAGAAAGAGTATAATGATGACAGTAAGGCCTCTTTCCCTGCATCATCAAAAGTGTATCACACAGTTTTTGGTGAAGGTATAGTTCTTTATAGTGAAGGCAGTGGAGAACATGAAAAAGTTACTGTTAACTTTAAAAGAGAGGGCCTTAAAACAATAATTGCAAACTTTTTAGAAAAGGCATAATTACATAATAAGATAGAGAATGGAGGATATTATGTTATTAAACAAAATTAACCACATAGGTGTGGCAGTAAAATCAATTGAAGCTGCTCTCCCTTTTTACAAAGCTATGGGTGCAGATGTTAACCATATTGAAGAAGTACCTAGTCAGAAAGTAAAAACTGCTTTCATTAAAGTTGGTGAAACTACTATTGAGCTTGTTGAAGCTACTTCTCCAGAAAGTCCTATTGCTAAATATCTTGAAAAAAACAGAGAAGGCTTACACCACATTTGTTTTGAAGTAGATGATGTTGCTGCATGCCTTGCTGAACTTAAAAAAGCAGAAGTACCACTTATTGACCAGGAACCAAAAGTTGGTGCACATAATATGCTTGTAGCATTTGTTCATCCAAAAGGTAATAACGGTGTATTAACTGAGCTTGCTCAGCATCAAAAATAAATAATAAAGGGGCTTTTTAATCCCCTTTTTTTATTAATAAATTTTATTCCTGTTCTTCACTCCATTCTTCATACAATTCATCAAGAATTTTTGCCAAATCTTGATAATAATTTTCAGTATATTTCATAAAAAGAAATTCTAAATCACACATTTCATCTGTATCTATATTATTTTCTTCAAAATATTCTACTGCATAGTCTTCTAAAGCATCATAGTATTCGCCTTTCACACCACCTTCTATATCATTAAAGCAGTATGATTGTATAAAATCAACCGCATCTTCTTTTAATATTTCACATCTTAATGCTCCAATCAGTTTATCAGCAATAAAAAGCCTTAAATCTATACTATCTGGTGCAGTTTTTACTGTATTAATTTCATCAGGGTATTTTGCTGTAAAATTATCATTTACTAAATCATTTTCTATTAACCACCTTAAAAGTACAGCCATGTGATTAAAAGCTGCCAGCTCGCCAGTCTGCTGAACAAGGTTATATTTATAAAGAGGAATAAGATAAGCAAGCCCCTCATCAAAAATATCTTCATAGTCATATAAATATCTATCTGGATAAACAATAAAGTTATGAAAAATCATACGGTGGAAAATAAGAGACTGGTCTAGGTCTGCTGCTCGGTCTATTTCATAAGTCTGTATTGGCATAACTTGTAAAAATCTTACTTTTTCCCCGTCAGGAAGTGTGCATACACATCCTTCTTCTGATATATATGCTGGGGATATTAAGATACCGCCTGTATCATTTGTGCTTGGTGATAAAGGTTCTTCATCATCCATTATATTGCCCATTACAAAATAGCTGTCATTATTAACAGGTGCTTGAGCAAGGTTTTTTAATATTTTTACAGGATAATTCCATTCATCATACATACTGCCAAAGATTGGGGTAACTGTTCCGCCAGTTATTAAGCCTGTTGGTTTTGAAAGAGCCAAATCCATATTCCAGGCTGGGCTTAAATACATTAAAAGTTCAATTCTATCTAAATCAGTATCTTTAAAATCATCAGGCAGCTCCATTTTATAAGCTCCCATGCCGCAGGTTACAATTGTATAAAAATCTTTTTCTTTGGTTGGCTCAATGACATAAATACGCAAATTAAGATTTTCACTTTCTTTTACAGGGATAGTTCTTGATATGCTACCAAAATGCTCTATAATGTGGTCTTCCACAGTCTGCAGTTCGTAAGGTGAGAAAGAATGTTTTGCCATAAGACACCTCAAAGATTTTATTTATAAGATATCACCACAGATACTGCAGCAAAATCATTATATTTACTGCAAGGGCTTATTCAATTTCATCATTTTTTAACGCTTCTAATTTATTCATTGAAGATTCCAGTTTATTATTTCTTGTAGTTCTTAAGGAATCATATTCTGATGAAACTTTACCTATTAAATCACCAAGTTTTGTAAAGCCGTCTGAATATTTTATCCACTCTTTACGGAAAGAACCCATGGCCTGCATTAAATCTTTTGCCCGTTTTTCCATAGCAAAATTTTCTGCAGCCTGCCTGATTACTGCTAAAACAGATATTGTTGTAACAGGCGAACATATCATAACACCTTCTTTTGATGCCATATCTAAAAGCTCTGGAGCTGTTTCAAATATAAAGGAATATATTTTTTCATTAGGTATAAACATAATAGCACAGTTTACAGTGCCGTTTTCTGTATCTATATATTCTCTGCCTGAAATTGCTTTTATATGGTTTTTAACATCTTTTATAAATTCTTTTGCATAAAATGCTTTTTCTTTTTCTGGAGATTCCATATATCTTTTATAATTTTCATAAGGAAATTTTACATCCATATTTAAAATAGTACCGTTAGGCAGTAAAAATGTAAAATCAGGTCTGTTGCCTGTAGCTTCGCTTTTCTGCTGGCGTATATAGTTTATGCCTTCTTTAAGTCCAGCATAGCTTAACACATCATCTGCCATACGCTCTGCCCACTGACCTCTGCCCTGTTTTGATGAAAGAGTTTCTTTTAATCCATTTGTTACATGAAAAAGCTCACTTGTTTTTGCTCTGCTGTCATCTATAATGCTTTTTAATTCTCCCATCTGCATATTTCTTGCATTTTCCATAGTATTAATAAGTCCTGTTAATTTTAAAAGTTCGCTGTTTAATGTTTCTATGCGTTTTTCAATAATCTCTTTCTGACCGCTTATTTCTTTTGCAGATATTTCACGCTCGCTTTTAAGTCTGCCAGAAAGCATATCTGTTGTTTTTGATAATGTATCAAGAGATATTTCTGCAAAGTTGCTTTTTAAAAGTGCAGTTGCCTCATCTAATGCTGCATTAAACTTTTCTTCGCTGCGTCTTGATGAAAGTTTTGTAATAAACCATACAAATAATGCACCAAACACCATTCCAGAAATAAAAATACTGATTATATATAAATTATTAGACATAATAACTACCTTCCTGCCCGTGCCACCTGCTCTAATGTAACAGATAATATTGTAGAAACACCATATTCCTGCATAGCTACACCATATATAGAGTCTGCTATACTCATAGTATTGTGGTTATGGGTAATAAGTATAAACTGAGTTTTATCAGATAATGCTTTTACCATACCCACATATCTTTCAACATTTGCATCATCAAGAGGTGCATCTACCTCATCAAGAAAGCAGAATGGAGTAGGTTTCTGCAGGAATAATGCAAATAATAAAGTCATAGCAGTAAGAGCTTTTTCACCGCCTGATAAAAGCCCCATATGCTGCAGTTTTTTGCCAGGCGGCTGAATATATATTTCCACACCACTTATCAGCATATTGTCTGGGTCAGTGAGTTTAAGTTCAGCTTCCCCGTTGCCAAATAAAATATGAAATACTTCTACAAATTTATCTTTTACAGAATTAAATGTTTCTTCAAACATTCTGATTGTGGCTTCATCTGTTTCACTGATAAATGAGTTTATATCATCAATAGAGCCTTCTAAATCGCTTCTTTGGTCTGTTAAAAATTTATATCTTTCTTCTGCATCTTTATAATCATTTAAAGCATTTAAGTTAATAGGGCCTAAATCATCTAAACGGCTTTCAATCCTATTCATTTCTTCTTTTATTTTTCTAGGCTCTCTTTGCCTGTCTGCATAAGTTAAATAATCATGGGATATTTCTATACCGTATTTTTCCATATACTGTGCTGCACTTGCCTCTAAAACAGAAGTAATGCCCGCTAAATCAAGCTCATACTTACGGACTTCATCATCACCTGTTTTTATTTCTGCATTAATGTTTTCAGCCTTGTTTCTAATATCTTCTATATTCTGACGCATTTCATCAAGCATAATAGCAGCATTTCGCACTTCATCTTCTAATGACAGCACATCTTTAGATAAATTATCAAGCTTTTCTTTTAAAAGCTCTAATTCTTCATTCCATTTTATTTCATCTACATTTAAAAGCTGCTGCAGCCTTGCTTCAAGTTTAGAAATATTATTTTTTACTTCTTCCCTGATACTTCTTTTACTGCTAAGCTCTCTTTTAATAGAGTTTGTCTGTTCTTCCTTTTGTGCATACTGTATTTTTATTTCTGTATGTTCTTCCCTTTTTTCATCTAAGTTATCTTTAATAACTTCCAGTTTATCTTCTAACTCTGAGCGTTTTTCTTCTAATTCTATCTGTTTTTTACTGGCAGTATTAATATCTTCTTTTAACTTATCTACTTTTTCATGATTTTCTGACAAGCTGTTTTCTGAAAGCTCTATTTCTTTTGAAATAGTATTTTTTCTCTTTTCAAGTCTTTCATATTCCTGCAGGATACCAGTATATTCTGCCTCTTTTTTAAGAAAAGAATCTCTTGAATTATTATATACTGCCTGCATATCATTTAAAGTATTTATGCTTTCTTCTAAATTATTATCTATATAGCTGATAATTTTTTCTGTTTCATAAATATCTGAGCCAAGCCTGTCTATTTCTTTTTCAGCTTCTAATATACTTTCTTTTAATGAAATAATTTGAAAGCCTTTATCTTCTTCCCCTGCTTTTTTATAAATATTATTAGCAAGATAAATATTTTGATAAACTTCATTTACCTGCATATTTAAAAGATAGTTTCTAATACTTTCTGTTTCACTTTTAAAAGCAAACTTTACAGAAGATTTAAGATGAGAGATTTTTTCAAAAATTTCATCTCTGCTTTCATCATTAAAAACTATTACATCGCCTATATCTATCAGCTTTGCATATTCCATATCAGATAAGAAATCTATCAAAAGCCCTGCAATATAAGGCTTTAATACTGCTGTATCATCATTAAAAGATGAGGCAGCTTCAAGCTGTTTATTAAAAAATACTATATTATTTTCATAGCTTTTTATTTCTGCTTTTAACTCTCTGTTTTTTGCTTCTTCTTTTTCTTTCTGTTTTTTTAAGTCGTCAGTTTTTTCTTTTGCTGCATTTAAGTTTTCCTCATCCTGCATCATTTTAAACTGCAGATTATCCATTTCCTGCTGAAAATTATCTTTTTTAGAGGCTGCTTCATTAAATGCATCATCTATAGACTGCTGTTCTTTTTTAAGCCTTTCTATATCCTGTTTTATATGCTCATAAGTTGATTCCACTCTTATAAGCTCATTTCGTTTAGATGTAACAGTACCTGTGTATTCTATATAAGCAGCATCAGTTTCCTGAAATTCATCTTCTACCGCTTCTTTCTGGCTGATTAAATCATCAATAATATCAGAAAGTTCTTCTAATTTATCCCCTACATACTCTAAAGCATCACTGGCAGTATCAAGTTCATCTGTCAGTGTTTCAATACTTTCTGCCATTTCTTCATATCTTGCAGTTTCCTGCTTTATACTTGACTGTAAGTTTGCTTTTATATCATCACTTGATGCAATTTTAGTTTCAAGTGCTTTAATATCCCCTTCAGTATTTGCTTTTTTTGTGGCAGTCTGCACTCTTTTTTCCTGCAGCTGCTCATATTCTGCCTGACGGGCATTATAGTCATTATTTGCAACATTTTCTATACGAACAAGCTCTGCATATTTTGCAAGCATACTTTCTAAATTCTGCTTTTTCTCAATTAAAAGTGATTTTACTTTGCTGCTGTCTTCTGCCTTTATATAATAAGAAGTGCATAAATATGACTGCTCAAGCCTTTTAAAATTACTCTGCAGTTCTTCATATATTTTAAGCTGCTCCACCTGCGACGATAATGACTGCATTTGAGTAACAATTTCTTCAATAATATCTGTTACCCTGTCAAGATTATCCCTTGTCTGCTGCAGCCTTCTTTCAGCTTCTTTCTTTTTATCCTTAAATTTTGTAACACCTGCTGTTTCTTCTAAGAAAAACCGCAGTTCTTCAGGGCTTGCATTAATAATTTTATCCACTTTGCCCTGCTCAATAATAGATATACTTCTAGCACCAAGACCTGTATCCATAAAGATATCTTTAATATCTTTTAAGCGGCATTTCCTGTTATTAATATAATATTCTCTTTCGCCGGTTTTATAAAATTTACGGGTAATAGTTATCTCTGAAAATGTGCCGTATTTTGCAGCAACAGCCTCATCTATTTCTGATAAAGTAAGCCCTACTTCTGCAAAACCTGCAGGCTTTCTTTTCTGTGAGCCATTAAATACAATATCTTCCATTTCAGCACCGCGAAGCTCTTTTGCATTCTGCTCGCCAAATACCCAGCGAACAGCATCCATTATATTGCTTTTTCCACTGCCGTTTGGACCTACTATCGCTGTAATGCCGTCAGGAAAATCTACTGTTGTTTTATCTACAAATGATTTGAAACCATGAAGGTATAATTTATTAAATTTCATAGCCTTATTTTGCTAGATTTTGAAATTTTTTTCAAGAATTATTTTTTTATATTTTTAGTGAAAAAATAAAACATTATATTTTATATATTTATTTACTTTTTTATCATTATGTGATACTTAACTAAAAAGTAATAAATGGAGGTTTAAGATGAAAAAAATTTTATCTGCATTACTTTTTACTTTACCTTTTCTCTTTGCAGGCTGTGGAGATGATAGCCCAAACAACACTACTAGCGGGGGCGATATCACACCACCTACTGAAAAAAATTTAATGGTTTCTGGTGTAAGTCAGTATTATTTTATACCTATAGTTGATAATACAAATACTCGTCGTTATCGTATTTCATTTAATATTGTTAATAAAACTGCTAATGATTATAAAAATGTGCAAATAAAACCTGTGTTTACTGATGAAAATGACCATGTATTAACAGAAGCAGATGGTTTAAATTATACTTTTAACTTTGGAACTGGTGAGACAGATAGTTTAAAAAATTCATCTATTGCTGCAAATCTCTATATTACATATACAGGCATACAAAAAATGAATGTAAAATTTCAAGTAGAAGTTGCTTCTGATAATATGCCTACAGAAACATTTAACTTTAATACAGCAAATTTTCTTACATATTTACAGGCTTTCTTATATACTAATGACGGTACATCAGAATCACTTTATCCTATAACTGATGAAACTATTGTACAGGCAAATACAACAGAAACATCTAAAATAATTTTCCTTAATTCCTTTACTTCAATCAGAGTAATGCTGAAAGGAAATGACAGCAGCAGCGGAGAAGTTATTTTACCTGAAAATGTATTAACTTTAAGTAATGGAACTACATTTAACCCTTGCAATAATCAAACAATTGCGGGCACTTCAGATGCTACATTTGTTATAGGTCAGGAACAAGCATGTTATCTTGAAATTAAATCTAACTTATCAGATACATGGAAATATACACCTGTGGATAAAGACGGTATTGAATCAACACCTAATGGCTACAAGGTAACATCACCAATAAATATTCAAGTTCAATAAATATCAACCCCATCATAAGATGGGGTTTCTTATTTAATTATTATTTAAAATTATTATTTAGTTTTCATAAAGAATAATTTTTCCATTTATGTTTATATATTTCTTTAAAACATATTCTGTAACAGCATCATAGCCATAATTTTTATCTTCCTGCACTATTGTAATAACAGCAGTATTTTCATCTATCATTTCTTCACTTTCCACATACATTTCTGTTTCCATATTTATTTCATCATTAGCATAATATATATTTTTAGTTAAATATGTTACAAGGCTGTTATTAAAATAATATTCCTGCTGAATATGTTCTTCTATTTTTACATTATCTGCATATTTTTCTTCTTTGATTTTATTATCTGGATATACTTTATATTTTGCTAAAACATTTTCATTTTTATAATATATTTCCAGATATGTAATATTATCTTTTACTTCTTCTTTTTGCAGAACTATTTCTTTTTCATTTATACTGCCTTCATTGGATACTGTTTTTTCCTTTAAAAGTATATTGGTATCTTTATACATTTCAGATATTAAAGGCTGCCCTGCTTCTACTAATGTGTTATCTTCAAGCAAAGCATTTGAAGTACTTTTTACAATATTTCCCTTTCTATCTGTTCCTATTTCAAAAATTACTTCTGTATTTTCTGGATCGATTGTTCTATATATAAGTTCAAAATCATCTTTGCTGTTGTATCGCAGCCAGTTGTAGCTGGTTTCTACTGCATAATCATCATCCATATACTGCTTCATTACTGATACAAGCCATAAAATATTTTCTGCATTATCATTTTTTATTATACCCATTTACTTCACCTGCTGTTTTGATTTATTGACAACAAATTGTAGTGATTTTTTAATTATTTATAGCATGGAAAATATGTTTCAAATTCTTCCCTTTCTCCTGGGTCATAATTTAGTATTTTTTCCCATATACTGCTATGCTCCATACAGTAATATATAAATGGCTTTTTCCACTGTTTTTTCAATTTTTCTGTAACAAAGCCTATCATTCTTATTCTTTCAGCTTTAAAATATCTTGTTTTGCCGTCTATTCCTTTTATAAAATCGCCTTTTGTAAGTATAGAAGGACTTTTACGCTGCCTTATAATATTCATAAGTTCAGATGGGCATCTAAATGTTGATATACTTATATATTCTACTGATTCTTCCTTAATTCTTGATGTTAAATTTTCTATTAAATCGCCATATAATTTTTCAAAATCTTCTGTCATAATCAACGGGTCAAAATGAAAGCCTACATTATAGCCGTATGATGATATTGTTTCTGCAGCTTTAAGCCGCCTTTCTAGTGTGGCAGTGTATGGTTCTTCCTGCTCTATAATAGATGCAGGGTTTAAGCTCCAGGATACCATTACATTTTTTGGATTTAGGTTTAAAAGGTTATCTATAACATCAGATTTAGTTTTAAATTCAAATAAAATATTATCTAAATTATTAACAAAAGGCACTATTATTTTTGAAAGTGGTATAGTTTTATCCATTGCAAGACTGTCACTTAATTCACCGCTTCCTATACGCCTTTTCTGGTCTTTTACTGCTGCCTTAATATCTGCAAGCACATTATCCGTATTGCCTGCAACTCTTATGTGTTTATGGGGTAAATAAAGCTGCAGTATGCAGTATGCACAGTCAAATGGACAGCCCTGCATAATATCTACCACATGATAATTGCAGCATCTGTATATATTTGTAGCAGGGCAGCGGTGTACAAAATTATCTGTATGGTTAGAGATTACTATATTGCTTTTTTTATCTTCTATTTCAAAGCCGTCATCAATTACTTCTACATTATGTTCTTTTGCTGTAAGTTCTGCTAAATAAGTATGCTGGGCCGATTTTTCTATATATATCATATAATAAGTTATATCCTTTTTTTTAATAAATTATTTTAATCCATATTTTTCTAATAATTCATAAAATAATTTAATATTTATTTTATTATTTTCTAAAATATTTAATATATTTTCATAATCATCTAAGCTGCTTATATCAAAAGAAATATTTAATTTTGGTGATTCAAAGCTGTCTAAATTATTTATTTTTATATTTTTAAAATTATTAATTAATTCTGTATATTTTTCATCTATTTCTATATGGCTTTTACTTCTTGTATCTGGAAATTGAAAATCTGCACTGTAATTTTCTGGGATAATTTCTTTAAAATCACATACTTTTTCAACATATTTACGAAAAGCCTGCATAGATAAATCATTATATTTAATATGCTCTGCAATAAAATTAATTATATTTTCCTGCTGGCATGTAATTAATGATACTGTTTTTAAGGGAATATCTTTTATATCAATAAAATCTATTAGATTTTCAGGCAGATTTAATGCTTTTGCAAGTGTTTCAAAACTTTTCCTGCCCTTTATATTTTTTTCCTGAAATATATTTATCTTATTAATATCTGCATTTAATTTATTACATATTTCATATATTTTTATAATTATTTTAAATGAAATATTATTTATAAAACTAATTGATAAATTTATAGCATCATTTGCAGAATATTCACCATAATAAATATATTCACTGCCTGACATTTTAAATCCGCTTATCTGGTAATATATACCATTAATAGATAAAGCAAATGCTGGCATATTATTATTTTCATTAATATTAAATAAATCTTTATTTATATTTTCTATTATTTTTATTTCCATAGTATCCTTTTATTTTAAAAATAATTTTTCATATTTGAAAAATACATCACTTATACAGTTAATATCTGTACAGGCTTGAATTTCAGTATTCATATTATCATAAGAAATCATGTAATACTGTTTAATATTTTCAGGATAATAGTTTTTATCCATTTTATCCTGTTTTTCTTTATATAATACTTCTAAATATGCTTTCTGGCTTAATAACTCTCTTGATGAACAAATAAGAGATAACACAGTATTATCAGTATTACTGCATTCAATATTTGCTGCTGAATATAAATTAAATGGAGTTTTTACCTTATCAAGCATATTATTTTCCTGCTTATTTTTTATATAATATGCAGGGAAAGTATTAAAGCCCGCTTTACCATCTACTATATTTACAACAAATACCTGCCCGTCATGCCTTAAATATACAAGCTGTGGGTTATTTTCTTTATATATTATTTTTACATCATAAAAACCAGGCTGATTATAAGTAAACTCTGCTGCAGCATGAGCTAAATCTTCATTTAATATTTTTAATTTTTTATCTATTATAAAATACTGTGCAATATTATTTGTTTTTTTATTAATAATGCAGGCAGTATATACAGGCTCTTTTTTACCTATATCATAAAAAAGTAAATCATAATTTTCAGCAGTTACAGGATATTTTGAATAAGAGCTTAAATATTCCATATATTTTTTAATATCTTTTTGGCTGTATTTGCTGTTTATTACTGCTTTTTCATAGTTTCTGTCTTTTATATAATCTTTTATCTGTGCATAAGTTAATGGCTGCTTATAATCATACATATCAGCTAATGTATCCACATCACCAGCAGGGGACTGTGGCTCTTTATCATATTTTACTTGATAAATAACATTATCTTTATATGAAAATTTACCCATTTGCGAAACACTATGCAGTGCCTTTGCTGTTTTATCATCTTTAAATATGCCTTTATTATTGTAATTTTTGCCATAATTTACATTAAAGTATGCAGGGTTTTTTATAGATATTGTTTTTATATTATTTTCCACTTCTGATGTATTTACTAGATAATATGTATGATTAAAGGGCAGTATATAAAGGTTGCCAGAATAAACATAATCTGTGCAGTGCTCTGGCTCATATTTCATTGGATTATCAGTATTGTTATCACCAAAAATTTTATAGTACAGGTTTGCATAAAGGTTTTCATTATCATCGCTTAATTTTGCTTCATCTATTACTAAAATAGAATGAGCATTATTTTTCACCACTGCAAAATTATGAAAAAATCCGTCATTATAAATATCTGCATAACCAGAAGTCATTAATATATTATCTATATATCCATTTTCTACTGCATGGTTATAAAAATCTACAACATTATCACCTTGAAACTTTGTAACGACAGAAAGCACTTCTGCTATAAAACGCATATCTCTTGTTATATTTTCTATGGCAGTATCACCATTTATTGATATAAATTTATTAAAGTAATAAGATATTTTGTCATAATTATAAAACATATCTTTTAAGAAATAAGCATAACTTATTATTAAATAAACTTCACCAGTTTCATCTTCCTTTTCTGCAAGATAGTTTTCTAATACTTTAATAGATTTTTCAAGCTGGCTGTTTAATATTAAAATATTATCCATAGGTTTATTAAATAATCTGCTTTTTATATCTCCATTAATAAATGCATCAGAGCATGCAAGCCTGCTTTTATTATCATCTGCATATTTAAAGCCTATATCTGCAAGTTCTTCATCACTTTTTATCTCTTTTACAAAATATTTTCCTGCAGTATAATTATCATTATTATATGCATTATGAGTGTACTCTCTTAAAAAATACATTGCATCATCAACATCTTCAATATCCATTCTGGAAATAAAATTTATGATATTCTCAGCTGTATATTCTTCATTTTCTATATTCTGTGCAAGTGCTGCATTATTTATTAAAATCAGCATTAATATTATTAATACTTTTTTCATAATATACTCCAAATTACCTATAATTCTATATCGCTGCTTGTAATCAGGCAGTCTGTTTTAGTGCCGCATCTGTTTTTATGAATATATTTTGCCTTAATCATATTTTCTCTGCTGCTGCATATTTTTTCTAACTTATCAATATTATCTTTACTGTTAAGGCAGTCTATTACACCTTTAAAAGTAAATAATTTTCTTTTATCTGGCATCTGGTTTCTGATTGAACCATTCCATACAATATTTAACTTTCCATTATCATTTATAATATAATCTTTCTGGAGAATATTATATTCATATTCACTTAATATTTTAGGCAGTCCTTTTTGTCTTGCTGTTTCATTATAAAGATAGCTTGCATAGCCTGCATCAAAATAAGCAGGGTTTTTAAACTCAACTTTGAAAGCACTGCCATCTTTTACTTCAACAGTATAAACTGCACCATTTAATGGAAGAATATAAACTTCATTATCATATATGGTATCAAAATTATTCTGTATTTGATAATCTGCTGTTTTATCATCTTCATTAGTTTCTTTGCCGCTTATGATTATTTTCATCATAGATGTGGTATCTACATAAGTTTCATACTGCATATAAAATGGGTTTATGGCATATTTTGACTGTCTGAATGCAGTTCCTACAGGCATATAAAAGCCGTCATTAAGATAATTATATATTCCGCCTTTTGAAAAAGCAGCCTGTAAAAATTCCTTTTCTATACCACCATTAATCAGCTCTATTACACCAGTATTTTCATTATAAGCAACATAAGTTAATAATGCTGTAAGCTGCTTATTTTCTGCACTATTTAAAAAATCAACTTCTAAGCCGCCCAGCTCTTTCCAAAGTGCAGCATGTTTTTTAATTTCTAAAATATTATAAAGCCTGTCCTGAGCAAGATAAGATATGGCAGCCATTAAATGAGCCTGTGCTTTTACTTTATCATCTGATTCTTTAAGCTGATTATTTAAAGCATAGATTATCATATTTCTTGCTTTTAAAAGTGATAAATTTATAAGCCTTGCTGCTTCTGTGCCTTTTATATATTTATTCTGCACATCAGACATATTATCATTATTAATATCTTCACTGTATGGAAGCACATAATCATTAAAATTAAATATTCCAAGATTATCCCTGTTTACATAATATACAGCAATATGCTTATAAGCATCACTTAACGCTGCACCTTTTTCTAAAAACTCTAAAGCTCTTAAAGCATAGGGCATATCTGTAAAATCATACTCTGTATCTGTATTATATTTAATGAAATATTTTTCGCTGTCCAGCTCTTTTGATATATCAAGCAGCTCACCATACTCCATATTTTTATTATAAGATGCTCTGCCTGCATTTTTATAATCCAAGCCACTGCTTATATTTTCAAAAACAATATTTTCCTCTGCTGTAACATGGTTTTCATTAAACTCAGTTTTTTTACCGCATGCAGAAAATAATACTAAACATGCTAACAATATATATACTTTTTTCATTTTCATACCCTGCATTATTACTTTTCATTATCAAACATAGCTTCTACAAAGCTCTCTGCATTAAATGGACGCAGGTCGTCTATGCCTTCACCAAAGCCGATATAACGAACAGGAAGTTTTAATTCACTTGCAACTCTTACAGCCACACCGCCTTTTGCAGTGCCGTCAAGTTTTGTAAGCACTACTCCATTAATATTTACTGCATCTTTAAACATTTTTGCCTGCGTTAAAGCATTCTGACCGCTTGTAGCATCAAGCACTATTAAACTTTCCTGCACAGGATAGCCAAGAGCCTTTTCTGCTACTTTATATATTTTTATAAGTTCCTGCATAAGATTATGTTTTGTATGAAGTCTGCCTGCAGTATCTGCAATTAATACATCAATATTTTTTGCCTTTGCACTCATTATGCCGTCATGAATAACAGCAGCTGGGTCACTGCCGTCTGGCTGTCTGATAACAGGAATATCAAGACGCTCGCCCCACACAGCAAGCTGGTCTGCAGCTGCCGCCCTGAATGTATCACCTGCTGCAAGCATTACAGATTTGCCTGTTTTTTTATACATATTTGCAAGTTTTGCTATACTTGTTGTTTTACCTGCACCATTTACCCCTGATACAAGTACTACATAAGGTTTATTAGACATATCTTCTTGAAAATCCTGATTTTCACTTAAAAGCTCTACTAATGTCTGCTTTAAAGCATCAAGAAGCCTTTCAGAATCTTTTAATGTGCCGCGGGTATAGTCGTTACGGACTTTTTCTATAATCATATCAGCAGCCTGCGGGCCAATATCTGCTGTAATTAAAAATTCTTCTAATTCTTCTAATAAATCATCATCAATAGTTTTTCTGCCTAAAAAAATTGACGAAAGACCTTCACGGAATCTGCCGGAAGTTTTTTTCATTCCTTTTTTAAGGTTATCTTCACTTTGTTTATCTTTTTTGAAAAAATCAAATAATCCCATATTATCCTCATTTCAATATAAAATTCAGATGATATGTTATTATAAAACTTGGCAAAATTCAACAAAAGATTAAAATATTATATATTTTTAATACTAAGTGCATTTTTTAGATTATCAAATGCTTTTTGCAGCATTATTTTAGTATCACCTTGTGCCTGGCTTATTAAAAGGCTGTAGATGATAAAAGTAACAGTTAAATCACAGCCTTCTGCCATATATCTGCCTTTACTTACTACTTTATATGATTTATTATAATCATTCTTTTCAACAGGCAGTACCTGCATAAGTTCTTCTATTCTTCTGTAAGCAGTTCTTTTTGAACATGAAAACTTCTCCATTATATCTTCTAAATATATACCGCCTTTTGTTTCAGACAAGGCAAGCATATCAAGCATCTCATTAATATTATTCATAATTTCTCCCTCTGCACTTATGCTGTAATATAAAAAATATAATTATATACACTATCAGCATTATGTATATATACTATATATGCAAACTTACATTTTTGCAAGAAGGAATAATCAGTTAAAAAATATGGCAATAGAAAAATAAATATTGTCTTTATTATGATAGTAGTTTAAAATAGATTGATTAAATTTTCAGTGGAGTATTTAATGAAAAAAGTTTTGCTATCCTTCTTTATAATTTTATCTTTATTTATATATACATTACCAGCATGTGCACAGCAGTCAAATACAAGCCTTTTTATTAAAGCAAAACAGTTAAGTTTAAACGGAAGCTACAAGGAAGCAGCAGAAGTTTTAAAAAATATATTAAAAAATGAAAAATCTATGTATATTTATGATTTTCTTATAGAAAATCAGCTTAATGCCGGGCTTATTGATGATGCTTTAGAATCTTCAAAACAGGCAGTTCATGACTTTCCAAAGGAAGCTAAATATCTTCACTTAACAGCTTCTATTTATAAAACTTATAAAAATAACACTCAGGCAGCTTATGAATATATGGAAAACTGCCTTAATATTGCAGGAAGTATTGCAGATAACCCTGACTATGCCTTAAATACTGCCCTGCTTGCATCAGAATTAAAAAAATACAAGCGTGCTTTAGAAATAACTGATGAACTTATTAAAAAAGACCCTGAAAATTCTCAATATTATATTGTAAGAGCTGATATTTACTCTGCTCAGAATAAGAAAAAACAGGCAGTAAAAGATTTAGAAAAATCCATCAAAATAGATAACAACAGCACTGCAAAACTTATGCTTGCTGAACTTTACCTTATGCAGAATAACGAAGAAAAAGCTGTAAAACTTTTAGAAGAAGTAAGCAGTGATAATGAAAATATAAGTGCTATTATTGAGCAGAATATTGGCAAAATCTATACAGAAAGTGGCAATTTTGATAAAGCTATTGAAGTATATAAAAGACTTGCAGGCAAATTATACGGAAAATCTAAAGCGATTATTCTTATGCAGCTTGGTGATGTGCTTAATAAATCTGGCAGATATGAAGAAGCCGGGCAGGTTTTTGAAGAACTTACTACTCTTGCTCCAGATGAAACAATTAACTATTATATTGCCGGCAAATTTTATGAATATACTAAAAATTACGAAAAAGCAGAAAAAATGTACCTTGGTGCATTAAATATTAATCCTACTTATGCTCAAACCTTAAAACGACTTGCTGTAGTTTATCTTCTGCAGGACAGAACAAAAGATGCAATTAAATATATTAATATGATAGATGAATTAGAGCGTGATGTAGATTATTATTTATTAAAAGCAGAGTGTTATTCAATAGAAAAAGATAATAAAACAGCAATGGTAATACTTGAAGATGCTTTAAAAGAAAACCCAACTAATACACAAGTGCTTGTATTTCTTGCATCTTTATATGAAGAAGCAGGAAATATTGATAGAACATTAGAACTTGTAAAAAAAGCCCTTGAAATAGAGCCAGAAAACCCAATTTTCCAGAATTTTTTAGGTTTTATGTATGCAGAAATGGGTACAAATTTAGATGAAGCACTTGTTTTAATAGAAGAAGCACTAAAAAAAGAACCTGAAAATGGTGCATATCTTGACAGTCTTGGCTGGGTGTATTACAAAAAGAAAGATTTTAAAAAAGCATATAAATATATAACTGAAGCATTAAAATATATGCCGGAAGAAAAAGAGCTGCAGGACCATTTAGATGCTGTAAAAAAAGCTATGGGTAAATAGATTAATTTTATTTAAGGTTTGTAATTATGAAAAGATTTTATATTATAGCAGTCTGCATTATGCTTTTATCAATAAGCAGCGGCTGCTCTGTAACAAGATACCATATTGATTCTTCACTTACTCTTGAAAATGCTGCTGCATTAACAGTAAAAAATACTCCAAACTTATGCAGCTATAGAGGCAGAGCAGCAGTAAGTATTGAAGGTCAGCAAAATATTTCTTTTTCTGTATTATTAAACAAAAAATGCAATAATGATGCATTAATTAATGTATTAGGTGCATTAAATAACCCACTTGCTTCTATCAGATATGAAAATAAAAAACTGGAAGTGCAGACACAAAGTTCACAGAATACTGAAGATATTAAAAAAATAGCAGATAAATCAATATTTCATATAATCAGCTTTTTTAAAACGCCACAAAGAGTGCCTGATGCCAGCAGCTATACAATAGCTTTTGGTAAATCAGCTTATATATTTACAGAAAAAGACGGCACAAAATTATATGCTGATGATAAATTCAGACTGTATAAATACATAACTGGAAATATTACAGCAGAATATATGTGGGACAAGGAAGAAAATATCTTAAAAGCTATTACGGTTACAGCACCAGAAGGAAAAGTTACAGTTAAATTTTTAAATAAATCTGGCTGGGGCACAAAATAATGGAAAATAAAACATATACATATTTATGCCCTGCAAAAGTAAACCTTTTTTTATATGTTTTAGGAAAGCGTCCTGATGGATACCATGATATTTTTACTCTTTTTTACCCTGTTTCTATATATGATACACTTTCTGTTCAGAAATCAGATAAAACAATACTCTCATGCAGCAATAAAGATATTCCAGAAGATGATAATAACATAATCATTAAAACACATAACATATTAAAAGAAAAATACAACCTGCAGGATAATTTTAATATTACCTTAGAAAAAAATATTCCTTTTGGTGCAGGACTTGGCGGCGGGAGCTCTGATGCTGCATATTATTTAAAAGCAGTAAATGAAATAAGCGGGCTTTGTTTAAGCTATGAACAAATGGCTGAAATTATGGCTATGGTTGGAAGTGATACAGTATTCTTTTTAAAAAATATTCCACAGCTTGCAAAGGGCAGAGGTACAGAACTTTCCCCTGCGCCGTTTCTTCCAGAGCTTTATTTTATTATAATTAATCCAAATATTTATGTTTCTACGAAAGAAATTTATAATAGTAAAAATTTAGAATTGACTAACCTTAATACTATCAATATAAAAAAAGAATATACTTTTAATGAATTAAAAAGTATAATGAAGAACGATATGCAGCAGGCTGTATTTTTATTACATAAGCAGGTAAAAAATATTGTCCATTTTTTAAATACAGAAACAAAGGGCTTTGCATTAATGAGCGGTTCTGGCTCTACTGTTTTTGCAGTATATCCTGATAAGCAGACGCAGGAAGAAGCATATAATAAAGCGAAAAGCAATTTTAAAACATATTTTATAAAAAAAGCAGCAAGTGCTGCAAGAGGTTGAAATGGATTTTTTAATTTTTTCAGGCAACTCTAATAAGAGTCTGGCGGAAGGTATTGTTTCTCGCCTTGGTATGAGGCTTGGAGCAGCTACAGTTTCCAAATTTTCTGATGGGGAAATAATGGTTAAAATCAACGAAAGTGTTCGTGGCAGAGATGTTTTCCTTGTACAGCCTACAAATGCACCATCAGATACTAATCTTATGGAGCTTATGGTAATGACAGATGCATTAAAAAGAGCATCAGCAAATACTATTACAGCTATCATACCATATTTTGGCTACAGCAGACAGGACAGAGCAAGCGAACCTCGTGTACCTATTACTGCAAAACTTGTATCAAACTTAATTACAGTATCTGGTGTAGACAGAATTGTTACTATGGACTTACATGCAGGACAAATACAAGGCTTTTTTGATATACCTGTTGATAACCTTTATGCACTTCCTGTATTTTATAAATATATGCAGGATAACAATTTATGTAATGACGATACAGTGATTGTTTCTCCAGATGCTGGCGGTGTGGCTCGTGCTAGAACTTATGCGAAAAAATTTGGAATGCCTCTTGCAATTATTGATAAGCGCCGCTCAAGCCCTAATGTTGCAAAAGTTATGCATGTTATCGGTGAAGTTGCAGGTAAAAAATGTATATTAATCGATGATATGATAGATACTGCAGGCACACTTACAGAAGCAGCTACAGCCTTAATGGAAAATGGAGCTGTAAGTGTTAAAGCAATGGCTACTCACGGTATTCTTTCAGGTCCTGCAATAGACAGAATAAGCAATAGTGTTATTGAAAAAGTAATCATTACAGATACTATTGATAACACAAGACTTAAAGATTTTGCAAAACTTGAAATCTTATCAGTATCAGGCATACTTGCAACATCTATTGAAAGAATACATAATAAAGAAAGTATCAGCTCACTTTTTACTGGTGATTAATAAATGATAAAATTAGCAGCAGGTCTTGGCAATCCAGGAGATAAATATAAAAATACACGCCATAATATTGGTTTTGATGTAATAGATATATTAGCTGAAAGATTAAATATTTCATGGAGTGATAAGTTTGACGGCGATTTTGCAGAAATAAGATATAACGGTGAAAAATTATTTCTATTAAAGCCATGTACATTTATGAATTTATCTGGCAAATCTGTTGCAGCTGTTGCTAATTTTTATAAAATCAGTCCACAGGATATTCTTATCATCCATGATGAAATGAATATCCCGTATAATACTTTAAAACTGCGTCATAACGGCTCTGCAGGCGGTCATAATGGACTTAAGTCTATTATTGAATGTTTAGGCTCTCAGGAATTTCCTCGGCTGAAAATGGGAATAGGTAGAGATAATTCAAAAGATGTAATAAGCTATGTTTTAGGCAAATATAAGCCTGAAGAAGCTGCCCTTTATAATGACTTTTTAAATAAAGGTGCTGATGCAGTAATAGATGTATTAAATAACGGTCTGCAGAAAGCAATGACTGTTTATAATAAGTGATATATTTTTTAAATTATCCATTGATATACACTTGAAATCTGTTATAATACATATATAAAGATAATACAAATTGAATATAAAAATCAAAAGGTTATTTATAAATGTTATCAAATAAAACATTAACTTATATTTCACTATTTTCTTCAGCAGGTATTGGCTGCTATGGTTTTAAAGAAAGTGGATTTGAATGCATTGCAACAAATGAAATTATTGAGCGTAGATTAAATATTCAAAAATTAAATAATAAGTGTAAGTTTGATAGCGGTTATATAAATGGAGATATAAAAAATTCAAATATTAAAGAAAAAATTTTTAAACAGATTGATTTTTATAAAACCTTAGGTAATGATAGAGTAGATGTACTAATTGCTACCCCACCATGCCAAGGTATGAGTGTTGCAAATCACAAAAAAAGAACAAATGAAATAGAACGAAATTCTTTAGTTATTGAGAGTATAGAGCTTATTAAAGAAATTAAGCCAAGATTTTTTATTTTAGAAAATGTGCCAAGTTTTTATAAAACAGGCTGTGTGGATAAAAATGGAAACATATTAGAAATAGGTAAAATGATAGAATATAATTTATCTAAAGAATATTCTATTTATAATGATGTGATAAATTTTAAAAATTATGGTGCAAATTCAAGTAGAACTAGAACCCTTGTTATTGGAGTTTGTAAAGAATTACAAAATTTTATTACTGGTATAGAACTTTTTCCAGATTATTATCCTGAAAAATCTCTTAAATCAGTGATTTCTACCCTAAAACCTTTAAAATGGGGTGAATTTGATGAAAATGACTTTTTTCATAGTTTTAGAACATATCCAAAAAATATGATAGATTGGATAAAAGATTTAAAAGAAGGACAAAGTGCTTTTGAAAATAAAGATGATGCAAAAAAACCACACAAAATATTAAATGGAAAAATTATTATAAATGTTTCTAAAAATGGAGATAAATATAAAAGACAAAAATGGGATGCAGTAGCTCCATGTATTCACACTAGAAATGACCAATTAGCAAGCCAAAACACTATACACCCAACCGATGATAGAGTATTTTCAATTAGAGAACTAATGCTTTTAATGAATATTCCTAGTAGTTTTAAATGGTATGATTTAAGTCTAGATGAGCTAAACTCTTTAAGTACTATAGAAAAACAAAAATTATCAAAACACAATGAGATGAATATAAGACAAAGTATAGGTGAGGCTGTTCCAACTATTATTTTCAGACAAATAGCTGATAAAATTAAAAGTTTCATGCAAGAAGAAATAATAAGTAATAAACAACTAATTAGACTAATCGATACCAATAACTTAAGAGATGAAGTTAACTTAAAAAATTTTATCATCAATAATATTAATAAAATTGCTAAGGCTTGTTTATCTAATTTGGCAGAAATTGCAGATACTAAAAAAACACAAAATTCTGCTTATTTTACTAATAAATTTATTATTAATGAGATAGCAAAAACATTACCTAGTTTTAATAAAGACTCCATAACAATAATAGAACCAAGTGCAGGATGTGGTAATTTCTTACCAATACTTTTTAAAAAATATGCACATATAAAACATGTATCTTTAAAATTAATAGATATAAATCAAAATAGTTTAAATATTTTAAAACTACTTTACGAAAAAAATGTCCCTAAAAATTTTGATTTAGAATTTATTTGTACAGACTTTATGGAATACAATATAGAACAACATATAGATTTAATTGTAGGTAATCCACCATTTACAAAATACAATAAAAAACAAATAAATAATAAATGGGATATTAGTAATGACTTAACTAATTTAGCAGGATTCTTTTTAGAGAAATCATTAAAAATATCAGATTATGTATCTATGGTAATGCCAAAAAATCTGCTAAATACAAAAGAATATGAAAGTACGCGAGAAAAATTATCAAACAAAGGTATAAGTAGTATCCTAGATTTTGGAGAATTAGGATTTAATGGTGTATTAATAGAAACAATAAATATTACAACAGGAAAAACAAAAGATATTTTTGTAAAATCATTACCACTTGGAATTAGTTTATTGCAAAAACCAAGCTATATCTTTGATAAAAAATTACCTTATTGGGTTATTTTTAGAAATAATTTTTTTGATAATATTTTTAATAATATGAAGTTTGGAGTTTTTAATGCTTTTAGGGATAGACAACTTACAAATTCCAATACAACCTTGGATAATAATCAACAAAATATAAGAGTTATTAAATCAAGAAATATAAATAGAAATGGTACAATTATAGAGATAAAAGGTTATGATAGCTATATACCAAAAAAGGATTTATATAAATTTAAAATAAGCGAATTTCTAGATAGGGATGATGTATACTTAACTCCCAATATGACTTATAATCCTCGTATTATAAAAAAAGAAAAGGGTTTTATAGTAAATGGTTCTGTAGCAATTTTAATACCTAAACTACATATTGACTTAACTAAAAAACAACAAGAATATATATCCAGTGATGAATTTAGAAATTTTTATAAAATAGCCAGAAACTATCAAACTCGTACTTTGAATATTGATAATACAAGTTGTTTTTGGTTTGGAGTGCTAAAGGATAACTGATTATGCAACAAAGAATAATTGATTTTTTAAATAAATATAATTATGATATAAGACAATCCAATAATGCGAGATGGATAGACCAAAAATGTACTCCTGATGTTATATCTATTATAGCAGATTGTATTTTAGAATACACAAAGTATAATACAGATACTGAATTTTCAGTGAGTGATATTTGGCATAGCCAATATGCTAGAGAAAATATATTGACTATTTTTTCTAAACCTGACACTGATTCTGATAATGCAAAAAATGAATATGATAAATTTTTTGGTCAACCTATTAAACTTTTAGCATATAGTCATGTTTTAATTGGACAAAAAAAAGGAAACAAATATATATATAGAATAGGTAATCTTGACTTATTAGAATATATTATGCAGCGAGATACAAATGCTCTTACTTTTTTAATACTTTATATTCAAAAAGTATTGAAAGATAGCGACATATATAATGAATTTAAATATTTTTTTATAAATCAAAATAAAGAAAGTTTCCATGATTTAAAAACTAAATTTACTGAATTTACCATCACTTATACGGATATCAATACATCAGTTGAGTGTGGTAGAATTTTTACGAAAATTTTAAATCCACTTGCTTTTAAACTTCAAAAAAAAGGTACAGAAAAAGGAAATATATCTAAAACCATAATAACTATGGATGAATTAAGGTACAATCGAATTAATTGGAGAGATGAGTTAAGCGATAAAGATAAAACTATAACACGAAAAGAGCATAACTTACTAAATATAAAAGTATATACTACTGCACAGTATTTTATACAACGAGCTAAGAAAATTGTTCGTAGATATAATCAGATACATAATAATGATTTATCAGAATTAAAACAGCAAAATGAAACAGTACAGGCTACTCAAATACATCATATATTCCCAGTTTCAGAATTCCCAAGTATCAGTGACTATGTAGAAAATTTAATTGCCTTAACACCAAATCAACATCTATCGATGGCTCATCCCAATAATCAAACAATGTATATAGATAGAGATTTTCAATATATTTGTTTGCTTGCAAAAACAACTACTATAATGAATGGATATGAACATATCAATGATAATATTTATGATTTTAATAGATATAAAACAGTATTAAATACAGGTTTAAATACAACACAATTTAACACAATTAAGGATTTGGATTTTACTACCTTACTCACAACAATAGATTTATTTTATTCTGATTTTAATATGCAAAAATATGGAGATTTAAGACAGAATAATAGACTTAAAATATAGCAAAAAGTTTTGATTTATTTGATTAACTATATTAACTTTAGCTTATAATAAAAATACAAAAATAATATATTTTTTAAATTAAAAGCCTAGTAAAAGGCTATAATATAGGGGGAACAGTATGGATTTTACAAACTATACTCTTTTCATACCTGTAATAGGTATAATTGGTATTCTTGCTGCGTTTATAATCTATCAGGCAGTAAAGAAGCAGCCTGATGGCAGCAAAGAAATGCAGGATATTGCAGCTTCTATTCATGAAGGTGCTATGGCGTTTCTTTTCAGAGAATACAAAGTGCTTGCAGTATTCATTATCATAGTTGCTGTATTAATGATATTTGCTCCAGGACTTGGTATAAAAACTGCAGCTGCATTTATTTTTGGTGCAGTAAGTTCTGTGCTTGCTGGTTTTTTTGGCATGAGTGCTGCAACAAAAGCCAATGTCCGCACATCTGAAGCGGCTAGAAGTTCAGGTCTTGCAAAAGCATTATCAGTATCATATAACGGCGGAGCTGTTATGGGGCTTGCTGTTGCATCTCTTGGTCTTTTTGGTGTTGGCGTATTATTCATACTGCTTGGCTCACCTGAAAATGCTCAGTATATAAACGGCTTTGCAATGGGTGCATCAAGTATTGCTCTTTTCTCTCGTGTTGGCGGTGGTATTTATACAAAAGCTGCCGATGTTGGTGCAGATTTAGTTGGTAAAGTAGAAGCTGGTATTCCAGAAGATGACCCTAGAAACCCTGGCGTTATTGCTGATAATGTTGGCGATAATGTTGGTGATATTGCTGGTATGGGTGCAGATATATTTGAATCTTATGTTGGTTCTATTATTGCAACAATAGCAATAGCTGCAACAGCTGCTGCTGCAACAGTTGGCACTCTTGCTCCTGCATTATCAGAAGAAGCAGGCCGCTCTGCATTGATGCTTACTCCGCTTATGTTTGCTACTCTTGGTTTAATAGCTTCATTAATCGGTGTAGTTTCTATGAAAGTATTAAAAAATTCTGACCCTGCAAAAGCACTCCGTTACTCTACATTTATTGGTGCAGGTCTTTTCCTTGTATTTGCATTCTTTGGTGTAACAGGAATATTACAGGTTTCAGTTAACATATTCTATGCAGTTTTATGTGGTACATTAGCTGGTACATTTATTGGCTTAATTACAGAATTTTATACATCAGGCTCACCTATGATGCGTATTGCAAGAGCATCTAAAACTGGTCCTGCTACAAATATTATTCAAGGTTTTGCAGTAGGTCTTGAATCTACTATCTGGCCTATATTAATAATATGTGCTGCAATCATCATCAGCTTCCAGCTTGCAGGTCTTTACGGTATAAGTATTGCAGCAGTTGGTATGCTTGCTACTGTTGGTGTAACTATGACAGTAGATGCTTACGGCCCTATTGCAGATAATGCAGGCGGTATTTCTGAAATGAGCGGTTTAGGTGCAGATGTTCGTAAAATCACAGACAACCTTGACTCTCTTGGCAACACTACGGCTGCTATGGGTAAAGGTTTTGCAATCGGTTCTGCTGCATTAACTGCACTTGCTCTTTTCTCTGCTTATGCAGCTGCAGCAAAAGTTGATGATATTGACTTAACAGACCCTTATGTTATTGTAGGTACATTTATTGGCGGTCTTTTACCATTTATAGTTGGTGCATTAACTATGACATCAGTTGGTAAAGCTGCTGGAAAAATGGTTGAAGAAATCAGAAGACAGTTTAGAGAAATCCCAGGTCTTTTAGAAGGCAAAGCAGGCGTTAAACCAGACCCAAAAAGATGTGTTGATATTTCTACAAGTGCAGCATTAAAAGAAATGATACTTCCAGGTGTTTTAGCTGCTGCTATGCCTGTTATCATTGGCTTTACTCTTGGTAAAGAAGCTCTTGGCGGTATGCTTGGTGGTGCAACAGTAACAGGCGTTCTTCTTGCATTACTTATGGCAAACTCAGGCGGTGCATGGGATAATGCTAAAAAAGCAATAGAAAAAGGCGAAGTTGAAGGCGAAGCAAAAGGCGGCGAAGCTCACAAAGCTGCTGTTGTTGGCGATACTGTAGGCGACCCTTTTAAAGATACATCTGGCCCTGCTATGAATATCTTAATTAAATTAATGAGTATTGTTGCATTAATCATTGCTCCAATACTTGCAGGATTATAAAAAATTAAGGGGAAAGTTAAAACTTTCCCCTTTTTTATATTAATATTATTTTTATTTCATTTATATTTTATAGTTTAATATAAACTTAACAAAATCTGGGTCATAATGGCTGAAAAATAAAGAGTTTTCAGTATCTAATTTTTCCAGTGCTGCCATATCATCATTTGAAAGGCTGAAATCAAATACATTAATATTTTCTATCATCCTTTCTTTATGGGTAGATTTTGGGATAACTACAATATTTTTCTGTATTAAATACCTTAATGCAGTTTGGGCAGATGTTTTTCCATATTTACTGCCTATACTTTTTAATACTGTATTATTAAAAAAATCATTCCTGCCCTCTGCAAAAGGTCCCCATGACATTAACTGGCATTTATTTTCTTTTAATATTTCATGCAGTTTTTTTTGCTGATTAAAAATATGGGTTTCCATTTGATTAACCATAGGTTTCACTTTTACAAAGTTGGAGAAATCCATAAACCTGTCAGGATAAAAGTTGCTGACACCTATTGATTTCAGCAAACCTTTTTCATAAAATTCTTCCATTGCTCTGTATGTGCCATAATAATCATTAAATGGCTGATGAATTAAAAGTAAATCTATATAATCAGTCTGCAGTTTTGAAAGCGATGTTTCTATTGATTTTTTTGCATTTTCATACCCTGCATTACTTATCCATACTTTTGTTACAATAAAAAATTCATCACGCTTTATTCCTGATTTTTTTACTGCATTGCCAACACCTTCCTCATTACAGTAAGCCTGTGCAGTATCTATAAGCCTGTAGCCTGCCTCCACTGCATCACTTACACACCTTTCACATTCATCTGGCTCTACCTGATACACACCATAGCCTAATACAGGCATTTTTACACCATTACTTAATACAATATTTTCCATAAAGATGCTCCTTTTTAATTTTTATACTGATTTATTATACTGAGAATATTCAAGTTAAAAAATTTATCTATCCATTTAGATAATTCAAACTCACTGTCAGACATACACCAGCATACCATCATTCCATAAATCTGGCTGATTATTAAATAAGCGGTCATATCAACAGGCATATCCTGCTTTAATTCACCTTTTGCAGCAGCTTCTTTTAATATTTTCTTAAAAACATCTGTATCAAAGTGCCATTTAGTATATTCTGTATTTCCCATTTCATTTGGGTTAATAACATCTTTTATCCACTGCCTGCATAAATTAATACCAAACTTTTCTATTAATAAAATAGTGCCTTTAAAATAAGCATATACTTTATTCTCAACAGGTTCATCTTTCATATTTTCAACTTTTTCTGCTAAATCTCTAAATACTGCATAGCCTATTTCATATATTACATCTTCTTTTCTCTTAAAATATATATAAAAAGTGCCTTTTGCTGTATCTGCATATTTTGTAATGTCTTCTACACTTATATTTTCAAAGCAGTTATTTTTTAAAAGAATTTCTGCTGCTTTTATAATCTTTTCTTTTGTAATCTGTGTTTTTTCCTGCCTTTTTGTCATATAATCCTCTTTATATCTTTTTACAATATTAATGACTTAAAGTCAATGACTTATAGTCATAAATTATAAAATTATTATATATACATAAAAATACTTTTAAAAATCTGCTATATATACTATATTATATAAGTGAGGTAGTTTATGTCAGAAAATACACCCCTTATAGATATACACGAAGGAAGAAAGCATTTTTACTATTTTCTTGCACGCCTTTTTGTAGATATTCCAGATGAAAATATGTATGAACAAATAGCATCTATACTGCCAGCTTTTAATGTTATTGCTGATAATAATATGATGAAAGAAGGCTGCATTGGCTTTGAACATTTTAACAAAAAAAGAGAAAAAACAGCTGGCGAAGAAAGAATATTATTTGATAACGATATATTAAATGACTATTCAATACTTTTCTGCCATAAAGATAAAATCCACCTTTATCAGTCTGAATATGCTGCCCCATATAATCAGTCTTTAAAAGATGAGCTTGCATATTTATACAAACAGTATGGATACGAGCTTGAAGATAATAATTATACTGACCATATTTCATATCAGCTTTCTTTTATGGGTTATTTATCTGGGCTTACTTCCATCAATATAAGCAAAGCTAATCATGAAATGACAGCTCACTTGCTGCAGGTACAGAAAGAATTTCTTGATACATATATGTTTTCATATCTTAATACATTCTTTTCTTCTATTGCTAAAATACCAGAAAGCGCCCTGCTTTATTATGCCTGCGCTGCTATGCTTTTAGGTTATACAGAATATGACTACAAATTTTTATCAAGTAATATAAATAAAGGGATTTAAATAACTGCAGTATTTCTATAATATACTGCCTTTTTGCCTTATATTTTCTAAAATATATAATATTTTTACAAGCTGTTTATTAAAAAGGCTTAATACAGCCATTAATAAAACCATATTAAGCCAAATGTGTAAAAAAGATTGATTACGAAAAATTGCAAGTATAGAAAAATCAGTGTATGATAAATTATCTAAACGGACTACAATATATTATGCTCATCCTTATTGTTCATGGGAAAGGGGCAGTAATGAAAATAATAATAAACTTATTGATGAGTTTATTAAAAAGAAAACTGATATTAAAAATTTCTCTAGTAGTTATATTAAAAAAATACAAGACTGGATTAATAACTATCCTAGAAAATTATTTAATTATAAATCGGCTAAAGATATTTTTTATGACAACTTGAATGACTGCTTAAAATGTTGCAATCGTTTTTAGAATTTACTTTTGAATAAAACACCTTTATTTTTACTTGAAATTTATTTATAAATATTGCATAGTAATACCATATTTATATGAAATGAGGCGTTCTTATGTTTGGTTTAAGTATGTGGGAAATTGCAATTATTGCACTTGTTATATTATTTGTTGTTGGTCCTAAAAGACTGCCTGATGTTGCAAAATCTATAGGAAAAGGCTATGGAGAATTTAAACGCACATTTAATGAAATGAAGCAGACAGTCAATGTTAATGATAATAATGTAAGGATCTCAAGCAGAACTACAGAAGCAAGTAATGATAAAATACAGTCTTATGCTGAGCAGTATAAAAGCCAGTGGGAAGATAAGTTTGTATCAAGTCCTGATGACAGTCCAAAACCTACAAAATTAGAGACAGCAGCATTAGAAAGTACTTCTAATAAGACAAACACAAATACTAATAAAACAGAAGAAAATAAAGGTTAAAACAGTGTCAAACAATGTAAATATTAATAAAAAATCTAAACAGGTGCAGACTGAATATCCACTTGTTGAACATTTGGAAGAAATAAAAAAACGCTTAAAATACATTATTTTAGTTTTGATAGTGCTTTTTATTGCAGGCTACTCTCAAGGGGAAAGACTTGTGCAGATTATACAAGCTCCAATCCTTGCTGCACTGCCTGAAAATGCCACTATGACTATGATAGATGTTACAGAAATGTTTTTTGTAGAAGTAAAAGTTTCTTTTATTGCAGCCTTAATGGTATCTACACCGTTTATTCTTTACCAGTTATGGCTTTTTATTGCCCCTGGGCTTTATATGCATGAAAGAAAATATATATACGGCTTTGTATTTTTTGCTTCTATTCTTTTTGCTCTTGGTGCATCATTTGCCTATTTTGTAGTTTTTCCATTTGGTTTTAAATTCTTTTTAGGCTTTGCTGCAAACCCTGCATATAATGTAGATGCAACACTTTCTATGGCAAGCTATGTTTCATTTGTTGTGCATTTAGTGCTTGCATTCGGTATAGTTTTTGAACTGCCTGCAATCATATTTCTGCTTGCAAAAATAGGTGTAATTAATGATGAAATGCTTATCAAATACAGAAGATATGCAATTGTTGCAATATTTATATTAGCAGCAATTTTAACACCGCCAGATGTTATATCTCAGCTTGCAATGGCACTGCCTTTACTAATACTTTATCAGCTTAGTATATATATTGCCAGAGTATTTGGCAGAGAGAGTGAAAATATAAAAGAAGTAGCAATTTATGAATAAAGAAACAATTGATAAATTTGGAAGACGACTGAAATATTTACGCATATCAGTTACAGATAGATGTAATTTCCGCTGTAAATACTGTATGCCTAATAATAACTTTGAAATGATGGAATGTTCTGATATTTTAAGATATGAAGACATTCTTTTTGCCAGCGAAGTTTTTGCTTCCCTTGGTGTAAACAGGATACGCATTACAGGCGGCGAACCACTTGTGCGTAAAGGAATATGCCAGTTTTTAGATAAGCTCACTAAAATAGAAAATATTCAAGAAGTAATGCTTACAACTAATGGTGCACTTTTAGAAAAATATGCTGAAGACTTATACAAAACTGGTGTAAAAAGACTTAATATAAGCCTTGATTCTCTTATACCTGAAAAAAATAAATATATTACAGGTGTTGATAAAACAAATGAAGTAATGGCAGGTATAAAAAAAGCCGCAGAAACAGGCTTTGCTCCTATAAAAGTAAATTCTGTCATTATCAGAGATTTTAATGATGATGAAATTGTTAATTTTGCGGAACTTTCTGCAAAATATAATATTATATGCAGGTTTATAGAATTTATGCCTATCGGCAACTCTGAAAACTGGAGCGAAAAAAATATTGTTTATGGCGATGAAATTATAAAACGCCTTAAAGATTTTGAGCCTAAAGAAATGCCGCGGGATAAAAACTCTGGCCCTGCAGTAAACTATAAACTTAATAACGGCGGTATTATTGGTATTATTACCCCTATTTCTAAACACTTTTGTTCAGAATGTGATAAACTGCGTATTACTGCTGATGGCAAAATAAGACCATGTCTTTTATCTGATAATGAAATAGATATTAAGGAAGCATTACAGACACGAGATAAAGACTTACTTGTAAAACAAATTATGCAGTCATTAAACATAAAACATGATGAGCATAGCATTACGATTGGGGAGCAAAATCATGATTTTAAACGGACAATGTCTAAGATTGGCGGATGAGCCTATTAAAACAATAAATACTGATATTAACTGTGTAATTGATGCAGTAGAAAATAACCCGTTAATGAGCGAAAGCCTTTCTAAACTGGTAAAAGAAAGCAGCAGTATTTTATTTATAGCAAGTCCTGATATAAATATAGAAATTTATGATTATATAGCTGATTTATGCCAAGGTAAAAATTTTGCAGTTATTTCTGACAATATGCCTGTAAAATATATGCAGTATCAAGCTATTTTTAACCAAAGCCTTGTAGATGATTATGTATTTTTTGGTGCATGTGCAGGCAGAGCACCAATGCTTGTAAATAAAAATATATATGACTATGACTTAGTAATTTCTGCAAGCAGTGTAATAATGAATGCTTATGCTGGTTTTTTAGGAAGTGTAACTACCCTTTTTAATGCGGTTACTGCTCCAAAAACTGTTGCATCAGTTATTAAATATGCACTGCAGGACAGCCTTTATAATGTACATAAGCTCTCAAGCGGTCTGACTATACGCAACCCGATTTATGAAAGCATAAGGGAAGGACTTATTACTGCAGGCAAAGCAATACATTCATTTTCAATAAATATACCAATAGATTATAAAAATATAGATAATGCGCATAAAGAAGTTTTTGCAGGTGATACTTTTATAAGCCAGATAGAAGCACAGAATATTATACTTGATAAACAAAAAGCTCAGACTGCACCATATCTTTATGACGGGCTGAAATTTGCTATACAGTGCTATAATAATGTAGTTTATTTTATTACATTAGTTGAAGATGCCTGCAAAAAATTATTAAAAGGCGGCAGACTTCTTATAGATATAGATGATATGCACTCTTTTGGAAATAAAGTATTTCAAGAAATATTTTATCATAATACATTATCAGAAATAGCAGATAATGTTAATGAAAGCAACTATATGGAATCATTTTATGCTTTTATATTAAAATATTACACTTTAAATTACCATATTGCACTGCCTGAAAATGAAAAACTTAATGCTGCATTTATTCAAGCGGGGCTTAATCCATTAAATGATAATGAATTAAGCAGTTTTTTAGACAGCTGTTCAAAAAAAGGTGTTATATAAATGAATAACAAAACAGTATTAATAGTAGATGATGATAAGGAAATCTGCGAACTGCTTAATATGTTTTTAACTCTTGAAAAATACAATGTAGTTTCTGCCAATACAGGTATGGAAGGGCTTGAAAAATTCCGCAGTGATAAATTTGATGTTATACTTTTAGATATATCACTGCCTGATATAAACGGTCAGCAGCTTTGCAAGCTAATCAGACAGGAAAGCGATATACCTATCATCATGGTATCAGCTAATGACAGTGTTTCAGATAAAGTTATATGTTTAGAATACGGAGCAGATGACTATATCTTAAAACCTTTTGAAAATATGGAGCTTATTGCAAGAATAAAGGCTGTTTTAAGAAGGTCTGATAAACATATAGAAGTAAATGTTGGCAGTGGAAATGGCATTATCTGCTTTCAGGGGCTTAAAATTGATTACTCTAAAAGGCATGTTACTACAAGCGAAAATGCTCCAGTAAACCTGACACCTAAAGAATTTGAACTGCTTGTTTATTTTGCCCGCCATGCTGGTGAAACATTAAACAGAGATACTATAATAGAAGACTTATGGGGTAAAAACACTCTTTACAGGTGGAGCAGAAGTTTAGATGTTCATATACAAAATTTACGGCAGAAAATAGAAAAAAATCCTAAAAACCCTTCTATTATACAGACAGTTTCAGGTATCGGATATAAAATTGCAAAGTAGCATAACAGGCAGTATATGAATAAATTATTACTTATATTTATAATTTCTATTTTAAATCCATTTTACTCGTTTGCTGTATCAGGTACAGATATTTACAGCCAGCAGCATATTTCAGGTACATTTGTAGAAAGCGGATATGCAGATACTCTGCTGCAGAAAAATGCAAGAAATACTGTTATAGATATAGTTGCAAGAAATATTATTAACTATATTCTTGATAATACTGACCCTAATACTGCAAAAATATTAAGCATAAATATGCCTGCTGATATTCAAGTATGTGATGATGAGTATAATACAAATATAGATAATGAAATGAGCCTTGATTTAGCTGATGATATACTGCAGACATGCAGAGAAACACTTTATACTAAAAATTTAAGCTATATTATTAAGAAAACAGCAGAAATAAGCAGAGGTTCATATTATATTCTGCTTGAAAATATATTTAAAAACCATACAAAAGAGTTTTTAAATATGAAAGACTTTAATATTGATACTTTTATTAATAAGATGGCTGTTTACAACCTGCTTTCTTTTAACGGCAAGCCATTTTACAATTCACAGACAGATATTAAACTTGAAGATATAAAATGTGAAAACAATCATACTAAAATAGATGTTATAGATGAAAACACAAAAAAGCCAGTATCAGAATTTAATATTAATGGTAGAGATTTCTATATTACTGCCTGCGTAAATAAAAATACTAACAGTTATTTTAAATATATTATGCTGTACCTTAAAAATAATGATGTATATACTCTTTATGAAAGACTGCCTGTATTTTATAATTTTTATTCATCATTTAATCAAGGATATGACAAAAATCAGCTTTCAATAAATTTTCATAATACAAGAATTACTGTAAGCGATGCTCTTAATGACCATACTGCACTTGTATATAACTATATGCTTTATAGAAAGGGAACATATCTTTTAAATTTTGCCATAGAACATGACAACAGCACAGAATATATATTCAGAGATACTTCTGAAAATAAATATATAATAACTCCATTAAATATATCTCTTAAGCTCTATAAAGATATGATGGAAAAATACTGCAAAGATAACAGCGAAGCCTGCAAAGCTATGCAGATAGAGAAAATGCTGCCTATTTCTTCTGGTATGTAATATTTAATAAAATTATTTACTTAATATTATCTGTTTTTAAATATAATTAAAAAGCATTATTAATAGAGATTTATACTAAAATTTAAATGATTTAAATGTAGTATATAGAGGCATTACAAATATTCTTATATATTGTATTATAAACTTCTTAAATATTTGCTTTTTCTTAGATACAATCTAGTAAAAAAAACAGTTGATAAGTTATGAAAAAATAAAATATCTTTATCTATATTTTGCTGTATAAAGTAATCTAAAAATAATTTATTGTTTAATATACTTTATGAGTGAGCATTTAAGTTAAATAATGGTATCAGCTGTTATAAATTCCAGTAATATTATTTATCCTGCGGGATAAATAGATATTCACCTATTATTAGATTATTTTCTTTATCAAACCTTATTACCAGGCTTTCTTTTAAACTGCTTAAATATTTAGTTTCATTATCAATATCTTCCTGCGGGCCCATCATCATAGTTGAGCCAAGATTAGAAAAAGTAATACTGCCGTCTTTTATTTTGTATGAGCCAATATATCTATTTACACCGCTTGAGCCAAACACAGAGCCGTTATCAAAGCCTATAGTTATTTTTGGATTAGCTGCAAGCTTGTATTCTTTTTTATCAAGTAATGTTTCCATATTTCCTGCCCTGCATCCTGCTAAAACAAGAGATAATAATACTGCTGATAATATTATTTTTTTCATTTTACACCATAAAAAAGCCTGCTGATTAAAGCAGGCTTATATATTTATATTATGCTTCCTGATTACCTTTTGGGCGGACAGTTAAAACTGGGCATGGAGCTTTACGAACAACAAGCTCTGCAGTAGAGCCGAATAATACATGCTCTAAACCAGTTCTGCCGTGAGTTCCAATAATAATCATATCAAAGTTGCCGTTTTCTGCCTCTTTGATAATTTCACTGTATGGGTTGCCTCTTAATATTTTTGTTGTAAACTCAACATCTTTTAATTCTGGTGCATTAGCAACAAATTCATCAAACTGTTTTCTTGCACCGTCTTCAAAATCTGGTGATAAATTCTGCATAGGCATACCCATTTGAGGTATGTAAAATGCAACAATATTACCTTCATCAAAAAGTATATGCACAATTTCAAGCTCTGCATTTAAGATTTTTTTCATCTCTACAGCATAAGCTAAAGCATAGTGTGATGCCTCTGAAAAGTCTGTAGGAAAAAGTATTTTTTTTACAGGATTCATATGAACCTCCTTATAATTTGCTAACTTATTACTGCACATTCTATTAGTTTTTTAACTTCACCTTTTTTATAATCTTTAGGTAAAATCTCTAAAAAACCAAATTCGTAAGTAAGTAATATATCATCAGCAGTAATATGTGATGATAAAAGCACAACAGGCATATTTGTGTGAATAAAGCCTATATTATTAAGCATATCCACCATAAATATCTCTTTCATGCTTAAATCTGCAACTACTGCATAATAATCGCTGTTATTTAATACTTCAATAGATAAAAGCGGGTTAGTAAGCCTTTGCAGTACATATTTAGCAGCATCAAACTCAAAATGCAGTTTTGCAAATACATCATCATCATTAGTAATAACAAGTATTTTTTTAGCTTCCATTACTGCCAGACCCCCTTCATAAGTTTCTGAAGATTATTTTCTAACTGCTCCATAAGTATATTATAAGGCATATTTAAAAATTCTGCAACATATTCGCCAGTATAAGATACATTTGCAGGCATATTTTTCTTGCCTCGTACTGGAACAGGTGCTAAATAGGGGCTGTCTGTTTCTATCAAAAGCCTGTCCAGTGGTGTATTTTTTAAAGCCTGCCTTAAATTTTCTGCACTTTTAAAAGTTACATTTCCTGCATAGCTTATATAAAAATTTTTATCTTTTATCCACTCAAGTACATTCATACTTCCATCAAAACAGTGGAAAATACCTTTTAAGTTATTATATTTTTCTAATACTTTATCTAATATCTTAACAGTTTTTTCTGCAGCATTTCTGCTGTGTATTACAAGTGGTTTGTTAAGACGGCCGGCAATATCTGCCATATCTTCAAATAAAATATTCTGGCTGTTCTCATCCGGGTTTTCTTCATAATAAAAATCAAGCCCTGTTTCCCCTACTGCCACAGCTTTTTGATTAGAAGCAAGCATATAAAATGCTTCATAATCTTTTTCTCTTATATATTTATCTGCATACTCTGGGTGCATTCCAACTGCTGCATATATATTATCATACTGCCTGGCAGTTTCTAATGCTTTTATGCTGTTTTCATAATCTATGCCGATAGTTATTATCCGCCTTACATTTTTTTCATCAGCAAGGCTTATAAATTCATCAACACTTCTGCTATACTCATCATCATGTATATGAGCATGGGTATCAGTCCAAAAGTTTACTTCCATACTATTTTATTCTTGTACCTGCTGGCACTGTATCTGGAAGTATCATAACATTATGACGCTCCCCGTCAAATACAGCTAATACCATACCCTGAGATTCTATACCCATTAATTTTGCAGGCTTTAAATTAGCAACAACAGCAATAGTCCTGCCTTTTAAATCTTCTGGGTTATAACTTTTTGCAATACCTGCAACAATAGTTCTGCCGCCGTCACCTACATCTACTTTTAATTTAAGCAGTTTTTCACTTTTTTTAACATTTTCTGCTTCTAATACTTTACCAGCTTTTAATTCCACCTGTTCAAATACACTGAAATCTATTAATGTCTGTTCTTCTTTCTTTTCTTCTTTTGCTGGTGCTGTAGATGCAGCTATTTTTTCAAGCATTTCTTTTTCATCTATTCTTGGGAATATATTTTTGCTGTCAGGCAGTTTTACACCGCTTTTTAAAATACATACACTGCTGAGTGCTTTTTCATCTGATAAATTAATGTTATCATCTGCACCAATCTGCCTGCGGATTTCAAAAGCAGTATCAGGCATAAATGGATACACTAAGTGAGAAACAGCTCTTATGCCGTCAAGTACTGTATATAAAACAGAGCCTAATCTGCCTTTATTTGCTTCATCTTTTGCTAAAACCCAAGGTTTTGCATCATCAATATATCTATTCATTGCACCAATACTTTCCCATATAGAAAGCAGTGCTTTATTATAAGCCATTTTATTTAAGTGTATATCTGCTTCAGATGCTGATTTTGCAATAGCATTATGCACATTTTCATCAAGTACATCTTTGTCAGTATAGGCAGGTATTACGCCGTCAAAATATTTTTTAACCATACCTGTTGTTCTTGAAACAAGGTTGCCTAAATCGTTTGCTAAATCACCATTTACTCTATGAATTAATGCTTTAAATGAAAAATCGCCGTCAAGTCCAAAAGGAACTTCTCTCATTAAGAAATATCTAAAAGCATCTATACCAAAAGTTTCTACAAGCCATACTGGGTCTATTGCATTACCCATAGATTTAGACATTTTCTGTCCGTCTACAGTCCACCAGCCGTGAGCAAATACTGATTTTGGAAGTTCTATTCCTGCACTCATTAACATTGCAGGCCAGTATACTGTATGAAATCTTAAAATGTCTTTACCTACTAAATGGAAATCTGCAGGCCAGTATTTTTTCTTATCACTTTCTTCATCAAAATATCCTAATGCTGATAAATAGTTAGTAAGAGCATCTACCCATACATATATAACATGTTTTGGGTTTTCTTCCATAGGAATACCCCATGAAAAATTAATACGACTGATAGATAAATCTCTAAGACCTTCTTTAATAAAAGAAATGATTTCATTACGCCTTGATTCTGGACGGATAAAATCTGGATGATTATTAATATGCTCTAATATTGCATCCTGATATTTACTCATTTTAAAGAAATATGAAGATTCTTTTAACTTAGCAGTTTCTCTGCCGCAGTCTGGGCAAAGGTTGCCTTCCATAAGCTGAGTTTCTGTCCAGTATGCTTCACATGGAGTACAGTACCAGCCTTCATATTCGCCAAGATATATATCGCCTTTTTCCTGCATTTTTTTAAGCATTGCAAGCACTGATTTTTTGTGTCTGTCCTGTGTAGTGCGTATAAAATCATCATTAGATATATTTAATATTTTCCAAAGTTCTCTAAACCTTGCATTATTTTTATCAGCAAGTTCAATAGGCTTCATACCCTGCTTTTGGGCAGACTGTTCCATTTTCTGCCCGTGTTCATCTGTGCCAGTTAAGAAAAATACATCATAACCACACATGCGTTTGTAACGGCTGATAATATCAGCTGCAACAGTTGTATATGCATGACCAATATGTGGTTTATCATTTACATAGTATATAGGTGTTGTTACATAGAATGTTTTCTTCTGGCTCATAATTACCTCAAATCCTTAAATTACTGCTGTTTATTATTGTCTTTGTCTTTATTTTTATTATACTTGTTATTTTTATTATGTTTATTATTTTCTTTATTATCTGATATTTTTATTACATTTTCAGTATCTTCTTCTAAAAGACCGTCAAGAGTATCATTTAATTCAATATATTCTATATCATCACACTCACAGCCTTCACAGTCATACTGTTCTTTTTCAAACATAAGACAGCACATTAATCTGCCGCATACACCAGATATTTTATTAGGGTTCATAATAAGATTTTGGTTTTTAGCCATTTTAATAGATATATTATCAAAACGGCGTAAAAAGTTAGTACAGCAAAGCTCTCTGCCACAAAGCCCAAAACCGCCTACCATTTTAGTTGCATCACGAACACCTATTTGACGCATTTCTATTCTGGTTCTAAAAACTCTTGCTAAATCCCTAACAAGCTGTCTAAAATCTACTCTGCCTTCTGATGTGAAATAAAATGTAATCTTGCTTCTGTCAAGGCAGTATTCTGCTGATAAAAGTTTCATATCAAGCCCAGCATCAGCAGCTAATTTTTTACATACTTCAAAAGCCTTTGGCTCATCTTTAAGATTCTGCTCTCTAGCTTTTAAATCATCAGCATTAGCAATACGCAGTATGCTTTTCATTACCTGTTCATCAGGTACACTAATCATTCTAGGGGCAGCACATACCCGTGCCATATCTTCTCCCTTGTCTGATTCTACTACGACAAAGTCGCCGTGTTTTATATCAAAGCCTTCGCATAAAAAATCATATACCTTGCCTGCCCGTTTAAATATGACTCCCACTGCATTATATTCTTTCACTAAATACCTCTATTGTTTTACTGGCAAAATCATGTTTTGCTAAATCTATATTAATATTATAAGTTAACCTTTTTAAAATTTCCAGAATATACTCACCATAAGCACAGTATGAATATATACCTGTTGCTTTATATTTGGCAAGTGCTGCTGGATATATAAACTCCATAACAGCCTTTATTACCTGAATATCATTACAGTTAATCACAAAATCTGTAAATTTTTTAAAATTTCTGCTTTCTATATCATTAATCAGTGAGCCTATCTTTAAATCATCAATCATTAATGCCCGCTCTACAGAGCCGCCAGCAGCTTTAATAATACCTGCCATATTATCCATATCCGGTCTGATATTTGATAATACATTATGAATATCATTTTCACTTAAAGGGGCAAAATCCACCACAGAACATCTGGAGCGGATAGTAGGCATAATCATTTCATATTTTGATGTAATAAGCAAAAACAGGCAGTCATCCCCTGGCTCCTCAAGTGTTTTTAAAAATGCATTACCTGCCACTATCTGAGCAGAGTTGGAAAGTTTTTCTGCCTCATCAAGTATAAAAACTTTCCATTTAGAAGCAAGCCCTGTCATACCAGCACTTTCTGATATCTGGCGTATATTTTCTACTTTCAGTTCACTGCCGCCATATATATATAAATCAGGGTATGTACCTGCTTTCACCTGAGTGCAGCTGCTGCAGGTACACTCTGTAAAATAGCTGCCGTTTTTACAAAAAAGGCTTCTGGCAAGCTCACAGGCAAACATACGCTTTCCTATACCAGAGATACCAGAAAGTATATAGCTGTGGCTAAGCCTGCCGCTTGTTATTACTCTTTTAAAAAAATCCTGCTGTTTAAGATGACCTGCTATCTTACTGCACAATCGGATTTATCTCCCTGTAATTTTTTTATAGTATGCTCTATTGCAGGCATAATAAATGATAAGTTTTCAACCGCACCTTTTGGACTTCCAGGAAGGTTTATAATAACAGAGTTTTTTCTAGTGCCGCATACAGCTCTTGAAACTATAGAGTTAACTGTAATTTTAAAGCTCTCTGCACGCATAACTTCTTCAAAGCCTGGCAGTCTTTTTTCTATTACTTCTATTGTAACATCTGGTGCAATATCTCTTGGAGAGATACCAGTTGAACCATTAGTTATTATTAAATCAAGATTTTGAATATCTGCAAAATCTTTTAAAGTAATATCTAATTTATCTTTATCATCTGCAATAATTTCTTTACGAATAAAAGATGTTTTTAAATTTTCGCTGATATATTTTTCAATAGCAGGGCCAGTTAAATCTTCATATTCCCCTTTGCTTGCTCTGTCAGAAAGAGTGATAATACCAACAGAATAACCATCTTTACCAAGATTTTTTATTTCATCGCCAACTTTCAGTTCACCATTGCCGCGAACTACACCAAAAATACCTTCTTTTGGCATAACACATTCGCCTGCATGATAATATACTGCACATTTATGGTGGCATACTTTACCTATTTGAGAAATAATTAATTCAATACCGCCAATTTGGAGTTTTGTACCAACTGGCAGAGAAAGTAAATCAATACCTTCAGTCGTAATATTTTCAGCAAAATCACCGCTTTTTACTTTTAATCCTTTATCCTGCATTTTTTTAACACTTTCAAGAGCAAGTAAACTTACCTGTCTGTGCCATTTGCCTGCATGAGCATCACCTTTGATACCAAAATCATTTTCAAAAAAAGCAGAAGGTACATTTTCTTTAATTACACCTTTTCTATCGCTTACAGATATAGCCTGTATTTTACCCATCATATTCTCCTAGTTTGTTTTTATTTTACAGTTTTATATCATATCAATAAATCTAATTTTATGCAACAAGATAAATTTTTATTTTTAGCATATTAATACTTAAAAGGCTGATAGAAAAATAAATTCATAATGAAAGACAAATTTGACAGCAGCATATATAAATAAAATACTTGAATTTATAAAAAATTTTACTTATATTGGAAGTAGAACACAGGAACTAATTATGATTAGTTCAGTGATTGAATTTTAGCTAATTTAAAATAACCACATGCGGCTAAACAAGGTGGTTATTTTTTTTACAAAAAATTACGGCTGCTGAATTCAGCATTAATAAAATAATAATCTTCATAAACCATAAGCCACCTCCCTATTTTGTCCGAACAGCTAATACGAATGGATAAAAAAAAAGTGACTAACCACAATATAGTCGCACTGTGTTCCAACAATACCCTATCATTATCTATAAAAAAATTCAAGTTAGTAGTTATAATTATAGTTGGTTATATTTATCATATTTTTTTGAACTTTTTTATATATCAAGTGTTATACATATATATGGAGATTATATGAAATATTTTATAATTACATTAATAGGAAGTATTTGTTTTATAAATATATGCTTTGCTCAGACTACAATGAGAAGCAGAGATATTATTTCAAGAAGCAGCGGTTCAAGCTCCAGCTTTTCTGAAATAAAGGCAAGAACAGACCGTGATGCACAAATGAATAAAATAAATAATGATTTAAATTTCTACAGAAGTAAAAATGACGGAGCTTCTAACCAAAAAGTTATGGAGCTTGAAAGACAAAAATCTAAAATGATTAATATTAAATAATGGATTTTCTTTAAATAAGAAATAAATATTTTAGCATAAACTCATTCAATATTCTTTTCCTCAATCGATTAAATTATGCATTATCCCCCTTTTTTTACAGGGGGATAATGTGTAATTTATATTCTAAACCTGCTTACAAGTGTTTTAAGTTTTTCTGCCCTTTCCTGCAGGTGATTAATAGTTAATACTACCTGCTCTACTGCTGCATCACTTTCTTCAATACCTGCTGATATACTTTGGGCTTTATCTGAAACTTTCTGCATATATTCATACTGTCTGTTTACTTTATCTGCTGCACTTTCTGTATCATGTACAGCTTCATATACACCTTGCACCACATTATTAAATGATGATGAAGTTTCACCAATCATATCAACACCTGCAGTTACCGCTTCACCAGAAGATGCCATTTCTTTTGATGCTCTGCTGCTTTCCTGCTGAAAAGATGTAATAATAGCTTCTATCTCACCTGTTGCATGCTGAGTGCGTTCTGCAAGTTTTCTAACTTCATCTGCTACAACTGCAAAGCCTCTGCCTGCTTCCCCTGCTCTTGCAGCTTCTATTGCCGCATTTAATGCAAGCAGGTTAGTTTGAGCTGCTATATCATTAATAACTGTTAAAATATTTCCTATTTTAGATGAACTTGCAGCAAGCTCATCAATAGTGGCTGAAAGTGATGATGTTTTATCCTGAATATCAAGCACATTTGTTTTTACATAATCAAGCTGTGATGCACCTGCTTTTGTCATTTCCTGAGAGTTATTCATAACTATTAAGCAGCTTTTAAGTTCTTCTGATGACTGCTGAGAAAGTTCCCTTATATCATGAATATTTCCTGCCATTTCAGAAATCTGTTCAGACTGAGAAGCAAAAGTAGCAGATAATTCTTCCATTGTGGCAGAAAGCTGATTATTTCCGCTGGCAACTTCACCTGCTGCCTCTTTTACTTCCCCAACTATTTCCTGTACATTATTTATAAAAGCATTAAAGCTGACTGCAAGTTCATTTAATTCATCTTTATTTTTTGCAGAAAGCCGTATAGTTAAATCACCATCGCCTTTAGTTAAGTTTTCCACATGGGCAATAAAGTTTTTTAACTGTTTTATAACACTAAAATATAAATATAAAATACCTGCAGCACCTGTTATAATAGTTATAATAAAAAGAAAAACTGATACGGACATCGCTTTCTGCAAAGCAGCTGTTGAATTATGAGAAGATGATTCTACAAGATTATATACTATAACACTCAGTTTATCATTCATTTCCCTTATTTTAGCAGCATATAAAAAGCGTAATTTTTCTTTTTCTGCAATTTCTGCAGCAATATTCATTATTTCATTATATGTTTTTTCTGCATCTGTAACAAGTTTTCTTATTTCCTGCAGAGAGCCTGCTATATCTTCATTTTCTATATTATATGCAAGCCTTGATGCCATTCCATTTATACGGATAAATGTATTTGGTATATTTTCAAGCATATCCATCTGCTTTGTTTTTAAAGCCATATATGATGATGTTTTTATAAGAGTAGAAAGAGAATATATATTCTGCATACGGGAAATATATTCCTGGTCAATATCTTCATCTTTTGCCTGTTTCATTATTTTCTGAGCTAATGCAGCAGCATTATCAAGGGACTTATTCATTTTCTGTATTGCAGCAGTGTTTGATTTAAGAAGTTCAAGATTATCAGATATTATAGAATTAAAATCCTGCACCAGCTTGTAGTGTTCATCAATAAGTTTATTTGTTTCTATGTAATATTTTTTATTATCTTCTTTTGTAACAAAGGATTTATAATCATCTGCATTTTTCTGCAGAGTTTTAATAAGGTTTTGGGCATTATTAAAGAAGTTCTCATCTAAACTGACTGCATAAGATAATACATTTACCTGCAAAGTAAGTGTATTAAAAGAAAGTGTTTCCATCTGCTTATAGGCATTAATATAATTGCTGCCTATTGTTTCAGAAGTTTTTGCTGCAGTGTATTCTGAATATATAGCAAAAGCACTGTTTAAAAATGCAAAAGCAAGCACACCGCATATAGATATAATAATTTTATGAGCAATAGTTAGTTTCATGTTTTCTCCCTCCCCAACTATTTTATAAACATCATTACATACTCAGCAGCTACCTCTCTAAATATAATACTTAATTTACCTTTTTTATCTTTTCATTATACCTTAAAAAATATAATATTCAACTAATATTTTGCGTTTTTGTTAAAATATATGAAACAAAACAATATATAATGTATGGGGATTTTGGCACGCTGCTTGCTATGAGAAAAGCGGAGGCGATATTATGAAACGATTAATAACAATTATTTCTTTACTGGCACTTGTTAGTGGCTGTAACTCAGTAGGCGGCGCAGTTGCAGTTATTAACCCATTAAACTTTACTTCTACAGGTTTTTATCCTTTACTTATTATTGGCGAACTGGAAACTAACCTGTCATCATTAGTTATTGATAAAACAAGGGCAACAGTTGCAGATTTTAATGTAAACCCATTTGAAGTTTTACCTGAAAAATCATTAATATATGTTATGCCTGCTATTATTACAAAAAGCTATCAAAAAACTTATGATAATTATTACAGCTCACTTATCAGCAGATATTTACAGATGAATAACTTTGCAGTTATCACTAATGATATATCAAAAGCTGATTTTATATTAATGACTACTATTGCAGAATCTCCTGAAAGAAGAACTGGTACGAATTCATCAGTTATCTCTATAAGCATTATGGAGCAGGATGAAAGAGCAGTATTTTACTCTAATGTAGTAGTAAACAGCAAATCTGATAAAAACTTTTACTACTATCCATCTAAAGCAGCAAGACCTGTACAGGAACTTACTTTATTAGGTTTTGAAGAATTATTTAAAGCGGGGCTTCCACAAGCTTTCGGTGTAGTGAGGTAGTGTTATGCAAAACGGATTATATACAGCAACAAGCGGACTTTTAATGCAGCAAAATAGAGTAGACTCTATTTCAAACAACTTAGCAAATATGAATACTAATGGTTATAAAAGAGACAGGGCAGTTTTTTCCGTATACAGACCGGAAGATAAAAGATACCCACAAAACTTTATAAGAGAATCTCATTATAACAAAACTATAAACACAGCAGTTCTTCTTCATGAAAACTCTGCTAACTTTGAAATGGGACCTATTAAAGAAACAGGTAATAAATTTGACTTTGCAATTCAGCAGGATAATGCTTTCTTTGCAATAGATACTCCATGGGGTATCCGCTATACAAGAGATGGTGCATTTACTATAAATGATAACGGCGAACTTGTTACTGCAGAAGGCTTTAAAGTAATGAGTAGAAACGCTCAAGGTACTGCAAATATTGTTGTTGACCAGAACGCAAGATTTGAAGTGGACAAAACTGGCACGATTTATGCTAATGGTATAGCAGGCGACCAGCTTATGATTGTGGAGTTTGATGATGTTCGTCAGCTTCAAAAAGTTGGGAGAAACCAGTTTGCTGCAGTTGATATTGAACCAGTAGATGCAGAAAATGCAGGCATCAGGCAGGGATATGTTGAGGGAGCCAATGTAGACCCAATTGCTGAAATGGTTCGTATGATTGAAGCATCAAGAGGTTATGAAATGTATGCGAAAGTAGTACAAACTCATGATGAAATCAGTCAAAAAGCAGCATCACAAATTTTAACACAATAGTATTATTGTAAGGAGGCAATACTATGGTACGTTCACTTTGGACAGCAGCGACAGGAATGCAGGCACAACAGATGAATATTGATAATATGTCAAATAACCTGTCAAATGTAAACACTCACGGATTTAAAAAAGGCAGAATATTATTTCAGGACCTTTTATATCAAGACATTAAAGCAGCAGGTGCAGTTACTGCAGCAGGTATTAACCACCCATCTGGTATTCAAATGGGTATGGGAGTTGCAACAGTTGCAATTCAAAAAATACACTCTCAAGGTAACTATGAAAACACTTATAACCAGCTTGACTTAACTATTGAAGGGGACGGATATTTTCAATTAACATTACCAGATGGTAATATTGGATATATTAGAAGCGGTGCATTTTCTATTGATGCAAATGGTGATGTAGTATCTCCAGAAGGTTATCTTTTAGAGCCGGGCATCAATATTCCAGATAATGCATTAAGTATTTCTGTTTCAAGTGACGGTATCTTTTCCGTAAAATTACCTGGTGAAGATGAAGAAACAGAATTAGGACAAATTGAGATTGCCCGCTTTATTAACCCTACAGGTTTAAGCTCAATCGGTGAAAATGTATACCTTGCAACAGGTGCATCAGGTGCAGCTCAGGTAGGTATTCCTTCAGAAGACGGCTATGGTAAAGTAAGACAGGGATTTTTAGAGACAAGTAATGTTCAAATGGTAAATGAAATGGTTAACATGATTACAGGTCAGCGTGCTTATGAAATGAACTCAAAAGCAATTCAAACAAGTGATGAAATGCTTCAAACAGTTGCAGGCTTAAAACGCTAAGGCGGTGTAACATGAAAAAATTTCTGCTTATAATATTAATGCTGCTTTTAAGCACAGGTTTTGCTTTTGCTCAAAAATATGTAACTATCACAGAAGATTGTGTATATCTTGATGAACTTACTGCAAGCCATATTCCACATAATAAAGTAGAATGCGGCATAAAAGCTGGCAGCGAAAAATTAATTACAAAAGATGTTATTCAGTCACATTTAGACAGCACAGGCATTAAAGGTACAGTTTTAAATGATGTACTTGTAGCTAGAGAGTGGGAAAAACTTTCCTATGAAAAAGTTTCTGAATATATAAAAAATGAATATAAAAAAGCATATCCAGATATGAAAATAGTTGTAGACCAGCTTAGAATATCAGAAGATATTTATGATAATCCAGATATTAAAATGAATATATCATGCGATACTTCTAAACTTGGCGGCGGATATGCTCAAGTTAGACTTGGTAACAATAAATATCAAATTTACTACTATGTAAAAGGCTATAAAGATGCTTATGTTACTACTGAAAGAATAAAAGCTGGGGACAGTCTGGCAGGAAAAATTAAAAAAGTAAATGTAGAAGTTACTAACTTAAAAAATGAACTTGTTGATAATGCTGAAAGTTTAGCAGCATCAAGAGCAGTGCCTGCCGGCAAAGTGATAACTGCGGATATAGTTCAGGAAAAACCAGCACTTAAAAAAGGCGAAGCAGTTAAAATTGTAGTATCAAATGGCATACTCCATATTGAAACTCAAGGTGTAGTAGAAGAAAATGCTATGCCTGGAAAACAAGTGCTTGTTAGAAACTTAACATCACAAAAAGTAATAAGCGGCAGCTATATAGGAAATGGTATAGTTAAAGCTGATTTTTAAAAAATATATTCAATACTTATAAAGTATATAGTGAATATAACATTTTTACCTCCTTACTATTGCCTGGGTTATGGTTATTTCGCTTCCCAAAATTTAAATAACTGTAATTTCAGGCAGGTTTCTCTTATCTTATCAATCATTATTGGCATATCTTTTGCTTATATATTTGCAGGAAGATATTATATTATATTTAGGCGGTGAATATATGAAAAAAAATATTTTATTATTAGCAGTTATAATTGCAGCCCTTTCAGGATGTGCTTCAAAAGGTTATGATGATGTAATTACTTCTATTCCATCATCTGGGTATAAATCGGAAATAGAAGCATATAAACTGCAGGAAGCTGAAATGAATAAACCAAACCCTTCCTTATGGTCAGATGTTGGCTCAAGCGGCACTATATTTTTAGACTATAAGGCAAGAAGAATTGGCGATGTTGTAATTGTAAGAATTGAAGAAGATTCTTCTGCTTCTAACTCTACAAATAATTCTGCATCTAAAACTACAACTTATAATGCCAATGTTACAGCAATGCTTGGACTTCCTACAAACTTAGGTGTTAATAACTTCTTAGGCTCAGGTGCTGCATTCCAGCCAACTATTGCAGCTACAACAGGCAACAGCCATCAGGGACAGGGTTCAAGCAATAAGGCAGATACTTTTACTGCAACTATTGCCGCAAGAATTGTAGACATTATGCCTTCTGGCAACTTAGTTATTGAAGGAAACAGAGAAATAATTATTGACCAGGAAAAACAGACTATTACATTAAAAGGTATAGTCAGACAGAAAGATATAGATGCAGCAAACACTGTATCATCAAGTGCCATAGCTGATGCTCAAATCACTTATACTGGTGCTGGTGCATTATCTCAGGCAACTAAAAAAGGCTGGCTTGGTAAAGTTATAGATGTTATCTGGCCATTTTAATTAAAATAAATTTTTCATTTACTTTCATACATACTCATTTCTCACTTTCACGACCTGCTTAAGATAATTAAGCAGGTCAAGTTATTATATCTGCTTTATCCCCATTTTTTAAACTATGATTAAAAATTATGATTTATAATAAACTTAGTAATTATTATTTATGTATTTGTAGTATATTTTAAACTATCCTACCGCCGCAAATCTCATATATCAAATTTTTTGTTATTTTAAAACCTATTATACTTTTATATAAAAATTCATCCCTGAATTTTTATAACCACGCATATCCGAAATAAATTCGCATATGCTTGCTGAAGAAAATACTTCCTGTATTTTTGCTCCAATTGTATAAACATTCTCAATTTTTTCTATCAGCCACTTTTTTTATTTCCTCCTTACTCAGTCGGGCGTAGTGTCCTCGTAAAAAACACTCGCATTGCTGCAGCAACTCGCTATCGCTTAAAACTTTCTGTCAGCAAATCATTCCGAAAAAATTGTTCATATACAATTAAGTCGCAAAGGTAATAAAATAACAGGGGAACATCATTTAAAAGCGGATATAATGCCATATTAATATATAATAATTTTTAAGTTCTATTTTTAATTCTAGTAAATATTTTATTTTAATTATTATATAGTTATTAGTATTATTATAAAAAAATGGGGTACTACCAGAATTATATCTACTTATTTTCCTTTATTACTCTGCATGGGTTGCCTGCTGCTATAACTCCAGCAGGTATAGATTTTGTTACAACACTTCCTGCACCTATAACTGTATTATCACCTATTGTTACATTAGGGCATATTATTGCTCCGCCGCCTATCCATACATTATTTCCTATTGTTACTTTTTCTGTAAAAGTATGCCAGAATTTTTTTCCGTTTTCATCAATATAGTATCTATCTTCACTTCTAACTGGGTGGTTGGCTGTATATATTTTTACATCTGGACCAATCATTACATATTCCCCTATTTCTATATATCCTGTATCTAAAAAAGAACAGTTATAGTTAATAAAAGAGCCCTTACCTAAAAATATATGCTTACCATAATCACAGTTAAAAGGTGCTAAAATATCTGCATCTTCAGCTATTCCGCCAAGAAGTTCTTCTAATATTTTACGGTGATTTTCTGCATCATTAAAATCAAGATTATTAAATTTTACTGTAAGATTTTTTGCTTTTGACTGTTTTGCCCAGCAGTCTTTATCTCTGCCGTCATAATATTTACCTGACAATAGTTTTTCATATTCTGTCATATTATTTCTCCCGTTTTTTTTATGAAGATTATATAAGATTACAGAATTTTGCAATATCTGATAATGTAAATTATTTGCCTGATACTTTCACCAGCTTGTATTATTTGCCGCACTGGATTCTATATATACTAAACTGAATAGTTTCTAAATCTTTTGGAGTAAGTTTATAGCCGTTAGTGCATTTGCCGCTGACAGCATAATCATTTTCAAAATTAATTACAGCATACACTTTACCATCAGCAGAATATTTTACTGCTTTGCCATGCTTTATGCCTTTTACAAAATCTACAAATAAAAATGGTTTTCCTGTTTCTTTATCAAATACTTTTAATGTGCCATTTACACTGCCCTCATAAAAAGGTATCTCTTCAGTCATTATTCCTTCATCTGTATATGACCTTTCATAGCCGTGTTTCCTGCCCATTTTATACATTCTTTCTAATTTGATTTGCCCGTCATGGTAGTATTTTTTGGCAGGCCCTTCCTTATAATCATTTTTATAAGAAAATCTTGCAGCTAATGTGCCGTCTATATAGTAATCTTTTCTAATACCATCTACTCTGTCGTTTTTATATGGTATTTCAGATTCTACGCCGCCTATTTCATAGTATATTTTTTCAATACCTTCTATCTTATCATTTTTATATGGTGTAGACCTTAATAATGCACCGTTTGGAAAATATCTTTTTTCAATCCCTTCTCTTTTGCTGTTTTTATATGGTGTTGTTTCTTCTATAAAATCATCATAATAGTACATAACAGCAGTACCTTCTATTTTTCCATTTTTTATTGGAAATAAAATATCTCTGTTGTCATAGTTTTTAAGGCAGGCAGTGCCTGATGTGTTTGCAGAATTATATACTCTGCCTTTACGCATTTCTGATAAATCTTTTTTAGTGATAATAAAATCACACTTTGGAGCACACAGGCAGAGATTAGGAAAAACAAAAAGAAAAAAACATAGTAAAAATATGCCTGATAATTTAGAGCAGCTCATCACTGCCCTTTATTATCATCATTTTTAATTAAAACTGTGCCAAGAGAATCTATTTGAACATTATCTGCCACTTCAGTATGGGCTATAATATTTAAGCTAGGGGAATATTTTTCCACAAAGCGTCTCATAGCAAAGCGGATAGGCTGAGATACAAATAAAACTGGCGGAATACCTTTTGCAGTAACTTCTTCTGTTTTATCCATAAGTCCTGTTAAAATTTTCCTTGCTGTTGCAGGGTCTATAACAATCTCTTTACCCTCGTCTGATGGGTGCATATTTTTAATAATAAGCTGCTCAATAGGCTGAGGAAGTGCAAATACATAAAGTTTGCCGTCTTGTGCTAAAAGACTTTCTGTAATCTGCTTACGCAGTGCAAAGCGTACTTTTTCAGTTAAATATTCTATATCTTTATTCATAGTGCCATAAGTTGCAAGTGCTTCTAAAATAGTCTGTAAGTTTCTAATTGAAACACGCTCTTTTAAAAGGTTTTGCAGCACTCTGTTTAATGTACTTAAATCTAATATACCAGGCACAACATCTTCAACAATTTTTGGATGTTTTTCTTTCAGTTTATCAAGCAGGTCTTGAGTTTCCTGTCTTCCAAGAAGTTCTGCTGAATTTTTCTTAATAACTTCTGTTAAGTGTGTAGCAATAATAGTTGCTGGGTCCACAATAGTGTATCCAGAAATTTCTGCCTTTTCTTTTTCTACTTCATCTACCCATTTTGCAGGAAGACCAAAAGCCGGCTCTTTTGTTGGAATACCATTAATATCATCCATTGGTCCTGCTGGGTTCATTGCCATATATCTGTCAGGCATAACATTGCCTTTTGCAGTGCGTACACCTCTAAGCAGCACTACATATTCATCTGCATCAAGCTGCAGATTATCCCTTATTCTTACAGGTGGAACAATAAAGCCCATTTCAAGAGCTATCTGCCGTCTGATAGATTTTATTCTATTTAAAAGTGTACCGCCTTGAGCTGCATCAACAAGCGGAATAATTCCAAAGCCTATTTCAAGCTCCATTGTATCCATTTCAAGCAGTTCTTTAACTTCTTCTTCCTCTGGTGCAGGTGGTTTTTCTTCTTCATTTTCTTCTTCATCTTCTTCTACACTGCCGCCAATTTTAACTTTTTTATGCATTAGATAACCTACTGCAATTAAAATAATACCAACAGTGAAAAAAGACAGCTTCGGCATACCAGGAATAACAGCAAAGAAAAGCAGAATACCGCCTGCTAAAAATAATATCCTTGGGTCAGGAAAAAGCTGTTTAGTAAGCTGTTTTGAAAATGTACCAGCACTAGAATCATTACCAGCCCTTGTTACAATAATACCTGCAGATGTAGAAATAATAAGTGCAGGAATCTGACCAACAAGACCATCACCAATAGTTAAGATTGTATATGTAGAAGCAGCTTCAGCAACAGGAAGACCATGCTGCAGCATACCAAGTGCTAAACCACCAATAATATTTATAGCTGTAATAATAAGACCTGCAACAGCATCACCACGGACAAACTTAGAAGCACCATCCATACTACCGTAGAAATCCGCCTCCCTTCTAACATCTTCCCTGCGTTTTCTTGCCTCATCTTCATTAATGATACCAGCATTTAAGTCTGCATCAATAGCCATCTGCTTACCAGGCATAGCATCTAATGTAAATCGTGCAGCAACCTCAGCAACCCTGCCAGAACCTTTTGTAATAACCATAAAGTTAATTAAAATAAGTATGATAAATACAATAATACCAACAGCGTAATTACCACCAACAACAAACTGACCAAATGCACGGATAATTTCACCAGCTGCATCTGGACCTTCATGACCGTGAAGAAGTATTGTTCTTGTGGTAGATACATTTAACGAAAGCCTGAAAAGTGTTGTAAAAAGCAGAATAAATGGAAACGATGAAAAATCCAGCGGTCTTTCTGCTGCAATAGAAACAAAAAGTATAATAAGGCTTAAAGATATACTTATAGCAAGAAAAAAGTCAAGAACAATAGGCGGAACTGGCACAAAAAGAACTGCCAGTATTGCCATAAAGCTAATAGGCAATACTATTTCAGTCTGCTTTGAAAGTTTTTTCATAATAGTAGACAATGTTAAATTTGCTTTCTGCTCTGCCATATTTATCCTTAAAATATTTACTTACTGATATAGTATATATACTATACAGCTTATTATAGCCATACTTTTTTATATTATATAAAAATTATATTATTTTTTCCAGAAAAAAAATGAAAAAAAGCGGGATATTTTCTTAACTAACAACACATATGTTACACTTTTAAAAAAATAAATCTTATTATATTATAAATCAAGCAATAATTTATTTTCCTCAGCAACTTCACAAGGAGATTTAAAGTTTAAGCATATTTTAGCTGTATTATTATATCTATCCTGATGTATTTTAACAGCATTAATTAATTCATTTTTAGTATAAAATTTATTATTAGCATATAAAATCTTCTCATCTTCTCTATGACTTCTTTCTACCTTTCCATTCTGCCATGGAGAATAAGGTCGTATTCGTTTAATAATATATCCTTTCTTTTCTGCTACTTCTTCAAAGTAGGTTTTCCTATTTGTTACTTCTTTGTCATTTACAAACTCATAACCATTATCTACTTGAATTGTATGTATGGGAAAGTCAAATTTACTTTCCAGTTGTTCTAAAAACTTGCCAGTTTCAAAAGTGTTTTTTTCTTCCACTATCTCTAATATTCTCTTTCTACTGTATTCATCTATAGCTGTAATCTGATAATATTTTTTCCATAGCTGGGAAACATAATGCACTCTTGTGGAACATATTTAATATCTATCTGAACCTTATCTCCAATATACTGACCTGTTATATTATTATATTTAGTATAACTCTTCTTTTTCCTTTTAACAGACTTTAATCCTTTTGCCCTTATCTGCTTACACATACTGCCAAAACTACGATTATAGCCACATTCTTTAAGTCTTACATACAACTCTGCATTACCATATAGACCATGTTCTAAATACATAATGCTTATTAAATGCAATTCTTCTTCGGTATGCTTATTGGGGAATGTCTTCGGTCTACGGCTTCGCAAACTTAAACTCTTTACTGTTCCATCCCATTTCTTTAATTGCCTATATACAAACATTCGGTTCGTTTGGTATTTACGGGCTGCTTTTATCACGCCTTTTTTCTTCGCATACTCACATAATCGTTGACGAAATAACATCTCTTTTGTTATTATCACTTTATTCATTGTGATACCTCTTAGTTTAGTTTATTTTACTTGATAACTATTATATTACTAGGAGGTATTTTTTTATCCACTTGTTTGTAACATATGTCTTGTGCTCTTACATAAAAAAATCCCTGTATATTAGTGTAATATACAGGGACTTAAAAGAATTTATATTATAATAAAATATTAAACTCTGAACTGTTCAATTAACCTTTTCAGCCTTTCAGTTCTTTGCTGCAGATGGCTTACAGTATTATTTACTTCATTTACTGCTGCATTACTTTCTTCAATACCTGCTGCTACTACCTGTGCATTATCTACAACAGACTGAATTGTAACATACTGGTCTGATACTGACTGAGAAATAGGTTTCATATCAGTATAAAGGTTTGTAACATCTTCTACTGCTCGTTTAATTTCACCTGTAACACTTTGAATATTTCCAGCACCTTCTTGAACACTTGTTACAGATTTATTCATAGCATTAGATGCATTTTCAGAATCTCTTGATAACTCATTAATAATAGTTTCTACTTCGCCGATTGCATGTTGTGTTCTTTCTGCAAGTTTCCTTACTTCATCTGCAACAACTGCAAAACCTCTGCCTGCTTCACCAGCACGAGCTGCCTCAATAGCTGCATTTAATGCAAGCAGGTTAGTCTGGTTTGCTATATCATTAATTACATTTAATATGTTGCCTATCTGTGCAGAGCTGTCTGATAAGTGGCGGATAGTTTCAGATAATGATATTGTATCTCTTTCAATATCACCCATATCGCTGCTTACTTTATCTAAATTTTCAGCTTCTTTTCTTGTATTATCAGCAGTTGTTTCTAAGAACTGCATATTTGTTTCAAGAGCATCGCTTGTATTTTTAGAAATATTACTTACCTGACCCATACCGTCTACCATTTCAGATACCTGATGAGCCTGAGAATCAAAAGTAGTAGATAATTCTTCCATAGTTGCTGCAAGCTGGTTGTTAGCTGATGCTACTTCTTCAATAGAATCTCTTACTTCTTTTATTACACTTTCCATAGATTTTATGAATGTATTAACACCTTTAGCAATCTGACCTAACTCATCATCAGTTTTTGATTCAATACGGACAGTTAAGTCTTTACTTTCTGCTGCACTTGTAATTTGTTTTTGGAATACAGTTAATGTATTTAATGACATTCTTAAAACAAAAAGAACAACTATAAGAGATACTGCTAAAAGAACTAAACCAAAAAGAGTACTTTGCAGAGCTACTGTTCTTATCTGTTTTACAACCAGATTGCCGCTTATACCATATAACACATATAAGTCATATCCAGGAAGTTTATAAACTGTTCCCATACGCTCTTCACCAGCACGGCTTACATAATCAACATATTCTTTTGAAGAAACTGAACCGTTTATTACACTTTTAATAAAGTTGCCTAATTCTGCAGCAAATATGCTGTCTGCTTTTTTAAGAAGAACACCACTTTCCAGTGCTGAAACAATAGTTGTATCCCGTTCCATTAAATAAAATTTACCATCAACTGTTTCGTTTGCCATTTTTTTATAAAGAGCAGCAAAATCAAGATATACATCAAAAGTTATAATACCTTTCACACCATTTCCTGTTGTTAATGGATAACTTATAGAGATACATGGCGCATCTTTACGAACCTGGTCAATATATGCTTTTGAAATAGTTAAGCCATTAGCTGATACACCATCTTTATACCAGTCTCTTGTTCTATGGTCATAATCTGAGTCAAGACCTAAATTATTAACACTGTAAAATGTGCCGTCATCAAAGGCAGCCATAATATTTGAAACATCAAGAGTGCTTTTTGTTTCTTCAAATGCAAGTTTATATTTGGCAACTAAATCTGCAGGAGTATCTGCCTGTATTGATTTTGCAAGCATAGTAATACCGCTTGTATATCTGTCAAAATCTTTTCCTAAGATAGTTGCAATGTTATCTGTCACTCTATTTTGAATATTTTTATAAAGATTCATAGAGCTGGTATGCATACTAAAGTAATTGAAAGAAATTAAAACTAATACTGTCATAATTAATGCAGCAGCAGATACTATTAAGAGTTTTGCTCTTAATGATAAATTAATTTTACTCATATATTCTCTCCACTAAAATATTGTATTACTAAGAAATATAAAAAAATAATAAGATTTACACCCTGCTATTTTTTTATACACTTATGTAACTATTATTTTTACTTCATAGAATAATAAGATAATCTTGTCAACAAGAAAATATATTATCATATCTTTTTACAATAATATTTAATTTAAAAAGCAGCTTTGTATATTTAAAATTTATTTTTTAAAAATTATCTTCTTCTAAACTTATCAAGAGTCATAAGGATTTGTGCCAGTGCTTTATAAAGTGTTTCTGGTATTTCCTCATCAACTTCTACAGAGTTATACAGTGTTCTTGCAAGCGGCGGGTCTTCCACTATTTTTACCCCACTGGCTCTTGCTATTTCTTTTATTTTTAATGCCATCAGCCGCTGACCTTTTGCAACAACCTTTGGTGCTCTATCCACATCCATATCATATCTTATTGCAACAGCATAATGGGTAGGGTTAGTAATTACTACATCTGATTTAGGAACTTCCTCCATCATACGCTGCCTTGCCGCATCTCTTTGAGCCTGTCTGATACGGTTTTTTACAATAGGGTCCCCTTCCATCTGCTTATATTCTTCTTTTACTTCCTGCTTTGTCATTTTTAAGTCTTCATTATGCTGCCATTTTTGATAAGCATAATCTGCAATACCTATTACAAGCACTAATGCTGCAATACGGATTGCCACATCAAAAACCAAATGACCAAGATATACCATCTGGTCTCTGTAATCTGCATCTGTCATTCGGACAATTGTATCAAACTCATTATGAACTAAATACCAGGCATAAGCTGTCAGAACAAATATTTTTAAAAGTGATTTTATAAGCTCTACTACTTTGCGTTTATTAAAAAATGTTTTCATAAAATTCGCAAAGAAATTGAGCTTGTTAAATTTAGGTTCTATTGCTTTTGTAGAAATATAAAAGCCTACCTGATACGCATTTATACCTATTGCTAATACAAAAAGAAGGGCAAATATAGGAAAAGTTACTTTTGCCATAAACTGCAGAGAAAACATAAATAAATCAGCTGCAGAATCCTGAGTAATAGTAAAATTATTAAATTTGAAAAATTCTTCTACAAGATTTTCAAAATTATCAAGCATATAAGGTACATAGACATACATTGCCGCAACTGCTGCCACAAGCAGCACACCAGAAGATAAGTCCATACTTTTGGCAACATTACCTTCTTTCCGGGCATCTTCCTTTTTCTTGGAAGTGGCTTCCTCGCTCTTTTCTGCTCCGTCCTGATTTTCTGCCATATCTACCTACACCTTAAATATACACTTCTATTCACAGGCTTTATTTCTTGCATTACCCACATTTTTTAAACTGTAATAAAAAGCAATTATTTTACAATAAAATTGATGTTTTATATTTTTTTATAGTATATATTTGTATAATATATCACACTATCACTACTGCCGCAAATCTCATAAAGCAAAATTTTTGTTATTTCATTCCTTATGCTGGAGAATTGCATAATCATTCACAATTAAGTCGCAAAAATAATGAAATAACTTGGAGCATCTCTTAAAAGCAGAAATAGGAACATATAATATATTAAGCTTAAAGGATATTTTTTAATTTCTTATCCATTTTACCTTTATTATACATTTATTAAATATCTTTCCAAAAATATGGAGTGAACCAGTTTATTTCAGCTTGCTTTTAAGATATTTACCAGTATATGATTTTTCGCATTTTACACAGTCTTCCGGTGTGCCGGCAAATACTATTTCTCCGCCGCCGTCACCACCTTCTGGACCTAAATCTATTATATAATCAGCACATTTTATTACATCTAAGTTATGCTCAATAATTACAATACTATTGCCGTTATCACGCAGTCTTTGGAATATTTTAATAAGTTTATTAATATCATCAAAATGCAGACCTGTAGTTGGCTCATCAAAAAGATATAATGTTTTGCCTGTAGAGCGTTTCATTAACTCTTTTGCAAGTTTTACCCTTTGAGCTTCACCGCCTGATAAGGTAGTAGCAGGCTGGCCAAGTTTAATATAGCCTAAACCGACATCTCTTAATACTTCCAGTTTTGCTTTCAGTTTTGGAATATTATCAAAAAATTCTACTGACTGATTAACTGTCATATCAAGACATTCTGCAATATTTTTACCTTTATATGTAATATCTAATGTATCTCTGTTATATCTTGAGCCGTTGCAGGCATCGCATTTTACAAACATATCTGGCAGAAAATGCATTTCTATTTCAATATATCCTTCACCCTGACATGTTTCACATCTGCCGCCTTTTTTATTAAAGCTGAACCTGCCTGCATTATATCCCCGCCTTTTAGCTTCTGGAGTAACAGCAAAAAGCTCCCTTATATCCTTAAATATATCTGTGTAAGTAACAGGGTTGCTTCTAGGGGTTCTTCCTATTGGTGACTGGTCTATATCTATAACTTTATCAATATTAGATACACCAGTTACAGATTTATGCTCCCCTGCTTTATATGTAGAGCCGTAAAGCTGTCTCATAAGCTCAGGATATAATATATTTAATATTAATGTAGACTTGCCAGAGCCGCTTACTCCAGTAACACATGTAATCAAGCCAAGTGGAATATCTACATTTATATTTTTTAAGTTATGCTCACGAGCACCTTTTATGGAAATCATTTTATTTTTATCAGCTTTCAGCCTTTCTTTTGGCACTTCAATATTAAGTCTGCCTGAAAGATAGCCGCCTGTTAACGACTTTTCTGAATGAAGTAACTCTTTTGGTGTGCCCTGAAATACTACTTCGCCGCCTTTTCTGCCTGCACCTACTCCCATATCTATAATCTGGTCGCACTGCATAATGGTATCTTCATCATGTTCAACAACTATTACACTGTTGCCTATATCCCGTAAGTTTTTAAGAGTAGCAATAAGCATATCATTATCTCTTTGATGCAGACCGATAGATGGCTCATCTAATACATAAAGCACACCTGTAAGCCCTGAACCAATCTGTGTTGCAAGCCTTATCCTCTGAGCTTCACCGCCTGATAAGGTGGATGCTTTCCTGTCCATTGTAATATAATCTATGCCTACATCATTAAGAAAATTAAGACGCCTTAATATTTCTCTAATAATTTTATCTGCCACTTCTTTTTTAAAGCCTTCAAACTCTAAACTGGAAAAGAAATCTATTGCCTGCTTAATGTTAAATTTAGAAACTTCTGCAATATTAAGACCATTAATCCTGACAGAAAGGCTTTCTTTTTTAAGCCTTGTACCATTACATTCTTCACATGGTCTAAAAGTCATATATTTTTTAGCTGTTTCTATTTCACTGATAATGCCAGATGAAAGCATCTGCTGCAGCTCACCAAAAACACCATGGAACTGTTTTTCATAAAAAACTTTCTTATCACCTTTAAATGTAAAAAGCTCTAAAGGTTCTTCTACTCCATGAAGGATAATTTCCTTATGTTTTTGAGAAAGTTTCTGCCATGGACTGTTTAAATCTATATCATATTTTGCTGAAAGTGCATTTAATATATTATAAAAATGGAAGTTATCATACTGCTCCCATACTTTTACAGCACCTTCTCTTATGCTTTTTGATTTATCTGGAATAACTGCATCTTCATCAAATACTGAGCGTTCGCCAATACCTTCGCATACTGGGCATGCTCCAAATGGGTTGTTAAAAGAAAATATTCTAGGCTCTACTTCTGCAATACTTATACCGCAGTCAATACATGCAAATTTTTCGCTGTAAAGTGTTTTTTCGCCGTTGCATAATATTTCCACCAAGCCGTCTGCATTTCTTAAAGCTATCTCTATAGAATCAGTTAATCTTCTTGCAATATCATCTTTTATAACTATCCTGTCTACAGATATAGATACATCGTGTTTTATATTTTTATCTATCTCTATATCATCTTCAAGGCGGACACTTTCACCGTCAAGATAAGCTCGTACAAATCCATTTTTAAGCATATCTTTAAAATATTTTTTAAATTCGCCTTTTTTACCTCTGATAACAGGTGCAAGTATTTCTATTCTTGCCCCTTCTCCATAAGCTAATACATTATCAACTATTTTCTGCACAGTGTATGACTGTATTTTTTTATTACAGCTTGGGCAGAATACATCACCAACCCTTGCAAATAAAAGACGCATATAGTCATATATTTCTGTAATAGTTCCAACTGTTGACCGTGGGTTTTTACTTATAGATTTCTGCTCTATGCTGATAGCTGGAGATAAATATTCTATTAAATCCACATCAGGTTTTTCCATAAGTTCTAAAAACTGCCTTGCATAAGAAGAAAGGCTTTCCACATATCTTCTCTGACCTTCTGCATATAAAGTATCAAAAGCAAGTGTAGATTTACCAGAGCCGCTGACTCCGGTTATTACAACAAGAGAATTTTTTGGTATGTCTAAATCAATATTTTTAAGATTGTGCTGTCTTGCACCGCGGATAATTATATTATTTTTCATTTTATTGTAAAAGCAGAAATGCTTTTATTACTCCTTTTATATATTAATCAAGTGCGTTGGCATTTTTAAGGCTTATCCAGGCAACTTCGCCATATTTTTCATCGTAGTAAAATACCATATTTTCCATAGGCTCTTTTACCACTGCACCAACATTATAAAACATAACTGTTACCCCTTCAAATACTTTATTTTTTACTTTCATTCTAGGGGATTTTGCCTTATTTTCTTCTATAAGTTTAGCTTCTCTTTTATCAAGTTCTGTAAGCAGCTCACCTAAAGATGACTTAACTTCAAGCATTTTAATAATTTTAGGGTGATTTGCAACTTTTGGTCTGCTTAGATTAAACCTTGAAAGTGCAGTATCTACTCTTTCAATAGTTTCTGCAATCCGTGCTTTTTCTCTGCGTAATTTTTCAAGCTCAAATTCTATATAATATTTCATTCCAATAATTACATTAAATTTAGAGTTGCCATTTGTGCCAAGCTGTTTAACAGAAATATCCTGAAATGCTCTGATTAAGCCGCCTGCAATAATGCCGTCCCCATTCATTGCATCTATTTTAGTGCCTGCAAAAAGCTCACAGTTAAAAGCATATTTTCTTATTTCTATACTTTCCCTTGCATATACCTTTGCTTTTTCAGCATATCCAATTACAGCAGTTCCGCCAGCTCTTACAAGCCCTGAACCTGTACATTTTATACCAGTTCTTAAAATAACATTGCCTTTTGCAATAATTTCACAGTCCTGACAAATGCCGTCAACTAATATATGCTTATCAGCTTCTATCTTAAAGCCAGAAAGAACATCGCCTTTTACATGGACAGACCCATTAAAACGGATATTACCTGTAGAGTAGTCCACATTACCTTTTACCATATAAACAGGATACACACCAAGACGCTTGTTACCAAAATCTACATATCCATCTGTAGTAGCAGAAAATATTGTGCCTGCTTCATTAACAGTTGCACCATCACCTGGAAGTATCACAATATCTTTTGCAGGTGTTGGAGTAACTTCCTCCCCTTTAATATTTCTGCCACGGCTGCCCTGTATTGCTGGTTTTTTAGTAATAAGTACATCGCCTTTTTCAACCATTACTATATTATCAAGGTTTTTAAAGTCCACCTTACCGTCTTTAATTTTTGGTTTTTTATCGGCTGTACCAAAATGGAGAGTTATTTCTGCATCTTTTCCCGCTGTAGGCCGTATGCCCTCTGCTATGATTTCATTTTCAATAACTTCCCCATCTGCAAACCTGTGGAAAAGGCTGCTTATCTGGTTTTTATCGATATTTTCTATTTCTTCTGCAGCTAAATAATCAAGGATTTCTTCTAAAGTATGAGTTGTGCCTTCATTTAATGCGGGATACATAAAAAGAAATCCAGTAAATGCACCTTCATCTGTTGTTAAGAATACTTTTGAATTACAAGATTTATCTGCACACTTAAATATTACTGTGGCCCTGTCTTCTGTGCCGCCCTCTATTTCATATTCACCTGCACGCAGGTTATATATTTTATTGCATATATCTTTTGCTCTTTCCTGTGGTCTTTCTGCCCTGACTGTTATTCTATCCATCTTTTGGTATCCTTATAAGAAAACATGTATAAGAGCCTAATGTAGAACGAACACGAATACTGCCTGAATGGGCTTCTATAATATCATGAACTACCGCAAGACCAAGCCCTGTGCCTTTGATTTTGCCTGATGTAAAAAATGGCTGAAAAAGTTTGCCAATATCTTCTTTTCGTATGCCTTTACCATTATCTGCTACTAAGAAAGTAATATCTTTGCCTGTTTTTTTAACAGCAAAAATAATTCTGCCGTTTTCTTTTACTGCATCACCTGCATTATTAAGCAGATTAAAAAATACTCTGAAAAGCCTGTTTTTATCGGCTACTATCTCATCATCGCATTTTATATGAAACTCCACTTTTGCATTAGAGTTTTTAGAAAATGCTTCACTGTATAGTTTTAATTCATTAACAAGTTCGCTTATTTTAAATTTAGTTTTATGGACGACAAGCTTATCTTTTGATAAATCAAGCATATCTGTTGCAAGTATGCTTATGCGTTTCATTTCGCTTTTTACTGCTTTTACATATTCATACATTGCAGATGATTTATCAACTTCATCTTCCATAAGTCCAAGATAAACATCTGCAATCGCTAAAAGATTTGATATATCATGAGCAACAGAAGATTTTAAAAGACCTATAGCCTGCAGGTTCTCATTGGCTCTCATTTTATTATAAATATTGTGCCTTTCTATTGCTAAAGCACACTGAGAAGCAATATATCTTGCTATTGAAACATCATCATCATTAAAGTAGTCTTCATCTTTATCAGTTAAGTTAAAGACACCTAATATTTTACTGCCTGCTTTCAATGGCAGAGCAAGGAAAGATTTACTTGATGATGAAGATGATTTTTTATTAACAATATATTCTGTACCAGTGCCTGCCACATCACCTATAATACCCTGCTTAACAGATAATGAGTTATGGTGCGGCGAACAGCCTGTATAACAGTTTATTGTAAGAGTATCCCAGTCAATAAGCATAATGGAAGCGTTGCGGACTTTTAAATAATCGCCCGTGATTTTTACAATATCAGGCAGCAGAGTATCAAGCTCCATAGTAGAGTTGATTTCTGCAGAAATTTTAATTAATACATTTAATAACGGCCCTTTCAAGTGACACTTCCATATAAAAAATTTAATTTATAATTAGTCGCCTATAATATCATACTGCATATTACGAACTTTAGGTGTAAAACCTGCTGTTTTAATAATATGTTTAATTTCCTCAGTTTTAAGGCGAAAATTAGCACCTGCTGCACGGACAACATTTTCTTCTATCATAACACTGCCAAAGTCGTTGCCGCCAAAAAATAAACCAATCTGTGCAACCTTTGCTCCCTGAGTTACCCATGAAACTTGTATATTTGGTATATTATCCAGGTAAATTCTTGCAAGAGCAAGCACTCGCAAATATTCCACAGCAGTAACAGCTTCATCATCTAACTCGCTGTTACCCGGCTGAAACGGCCAAGGGATAAAAGCAGTAAATCCACCTGTTTTATCTTGTAATGAACGAATTTTATCAAAATGACCAACAATTATCTCTGCTGCATCTTTTTTACGGAACATCATTGTAGCTGTAGTTTTAAGCCCCTGTTTATGAGCTTCCTCCATAACAGAAAGCCAAGAGGCAGAATTAATTTTATTAGGACTTACATTTTTTCTTGCTTCATCATCTAATATTTCAGCACCGCCGCCCGGGATAGAGTCAAGCCCTGCAGCTACAAGCCTTTTTATTGTTTCTGCAATAGTTAAGCCGCTCATTTTTGCAATATGATGTATTTCAGGCGGCGAAAAGGCATGCAGCCACACTGGAAAAGTTTTCATATATTTCAGCATATCTTCATAAAAATCAATTTTATATTCAGGATGAAGACCGCCCTGCAGTAAAATCTGTGAGCCGCCTAAATCAAGTGTTTCTTGAATTTTCTGAGCAAGCTCCTCTTTTGAAATAACATATCCGCCTTCCTCACCTTCATTTTTATAAAAGGCACAGAATTTACATTTACATGTGCATATGTTAGTATAGTTAATATTTCTGTCTATAACAAATGTTACAATATTTTCTGGGTGTTTTTCTTTGCGGATATCATCAGCCATTCTGCCAAGCTCTAAAATATCTGCATTATTGTATAAATCAACACCTTCTTGAAAAGAAATCCTTTTAATACTGCTCATTTATAATCCTTATATAAGTTTGTATATTATGTTTGCTTATCTAAAAACTTTAATCTATTATTTTATATATACATTATTTTTTTACATAAGAAAAGTATTTTATTATATTATATAAATATATTTTGCCTTGACTTATATATATAAATGAAATAAATAGTAATTATTACTGTTTTTTTAAGTAATCAGTGTGCCTTCATTTGCTTTACTTATTTTAATAGTAATAAATCAATATTTGGGAGCAGTCTATGAATAATGAAAAACGGCAAATCAGCATATTTACCATAATTGGTGCAGGTTATGCTGTACTTGTTTTAATTATATTAGGTATATCAATTCTTTCAATAAACAGAATCAGCTTTATTGATAGAAACTTATCTGAAATTAACAATGTTAATTCAGCAAAACAAAGGGTAACAATAGATTACAGAGGTTCAGTGCATAACCGCTCAATATCTATTAGAGATGTGGTGCTTGCAAATAATCAGCAGGATTTAGACAAATATCTTGAAGAAATACGCTTTGAAGAGCAGTTTTATATAGATGCAAAAAATCGCATGATGGAAAATTTTGTTAATAAAAATATGCTTACAGACGAAGAAAAAGCTATTTTAGATAAAATAAATAATACTGAAATAGCAGCTATGCCCTTAATTCAAGGAATAATTGCCGATAAAAAAGCTGGGAATAATGTAGAAATGATGGAGAAATTAAATAAAGTTCGCCCATTATTTGTAGACTGGTTAAAATTTATAAACGAATTTATTAATTTAGAAGAAGCAAAAAATCAAGCTGTTACACCTGTTGTTACAGCAAGTACAGCTAACTTTAAACTTATGATGATATTAAACTCAATCATAGCTTTAGTGCTTGGCTTTTCTATTGCATTTTTCATTATCAGATACCTTGTTAAACTTTTAGGCGGCGACCCGCAGGATGCTTCTAAAAGCTTTAATGCTATTTCTCAGGGTGATTTATCCCATGAAATTAAAACTAACCAGAAAAATACAGACAGTATGCTTTCACACATTGTATTTATGCAGGGCCACTTAAGAAATGTTATTAAAAATATCCAGCATTCAGCAGAAGAATTAGGCAGAAGTACACATGTTGTGGCAGATTCTTCTAACCAGGCACAGCATGCAGCAGAAGAACAGCATGCTGCATCTATGCGAAGTGTTGACCAGATAAAAATAATCAGTGCAGGCACAGCAAAAATTGCTGAAATTGCAAGACAGACAGAGCAGAATTCTGAAAAAACCTTAGAGCTTTCTAAAAAAGGAAACGAAGCTATGAATAATACTACAGAAGCTATTAATAAAGTAAGCTCTACAGTACTTGAAACTGCTGAAAAAATTAAAACTCTTAAAGATAAATCAACAGAAATCAGCGGCAGTGCAGGCTTAATTGCTGAAGTTGCAGACCAGACTAACCTGCTTGCATTAAATGCTGCAATTGAAGCAGCCAGAGCTGGTGAACACGGCAGAGGCTTTGCAGTTGTTGCAGATGAGGTTAGAAAACTTGCAGAAAGAACTGGCGATACTACTGCTCAAATAACTAATATGATTACTGAAATTCAAAAAGAAATTGAAGTAACAGTAGCAGCTATGGAGCAGACTCTGCCACAGGTAGAAAAAGGTTTAGAACTTGCAGGCATTACAAGTGAAATATTAAATGAGATTCAAAAACAGGCTCAAGGTTCCCTTGCTATGGCTCAAGATGTAAGCACATCATCTACTGAACAGGAAAATGGTATTAATACTATTGAAGCATATTTAGCTGAAATGGCTGATATGTCATCTAATACACAAAGTATGATGCAGGAAAATGTTAGAGAAGTTGAAAAACTTGAAACTATCTCTATGCAGTTAAAAGAAGAAGCATCTTTCTTTAAATTATAATAACTAATATAAAAATAAACTCTACTGCCTTAAAAAGCGGTAGAGTTTTATATTTTTACATCTTATCTAAAAAATTTTATAAGTTAAAAATATAAATTTATTATGACTTATTCAAATTCACTGCTTGCAATTTTTCTATAACTATTTTATATACCTAATATGAAAGAAAATAATCAAAAAAGAATAAACTGTTTTGACTGCACACATTTACAGATTACCTGGCAGCCTGCTACACCTTATGCATGCAAGGCTATAGGGTTTAAATCTAAAATGATACCATCACTGGAAGTATTTAAAAATTCAGGCAGTCAGTGTATGCATTTTGTCCCCAAACCAAAAGCTAAACAGTAAATAACCAGCAGATAACCTGTTTATACTGTTTTATGGTCTAATAGTATTAATTAGTCCATCATGTAAATCAGCTTATAAATTTTTTATCATTTTAAATCACTTTAGCCTGTATCTATATGGTTAAAGTAAGAGAGCAGTAGTATGAATAAAAAACTTTTCTTAAAATCAAAAGGTGCAGCTCCTGGCACAATCATTTACGAAGGCGATACAGCACCAGTTCAAACAAATATTACATGCTGCAAAATTATGAATGACAAAGTAATTGAAAGCGATGTTATAGACTATGATAACAAAAATAAATCTATTACATGGGTTAGAGTAACTGGACTTTCAGACAGCAGCAAAGTTGTAGAAGCATTAAAACCCTTTAATATTGACAGCCTTACTTTAGAAGATGTTTTTGAAACATACCATAACCCTAAATTTGATGATACTTTTGACTATAACTTTATTATTATGCGGTCATTAAGCATTAATAATACTAATATGCAGGACAACCAGATTTCCTTTATTCAAAAAGAAAATTTTTTAATTACCTTTGAAGAATATCACTGCGATGAATTTAATATTGTTCTGCAAAGGATATATAAGCATTTTAATAATTTTTATACCCGTGGAAGCGATTATCTTTTATATGCCTTAATAGATGCTATGATAGATAACTACATAATGATATTAAACTCTATTAACTTATCAGTAGATTCTTTAGAAGATACTATGACACAGGATGTTACCTGCCCATGTGATACTTCTGAACTTTTTACATTAAAAAGGCATGTAAACTTTTTATCAAGGCATACAAGAGCATCTTATGATGTTGTAAACCAGCTTTTAAAGCTGTCCATAGAGCATTCAAGCGATGATACAGTATCTATTGTGCCATACTATGAAGACTTATTTGAACATGCAATGTATTTAAATGAAGCTATTTTATACTGCAAAGACTCTATCCGCTCTGTATATGATGAAAATATGTCAAGAATGCAGTTAAAATCTAATAAGTTTATAAATATACTTACTATGCTTTCCACATTAATGCTGCCGCCAATGGTTATAGGTGGTATTTTTGGAATGAACTTTGAACAAATACCATTCACATCATATCCACATGGATTTGCGGTAAGTGTATTTGCTATGTTTGCAGTTTCATTTATGCTTGCATGGTTTTTTAAGAAAAAGGACTTTTTTTGATTATTTACTTTTACAATAAAGCAAAAATATATTATACTTGCAAAATAAATAATTGATATTTTCATACAATATTGATAATATAATTATTTAATTTTACAAGTATTACTGCAGGTGTAAATGTATATTATAAATAAATTCAGGTTATCATTTTTTGTAGTTCTTATTCTTATGGTATCATCAGTTTGTGTTTATGCAAGCCAGATTGATGATATGTATAAGGATTTAACCCTTCTTGACAGGACTGCTCAAATAGGCAGAAAGTCTTATACTACAATGGGTGATAAATTTTATAAAATTTATGCAGATAATCCGTCAGGCAAATATGCAGATGATGCACTTCTAGGTGCTGCTAGAGCATACAGGCGTTCTTTTGAGCGTTTTAATATGCAGATAGATTTAGATAAATCTCTTAACTATTACAGAATGGTACAGGGAGCATTTTCTTCTTCTGCTGCAAGGCGGGCATATTTAGAAAGTGCTGATATTTTTCTAGCAAGGCGGGACAGTACTTCTGCAAAATTTACTTTAAACAAGCTGATACAAAAGCATCCTAACAGCATGGAAGCCCGCGAAGCAGAAAAAAAACTTGCTTCTCTTGGTACAAATAACCGCTCTACTATTACAAGACCTAACCCAGTTATAACTGCAAATAATCAGGTAAAACAGCCAGTAAGCAGACCTGTAAAAGAGCCTGTGAAAAATATTGCAGAAGAAGATGATAAAGATGTAGTATCAGTATCTGCCGGGCAGGATTCTGGAGCTACAGCATCAGGCAAAACAGTAAATGTACATGGTATCAGATATTTTTCTGACCAGGATTATACAAGAATAGTTATAGACTTATCTAATAATGCAGAATATTCAAGCCACTGGCTTAAAGCTGATGCAGCACTCCATAAACCGCCACGATTAACTATTGATATTAATAACTCAATACTTGGCAGTAATGTATCAAGAAACTTTTCCATAAAAGATGGTCTTTTAAGTGCTGTTCGTCTTGGATATCATCCACAGGATAAAAGAACCCGCGTTGTACTTGATTCTGAAAATGTAAAAGATTTTACAGTTTTTCAGATGAGCAACCCAAGCAGAATAGTTGTTGATGTATTTTCTTCTGAAAGACAAGAAAAAGTAAAACGACCAGTTATTGCTTCTAATACTCAAGTGGCCAAAAATAATCAGTCATCAACAGATATGAAAACGAAACGACCAGATGACCTGCCAAAAGATATTACTTTAGGTGCTGCATTAGGGCTTAAAATAAGAACTATTGTTATAGACCCAGGTCATGGCGGCAAAGACCCAGGGGCAGTTTATAACGGCTTAAAAGAAAAAGATATTGTTCTTGAAATCAGTAAGTATCTTTATGAATATTTAAAAGCAGACCCAGATTTAAATATTCATTTAACTAGAAATAAAGATGTGTTTATACCACTTGAAGAAAGAACAGCTATTGCTAACAAATTAAAAGCAGATATATTTGTATCAATACATGCTAATGCTGCAAAAAATAAAGCAGCATCAGGGCTTGAAACATTTGTATTCAATGTTACAAACGACAGAGCGGCACTTGAAGTAGCAGCACTTGAAAACCAGGCAACTACTAAATCTATTTCAGATTTACAGGGTATTTTAAAAGATATTTTAAAATACTCTAAATTAGAAGAATCAGTATCACTTGCAGGCTCAGTGCAAAGCTGTCTTGTAAAAAATGTTGGTGCATCTTCAAAACAAAACCTTGGAGTAAAACAGGCACCGTTTTATGTACTTGTAGGTGCAACTATGCCTGCTATCCTTGTAGAAACTGGCTTTATATCTAATAATAATGATGCTGCAAAATTAAAATCATCAGCCTATAGAAAAAAAGTGGCAAAAGGTATATATGACGGTATCAAGGAATATATATCAAAATATAATAACTTCTAGGTAATTATTATGGGGTTTACTGACCTGTTTGAACCAAGCCGCCTGCTTACATATTTTTTAATAATAATGCGTATGGGTGGCTTATTTTTTACAGCACCAGTTTTCAGCAGTTCATCACTTTTAAACCCTGTCCGTATGATTTTAGTTTTAATAACATCTTTACTTTTACTGCCTGTAGTTACCCCTGTTACAGTTACAGACCCTAATATTTTATGGCTTGTAGTAAGTGTTGCAAAGGAAATATTAATAGGTGTATGTATAGGCGGTATGACAAGCCTGCTTTTTTCCGGTCTGCAGCTTGGCGGTTATCTTGTAGACTATCAAATAGGCTTTAGTATGGTAAGCGTTATAGACCCATCCACTAACTCAAATGTATCTTTTACTGGGCAGATTTATAATATTTTAGGTACATTAATATATCTTGGTATATACGGCCACCATATATTTATGCGGGCTGTTGGTCAGTCATTTGATTTTATGCCTGTTGGCGATTTTACTTTTAATAAAGATGCTTTAATGTTTATATTAACTACATTTATTAAAATATTCATTATAGCCATACAGATTACAGCACCTGTATTTATTGCTCTTATGGTAACAAATGTTATCATGGGTATACTTGCACGGCTTGTACCTCAAATGAATATTATGGTTATAGGTTTCCCTGTAAAAATTACAATAGGTGTACTTATGCTTGTAGCATCTATGCAGCTTTTCTACATAGCTTATGAAAAAATCGTATTTGAATATTTCAGGCAGATACAGAAATTCTTTGAAATAAATGGACTTTTAAACTAGTTATGATGTAGAAATAGTTATAATATACATATATTTTTATAATTTTACGCACTTCATATTTATACTACTAGATTAAACTGCTCATATTATCTTGATTTAAAATTGTAGAATTATTAAGAACATATTACATAGATTATATAATACTTTCTATTTTATTTAACCACTGATTAAAATGTTCACATTTCTCCCTTATATTATTTATACCTATTGATTTTATTATAAGATTAGAATGAATTGTTTTACTATATTTTGTATTAGAAAAAGCATTTTGCAATCTTTTTGATGGTGCTGTATCAGGGCTGTTATTAATCAATTCTATATTATTATATTGCTTTATGCTATCTTTTAACTTTTTAATTTCTTTATTATGCCATTCTGGCTCTACTTCCTGTAATTTATCTAAATCAGTATATAATAATGTTTCAAATTCATGTAATTGAAAATATGCAAAAAACTCTGTTCTAGTATTATATTGATTAATGCATGTTTTTATATCTTTATTGAACTCATTTTCTAAAAAATCAATTTTATTATATATATTAATAGAATCATTTTCTGCTTTATTATCATTACCTGGAAAATCTTTCCGTAAACCATAATAATCAATCATAGTTGTTATATAATCACAACTAGATGTGCGAATAGTATTTATAATTTGATTTTTTACAGATATATAGTTTGGTATACCTCCTTTATTTACACTACCTGTTTTATGATTAGAAGATGTTACAAATGTTTTAGCTATAAAAGTAATTCTACCATGTAAATATTCATTTAACACTGAATTTACAAATGACACTTCGGTGCTGCCCTCACACATAACATATATCGTTTTCATGGCCTTCCGCCTATTATATAGTTATTCCATAATTCACCTAAAGAATAATCTTTTAACCATATTTCTAATTGAGTACTGTCTAATCTTTTAACTTCTGATTGATTGTTTTTATTTTCAACAACAATAATTTCATCAGGTGAAAAATAATTTAAAAATTCAACTGATTGAGTAGAAATAATAAACTGCTTTGTTTCAAGGCGTCTAATTAACCCTGCCAGTTTTTCTATTGCATAAGGGTGTAACCCTAATTCTGGCTCATCTATTAAAATCAAATCAGGCATCTTCTCTGTTGGCTGCAATAATAAAACAGCTAAACATATAAATCTTAATGTTCCATCTGAAAGCATATGGGCCTTTAATGCAGTATCTTTATCAAATTTACTAACCCATTCAAGTTGAATATTTTCATCATCTCTAATAATAAAATCACCAAAATATGGTGCTACATCTTGAATAGTATTAATAAGAAGCTTGTAATTTTTTTTATATTTTTTATATATCATTTTAATATATGCTGCTAAATTTGAAGCATCTGGTTTAAATATTAAATTATCATTATTTGAACACTGTCTTTTGATAGGAGAATCATCACTAGTATCATGAAAATGATACACTTTCCATTGTTTAATAGGCTCTAAACAGTGTTTTGCTACATTTTTAGAATCAATTATATTTTCAGCATCTGCCATATCACTTTCTAATTTATTTTCTGTAATTTTATATAAGTTACTAGATAAATAATAATCAAATGTATCTTTTGCTATCATTACTTTATTATCATTAGTTGCTTGTAATTCTACTTTATATTTATTTCTATTTTCATTAAATTCAAACTCTAATGTAATTTTTTTAGTATTTTTTGTCCCCATATAAAACATACTATCTATGTTATTTTTTAAAGTATAATTTTGCAACTGACGGTTATATATATTATTTAATAATTTAAAAATAGATATTATATTACTTTTTCCAGCTCCATTTATTCCTATTAAAATATTTACATTACTGAGCTTGAATTTTTCCAGCTTTTGTATAGATTTGTAACCATATACACTAATATTATTTAGCATAATTCTCTCATTTGATAAATTTTATAATTGTATTACAGCATCATATTATACTAATAATTTAAATATATACACAATGCAACTATTTTTATTGCACCATATTTTTAAATTGCAATTAATCTTAACCATTCAAACTACAGTGATTAAGTCTTTTACTTATAAATTTATTTAAACAATAAAAAAATTTAACTGTCATATTACTTATAAAACAATATAGTAATATTCTTCATTTTATATTAAAGCTTACTGTCTATCACATATAAAAATGATTTGCTTAAGCCGTTTTTATTGTTGGATAATATATAAGCCAGATGACTGCCGTCACTTGTCACATCAATTTCTGCTACGGCTGTTCCAGAAAGGCTTTTCTCCCATACTGGTACCATTTTATCTGTAAAAAAATATGAGCCGATTTTTGCAGCTTTATATTTGCCTATTACATTCATTTTAGCCAGCTTATTTGAATAAAGCATAATTGAGCCATCAGGCATTTGTATTATTCTTTGATAAACAGGCACTATTATACTCTGTTCATCATATACAAAAAAACCAGAGCTGTCCCCTGTTGCTGCAACATTTACACCAGTATTTAATTTTTCTGAATATTCCAGATAGTTTGGAGTATTACCGCAGTCTAATTCTTTATATATTTTAATGTTTTCGCCGTCACTTAAACTAAGCTCGCCGTGCCTGTTAAAAAACATTATTTCATCATCTCTATTTTCACTGCCTTTAATTAAGCCAAAGCCGTATATAGCTGCACCGTAGCTGCGGCTGTATGGTGTTGTAAATAAATATTTTTTTTCATCTTCTTTATATTCCACACCATATATCATACCAGTCATAGCACCTTCTGTATAACTCTGGCATATAATATTTTTTCTGCCAGCTACATAATATGTGCGGAAAAAGTATGGTATTTCTTTCTGCAGTATTTTAAATTCCCCATTATCATATTCAAATATATATGATGCAGGCTGATTTTTCTTTGTTACAGCTGAAACAAATAATTCATCTTTGCCGTTATTATTTAAATCAAGTGCTTCTATATTAACAATATTTTCACCAATAGAGTGAACAGATGCTTTTTCTATTAAAAGTCCATCTTTAAGTTCATATACTATTACTGATGTTCTTTCATTAACTGCTACAAGATAACCATTATCTTTTCCTAAAAAGTAGCCTATAGCCATACCGTAAGCAGAAGTTTCTATTTTATATGGTTTAATATTATCTACATTTTTTACAGTTGTAATAATTTTAACACCTTTTACAGCTATATCGTCAGAAAATATTTCACTTCCTTTAAAAGTAAGGCTGCATTTTGCAGTATTATCTCCTTCTTTTTCTCTGCCGCATACAATACTGTAATCAGATTTTTCACTTTCCACTAATGTACCCTGTTTAAATAAAGCATACCTTAACTGTGCAGTTTCACTTTCTTCTAAAAGGTTTGTTTTAATACTTACAGGAACAGGATATATGTGTGATATTTGATTGCCTTTGCCAATTCCTTTATTTTCTTTTATGCTGCATACACTGTATTTTGCTTCTACACTGTTTATTACAATTTTACCAGTTTCAATCTTTTTTCTGCCTAAAGATTTACCTGTTACTGGGTGTAATAGTTCCTGGCCTTCTTTTGTAGCTGTAAACTCCATACCTTTTATTACATTGGCATTTTTACCTAAATCAATAGTTACATCCTTACCGCTGGATACAACATATCCATTTAAGCCCTGCGTCCAGCTGTCTAGCCGTGCAGCAAAACTGTCAAATGTTTCTTTTGCATATATAATATTTGGAATAAGAATAAGGAATAAAATTAATTTTTTCATATAACCACCACTAACCGCCGCCTACAAATTTTATAAGCTCTATTACGGAATTATTTTCTATAACTGTTTTATTAAATTTTTCTTTTGTGATAACTTCCCCATTTACTTCTGCTATAATATTCTGTGATGAAATATTTAACTGATTTATAATATTTTCAAGAGTTATATTATCATCAAAATTATATAATCTGCCATTAACTTTTATCTGCATTATTTATCCTTTAATAAGTATCTTAAAGCGGTATTTGCCTGAATATTTGCAGCAGCTGCAACCCGTGGTGCATAAAGTCCCTGATTAAAGCCTGCTTCATTTTCAAAATCACCAATTATTATGCAGTTACTGCCTAAAGATTTCTGTGTAAACTTATCTGTATTATAATATCCTGCAACACCTGATGCACCTATAATATAGCTGTCTCGCATATTATTTACACATTTTTCTATTAATTTCATTTTTGATGTTACATTATCAAAACATTCAAGTACTATTTGAAAACCAGAAAGCTCATTTAATATATTTTCTTCATCTAAGTAAATATTTGATGTTTCTATATTAATATAAGGCGATATTTTACATATTATTTCTTTTAAAGCATCCGTTTTATACATACCGATATGCTCTATAAAATATGCCTGTCTGTTTATATTTGATGGCTCTACAATATCAAAATCAATCAGTTTTAATCTGCCGAGTCCTGCTCTTGCAAGGCTGATTGCAGCATTACTGCCAAGCCCTCCAAGACCGCATATTACAGCAGATGAATTTTTTAATATATTGTATTCTTTTAATCCCTGCCTGCTGATAAGCTGGTATTCTAAATATTCTTTATCTGGTACAGTACATTTTTTTATTAAAGTAACAGTATCATTATCATTTATAATGTAAGATGAAGATACTGGAAAAGAGTTTACTATAAATATATCTGCATCAATATTTAATTGATTTATTAAATTTTTTATAGATAAAGCATTTTCCAGTAATATTTCTCTGCCGTTTACTGTAATTTTCATTTGATGAGTATATTATGCATAAATGTAAAAGTCAAGAAATCAAGGGAATTATAAGTGTAAGAAAAATATTAGCAGTCTAACAGCAAGCATAATGATAAGATATCACTTGTGTAGTCATTTAACGGATTAATTTTGTAAATATGTTTTTTACAAAATACAAAGTTCTATTGTTATAAAAATTTATGAAGATTATTTGCTGTCACTTGTAATTAAAAAGTAGGTTATCAAAAAAAAGTGCATTAAATACAAAAAAAGCCGCTTTATAAAAGCGGCTTTATATATCTTATTTCACTAAACTAATCTTAGATTAGAAAGTAAATCTAGCCTGCATAACTAACAGAACTGCATCTGTTTGATGATTAGTTTGGTTTGTACCAAAGTAGCTGATTTGTGGAATAAGTGAGAAGTTTTTGCTTACTGCATAAGGGATTTGAACATAAGCACCATAGCTGTGTATGTTTTCAAAACCTGCTACATCATTCATAGTAAGCTGATAACCACCACCTAAGATTGCAGAAAATGCTTCTGTTACTTTATAACCTAATTCAAGGCCTACATTAACACGAGAAGTATTATTAACTGTGCCGTCGCCATCAACTCTCATAAGGTTATTGCCATATGCAGTGTGTCCAAAAGCACCTAAGTTTTCATAAGTACCAGCTTCACCGTATAATTCTTCGTTCATACCATATCTAGCTTGGATTGCTAACCACATTTTACCATCCATAAAAGTTGGTTTAACGCCTGCTACGATACCGAAAGCATGAATTGTTGTCCAACGAGTGTCAGCATTAGTTGGTGTTGTTATTGTACCATTTAATGCACTATAAGTAGCACCAATTTTAGCCATTAAATTTGCACCTTTATAAGTGTATGCAATAGCTAAACGAGGAATATATGCATTAGCATTATCAGTAAAACCATTAATTTTTGCTGCATTAGAAGACATTTCATCTTCAATAATTGCAATATCTAAGCCCATAACTCTATAAGCCATTTGGAAACGTCTGTTAGAAGTAGAGTTACCACCAAAACCTTTTAAACCACCATCTGTATCCATGATATCAGAAGAAAAACCGCTCATAGATGTTGGAGTATCAGTTTTACCAGCAACAAATGTTCCTGCATTACCGAAAGTGTAAGAACCCCAAACTTGACGGAGACCAACGCCTACTTTATCTTGACCATAAGTTAAAGTATTTTCGTTAGCACCAAGTTCTACTTGACCTGCAAAGTTACCAACTTTAAATTTAGTACCTATACGAGAGTTACCTTGTAAGCCATAAAGAAAATTATCATTGTCAGGTACATTAACACCATCATCAGTTGCAGAATGACCATAACCAACATAGCCACGAGCTGTACCGTAGATTTCAACAGAAGTGTCTTCGCCATTATTATAAACTTCAATAGCGAAAGCAGGAACTGCCATTAAGACAGCAATTAAAGTTAATAAAACCTTTTTCATGTTTCTTAATCCTCCTCGATTAATTTATCTAAATATAATATTATTTTATGTAAAAGTAAAGAGTTTTATTGTAAAAAATGTAAAAATTTATTGACATATCAAAGAATTAAAACAAAAAAGAAAAAAATTATACAAAAAAATTACATAAATATATTCTTTGTTTATACCGTTTTTAATTGCAATAATATTACATTGTTATGAAATAGAAATACAGAGTGTGTTTGAAAATTTATTTATATAATTATCTAAAATTAGTCTTAAAAAAGAAACCTTAATATACAAAAAAACGCCTTATGCTGCATACATAAGGCGTTATATTAATTATAGTCCAGTTTCATTTTCATCAATAATAAATTTTTGTGGGTTTACAGGTATACCGTTTACAAGCACTTCATAGTGAACATGAGGTCCTGTACTTCTGCCTGTAGAACCAACTTTGGCAATTACATCACCTTTTTCAACTTTATCACCAACTTTTACAGTTAATGAGCTGTTGTGGCCGTATCTTGTCATATAACCATAGCCGTGGTCAATAGTAACGATTTTACCATAGCCTGCTTTTTCGCCAGCATATACAACTATGCCTTTTGCTGTAGAGCGGACTGGAAGACCATATCTTGCAGCAATATCTAAACCTTCATGGAAAACTCGCCTGCCTGAAAATGGGGAAGTTCTAAATCCAAATTTAGAAGATACCCAGCCTCTTACAGGCCATATTGTAGGTGTAGAAAGCATTACAAGACGCTGTTCCTCTAAAAAGTCTACAAGTTTTGCAAGGCTTACTTCCCTTTTATTAATTTCTATACGCATTACATCTAATGTTTCATTTAAGCTGTCAAAAAATTCCTGCTCTCTTCTATCAGAGAAAGCGAAATATTCTCTTAATATATCAACTTCCTTACCGCCAACTGCAACCTGTTTTACAACACGGCTGCCATCCTGATAAGAAACAAGCTCTCTTACTTTATATTCAAGCTCATCTAATGCGCTCATTTTATTATTTAATTCATCAAGCTGTTGAATGTAATTAGCAAACTGAGCATTAAAAACAGCATTATTTGTTTCATTGCCAACAGCTGCCTGCTGCATACGGCTTTCTTTATAAAAATTGTAAGCAATGTAAGATGATACACCAGTAGAAGCTAAAAGGAAAAGTATGATAAAACCTACAACCCAGAAAGGTCTTTTAGAAATAAATATAGTTTTGCTTTTACCATATTTTTCAGGGTCAAAAATCATTACTGTATATTTTTTTGCCATTACATTCTCCCTAGTTTATCAGTCATTACTCACATTATCGCCAAAAACTGCTGTAACTTTTAAGCATAATTAAATGACATATTTTACTTACATGCTCAATATATTATGCAATATGACATCTACACATCATATTACTTTTATTTATGACAGATTTCTCTGTAATAATCAAGCAAAAAATCTTACAATATATAAGTTAGTTATAATTTGTTTTTATATATTTGTAAGATTTTTATTAATATTTACATTTATAAAACTTTTGTATCTAATATTTCTTTTATTTTTTCTGCCTCATTACCTGCAGCATCTATTAAAATAACCTCTTTAGTTCTGCGGATTAATACTTCCACTTTGCCTTCAGATAATGCTTTTTTACCAACGCTTACCCGCACAGGATAGCCGATTAAATCTGCATCATTAAACTTAACACCTGCCCTTTCGTTTCTGTCATCAATTAATACATCAACACCCATATTTAAAAGGCTTTCATATATATCATCGGCTTTTTTAATAACTTCTTCATCATTTGTATTAACAGGCACAACAATCACTTCAAAAGGTGCTATAGCTTTAGGCCATATAATGCCTGATTCATCATAGTTCTGTTCTATTGCACTGGCTGCCGTTCTGCCTATACCGATACCGTAGCAGCCCATAACTATAGGAATATTTTTACCGTTTTTATCAAGAGCTTTTGCTCCCATGCTTTCAGAATATTTTGTACCCAGCTTAAATATATGGCCTACTTCTATACCTCTTGTTTCTTCATATTCTGCACCGCATACTGGGCATTTATCCCCTGCTATTGCATTACGAATATCAAAGTAGCCTTCTATTTTTGCATCTCTTTCAAGATTTACATTTTTAATATGAAAGCCTTCTTTATTTGCACCCACAACTATATTTGATACATATTTTAAAGCATTATCAACATACACTTTTAAAGGCATATTGATAGGACCTAAAGAGCCAACTGTGCATCCTGCCATATCCTGCACTTCATAGTGTTCTGCAAATTCTGCTGATTTTGCTTTTAATATATTTTTAACTTTTGCAAGGTTAACTTCATGGTCGCCTCTAACCATGCAGGCAACAAAAACAGTTTTTTCTTCTTTACCTTCTACTACGCCTTCACATCTAATAATCATAGTTTTTGGAACATGTTTAATATCAACACCTAAAAATTCTGCAACCTCTACTGCTGTATGTTTATCTGGTGTTGCAACTTCTTCTAATGGTAAAAGTTCTGCTGTTTCTTTTTCACCGCTGTCTACTACTACAGCTTTTTCAATATTTGCACTGTAATCGCATTTTGTACAAGACATAATTGCATCTTCACCAGTATCAGCAAGCACCATAAATTCATGTGAAAATGAACCGCCAATAGAGCCTGTATCTGCATCAACTACTTTATGGCGAAGACCGCAGGCATTAAATACTGCTCTGTAGGCATCATACATTTTCTGATAGCTTATATCTGCACCTGCATCATCTATATCAAATGAATATGCATCTTTCATAATAAATTCTCTGCCACGCATTAAGCCAAATCTAGGGCGGACTTCATCACGGAATTTTGTCTGTATTTGATATAATGTGACAGGCATTTGTTTATATGAATTAATCTGAGATTTAACAACATCAGTAATTACTTCTTCATGAGTAGGACCAAGGCAGAATTCTCTTTCGCCCCTGTCTTTAAAACGGAGCAGCTCTTTACCAAAATGGTTCCATCTGCCAGAAAGCTGCCAAAGTTCTGCAGGCTGAACAACACTCATTAAAAGCTCAATAGCACCAGCTTTATTCATATTTTCTCTAACAATATTTTCTACTTTGCGGATAACTTTTAAGCCTAACGGCAGGTAGTCATATATACCTGCTGCAACTTTTTTTATCATACCTGCTCTTAACATAAGCTGGTGGCTGATAACTTCTGCCTCTGATGGAATTTCTCTCATAGTTTGTATAAAATATCTGCTTTGTCTCATAATCTTTACCTTAAATTTAATTTTTAGTCTGCCATAGTATTATATAGTGAAAAAATTATCAATAAAAAAAATAACTGCTTCACCCCCATTTTTTTGAAACTATGATTAAAAATGCTAATTTATAATAAACTTAGTAATTATTATTTATGTATTTGTAGTATATTTTAGACTATATTACCGCCGCAAATCTCATAAATCAATCTTTTTGTTATTTTATTACTTATGCTCCAATTGTATAAACATTCTCAATTTTTTCTCCATTGCTGCAGCAACTCGCTTCGCTCAAACAATCTGTCAGCAAATCATTCCGAAAAAATTGTTCATATACAATTAAGTCCCAAAGGTAATAAAATAACAGGGGAACATCATTTAAAAGCGGATATAATGTCATATTAATATATACTAATTTTTAAGCCCTATTTTTAATTCTAGTAAATATTTTATTTTCATTATTCTATAGTTAAATGGGGGTGAAGCAGAAAAATAAACCTGCCTTTATTTTATTATATAAAATTACAGACAGGTTATTATATTAAACTAAATAACATATTAAGATTATGCTGGGCTGATAGATGGGGAAGCCGCAAATGGATTAAATGAAATATTTTCTGCTGTTCTTTCCTGCATATTTTCCTGTTTATCTAAAACATCTTCTATTACATAACTGTTAGTTGCTTCAAGCAGAGTTCTTGCAAATACATTATTTACCTGATGGCCTGATTTGCTGGCTTTAATTTTACCCTGCAGTCTGTAGCCGATTAATGATAAATCGCCAAACATATCAAGTATTTTATGGCGGACAAACTCATTAGGTGCTCTTAAACCTTCTGGGTTTAATACACCTTCTTTATCATCTATAACTATAGCATTATCAAGAGAGCCGCCTTTTGCAAGCCCCATAGACCATAATGCTTCCACTTCTCTTTTAAATCCAAAAGTGCGGGCAATACCTATTTCTTTATGGAATGTATTTTCATTATAATCATAAGTAAAAACCTGCCTGCCTATTACTGGATGCGGATAATCAAGTTCAAAAGTGATTTGAAAACCGTCATAAGGCTCAATTTCCACAGTTTTTCCTTCATATTCTATAGATACAGGACGAGTTACTTTTAAAACTTTTCTAGGTGCTTTCTGCTCTTTTAAGCCGGCTTTTTCAATATGCTCCATAATCTCTTTTGCAGAACCGTCTAATATAGGCACTTCTGTTCCAGAAACTGAAACATAAGCATTATCAAGACCAAGCCCGTAAAATGCACCAGAAAAATGTTCTATTGTGCTGATAGGCAGACCGCCACAGTCAATAGTTGTAGCAAGCTGAGTAGAAGAAACATTATAAGGAGTAATACGAGTATATTCGCAGTGACGCACATCATCACGCCTAAACTGAATACCTGTATTTTCTGGAGCAGGACTTACCACCGCTGTAAACTCTTTGCCGCTGTGAAGTCCAATTCCTTTTATTGTAAAAGCTTTTGCTAGTGTTTTTTGCATATATTACACCCCTTATTTACTACATTCTATAATATAGCAAAATATATGCCACTTATAAGTTATTGATAAACAAGGAAAAATAAAAAGACTGGTGTATTTTTTAGAATACAACCAGCCTTTTTTGTTAAAAATAATAGACGAACGATTGTTTTATTATATTACTATTCTACCGCATATCAAAGCTGTCATAATGGATATCTTTTTTGCTTATGCCGCAGTCTAATGCACCTTTCTGTAAAGAAGCACCAAAAGCTGCAGGACCGCAGTACCATAATGATGTATTTTTAATATCTTTTATTTTTTCTTTTATTATATCAAAATTCAGCCTGCCCTCTTTTGATGTATCTCTGTAATGGAAACGAACGCCTGCTTTTTCACTTAATGCAGCAAGTTCAGGATATGGGTTTTCTCCCCTTGCACTGTAAAAGAAATCTACATTATCTACTTTTTTACCAAGAGATACAAGGTATTCAAGCCTTGCTGCAAATGGTGTAACACCTATGCCGCCAGCTACCCATATCTGCTGTGCTTTGCTGTCATTAAATGTAAAATTACCATAAGGACCTTCCACTGTAATAATATCATCTTTTTTAATATTTTTTGAAAGCTCTTTTGTGAAATCTCCAAGCTCTTTTATTAAAAATCTAAGAGTATTGTTTTCTTTATCATACCCTGCAATACTGAATGGGTGAGCCTCCCTGCTGTGGCAGAATTTTAAAAATACATACTGACCTGCAGTATATTCAAAATGCTCAGCTGGTTTTAAAATTAATTCAAGAGTTTTACTTTTTTCATTATGCTCTGCTTTTGCTACTTCTGCAAATACTTTATGTTTACAGCCTATTAATTGGAATAAATCTATAACAGCAGCAATTACACCAATAAATATTACTGCAGATAAAATATAGCTGCCTATTGAGCCAAACCACACACCTTTAATCTGTATTGTAAAAGAATGGTATGCAATAACAAGAAAAAGAACTGGAATAATTTTATGAATATATTTGAATATGTGGTATGGTACTTTTTTAATTAGTGCCACAATTAAAACTGCCACAATTATATAAAAAGCATACTCTACTAAATCATTACCTATATGATATATGGCTTTAGCAAATTCGCTTATAGTAGATGCACCTTTTACTTTCGGCGGTATTTCAAAAAGAAGTTTACAGATATCTATAAACCAGCTTTCTATAAACCAGTGGATAACTGAAAAAATAAATGCCCATATACCAGCCCATTTATGTATAACATAAGCTTTATCAAGCCCGCCTGTTAAATTATTAATAAAACTAAAACGAACAGAAAGCAGCATACACATTACCATATATACAATGGCAATAGAACCTGTTAAATACAGAAACTGCTCTTTTGCATTCCAAAATGCAAAATTTGAAATAAGATTATTAAAACTTGGAGATAGTAAAAATATTAATGCCCCCAGCAAAAACCCTGCTACACTCCATTTTGCAGCCTTACTCATACTTCACCTCATATATTATTTATAACTTATATACATATGCCTTATATTTAGACGCAAAAAGAATTAATAAGTTATAAACTTATAATAGAATATGACAAGTCCGCAAATAAATAGTTCACTATCAGTATGTTATTTCTAAAAAACTATATACTTGTAACTTTTGACAGTGTGCTTAAAATATCAGAGCACTTTTTACTGTATTCATCTGGCGAAGTAATTTCATCCCCCAGATTATCACTGAGCTTATCCATTACTCCAAAGTAAATATCGCTGACTTCATCACCAGTATATTCTTTATCAGTAACAGATATACCAATTGATGATAAAAAATTGATTTGGTTTGGGTTTAAAATGTCTAACAGCTTATACATATCTAGCCTCCACCATATAAAATATATCTATTAATTATAGTGTAGTAAAAGTTTTTATTATTGACAAGTGTTTTTTTAATAATTTAAGTTTAAGCTGCTGATTTATGAAAATACTGTTTCTACATATTTTTTTTAAAATATTTTCTTATTTTACTTGCATTTAAATTATTTTCATATAAAATTACTTGTAATACTTAAAGTAATCTTTTAAAGATGTATTAAGTGAAATTATTTAAATACATTTATGGAGTATATAATGCTTAATATTGGATGTCATCTATCATCGTCAAAAGGTTTTAAGCATATGGGTAAAGAAGCATTAAGTATTAATGCAAACACATTTCAATTTTTTAGTAGAAATCCACGCGGCAGTAAAGCGAAAGCTGTTGATGAAAAGGATACTGCTGCCCTTAATGAAATCTTAAAAGAAAATAATTTTGCACCTGTATTAGCTCATGCACCATACACATTAAACGCCTGCTCTAATGATGCAGGACTTAGAGAATTTGCAAAAAATACAATGGCAAGCGATTTGGAAATTATGGAATATATTCCAGGAAATCTTTATAATTTCCACCCTGGAAGCCATGTGGGGCAAGGGGTTGATACTGCAATAGATTTTATTACAGATATGCTTAACTCTATATTAAAAGAAGAATATCGGACAACTGTGCTGCTTGAAACAATGTCTGGCAAAGGCAGTGAAGTAGGCTCTACTTTTGAGGAAATTCGCACTATTATTGACAGAGTGGAATTAAACCACAAATTAGGAGTATGCCTTGATACATGCCACATTTTTTCTGCAGGATATGATATTGTCCATGATTTAGAAGGTGTATTAGAAAAGTTTGATAAGGTTATAGGGCTTGAAAGACTGAAAGCAGTCCACTTAAATGACTCTATGATGCCCTACAACAGCCGCAAAGACAGGCACGAAAAAATTGGTAAAGGCACAATTGGGATTGATGCAGTTATTAATTTTATTAACCACCCAAAACTTCGTCATCTGCCTTTCTATCTTGAAACTCCAAATGAGCTTGATGGATATGCAGCAGAGATTAAAATGTTAAGGGAAAACTTTACTTAATACACTTAATAAAAAGTGGGAGGGGGAATTATGAAAATTACTACAAAATCAATCTATGCAATCAGAGCACTGCATACGCTGAATATGCTTTCAGAGGAAGGCAAGCCTGTGGGCATTGCCACTCTTTCTGAAAAACTGGGTTTATCTAACAAGTATTTAGAACAGATTTTTTCCAGTCTTAAAAAAAGCAAGCTGGTTATTTCAACAGCAGGAAAGCTGGGCGGCTACAAACTGGCACGACCTGCAGAAGAAATTTCTATTCTTGATGTTATCACTGTTATGGACGGCGGACTTGTTCCTGTTCACTGTGTCAATAATAAAGACTGTACAGTATGTGCAGACTGTTCTATTTACGGACTTTGGTTTGAAATGAAAAACCATATGGAAGAATATTTAAAAAAGATAAGCATAGCTTCTTTAAATGATAAAAAATACCCAGTTCTTGGCTGCCCTGATTAATACATAAGTATATAATATATATTAGAATAAAATTAAGCTGTCTTATAAAGGATTCCCCCTTATAAGACAGTTTTTTATGTGATTATTTAAGTTTTAGTTTTTTACCGGCAAGGCTTAATACAACAGCAGCTATAGAAACAAGTATCATAATGATTGAAATAATTTCTGCACTGCCGCTTTCTATTACAGCATACACTGGCATAATTAATGAAATAACACCGCCTGCAGCAACTGCAATCTTTTGATTAATAAATGCACCAGCAATAACTATAATAAACCCTAATGGTGTAACAAGACTTTCTAATGAAAGCATATTTTCAAGTATCATTTTTAAAGTGTTAAAATTTAAATGCTTTGCAAAGGGAATAGATGAATAAATGCTGTATACCCATAATAATATACCTGCTGCTCCTAAAATAATGAATAATTGTTTTTGTTTCATAATGCTGCCTCCCTTAATTTTTCTGCATGTTTCTGCCTTGCTTTTTTTATTTCATATTTACGCATAAGCCTTTTTATAATATAAAAATAAGCTGCAAAAACTGGTATAAATGCACCAACCCATGCAATAGGACTCGCCCAGGATATACCTGCAAAACCAATATATGCAGAAAGTATTATTGCGGCAACTGTCCGCATAATAAGCTCCATCACACCTGCAAATGTTGGAACAATACTATTACCAAGCCCCTGCAGTGTGCTTCTGAATACTAAAAGAAGTGCTAAAAATACATACATAGAGCAGTTAATAGTTAAATATACTTTTGCAAGGCGGATAGTTTCTTCTATCTGTGCTGGGTCAGTTATATTTTTACCTAAAAATAATCTTACAGAAAAATCTGCTGCTAATAATATTAATATACCACTTATTACAGCAAATGCAACAGAAACAATACTGCCCTGCCTTACCCCCTGCCTTATTCTTGGAATCTCACCTGCACCATAGTTTTGGGCGGTATATGTTGCCATAGTAATACCAAAAGATAAAAGGCACTGCACTGCAAGCACATCTATTCTCTGTGCCACTGTAAAAGCACCTACAGCTAATGCTCCAAGTTTGTTTAATGCCCACTGTAATATTACTATACCAATAGCAATAATTGCTACCTGTACAGCCATTGGTATGCCTACTCTTATATGCTCCCATAAGTCCTGCTTAGTAACTTTCCAGTCACTGCCTTTTGCCTGAAGCTCAGGCACATATCTTCTTATATATTCAAAGCATAAAAGACTTGCTGTTATTTGGGAAATTACTGTAGCTAATGCTGCACCTGCTACCCCCATATTAAAAGAAAGTATGAAAAGATAATCCAATACTATATTGACAATGCAGGCGATTATTAAAAAATATAAAGGCCATTTTGAATTGCCTATGGCTCTTAACATATTTGAAAAAAGATTGAAAATAATAGCCGCCCCTGTGCCCCAGAAGATAATAACTATATATTTATATGCATTATCATAAAGTTCATCAGGTGTTTGTATTACATGCAGAAGCCAGCCGGCAAGAATAACACTTAATAATGTTAAAACAATATTGATTATAAATGATAATATAAAAGATGATGCAACACTTTTTCTTACCCCTGCCTCATCTTTATTGCCAAACTTTTGTGCCGTGATAATAGAAAAACCACCTGTAAGTCCTTGAGCAAACCCTATAACAAAAAATACTAATGCACCAGTAACACCAACAGCAGCTAATGCATTAAAGCCTATTGTTCTGCCAACTATCATTGTATCTGCTGTATTATATAACTGCTGTAAAAGGTTGCCTATTAATAATGGAATTGTAAAATAAATGATTAATTTTAAAGGACTTCCCACTGTTAAATCTTTTTTCATATATCACCCTGTAAAAAAAATATGATTTAATCAAGCCTACATACACTACAAAAAACAAATTTTATTGTAAAGAAGTATTTTAAAAAAAGTATAATTTGTAAAAATCTCTAATAAAAAAATAATAATATACGATTATTTAAATATTTATAGATTATTATTAAAAATATTTATATAATATATTACAAGCTGGTTTATTCTTAAATACATTTATGGTATTAAGGGGGGGGGGCTGTTATGAACAGGAAAAAACATACTGAAACTGGTGCAAAAACGATTATAACTGTTACAGCAGTTACTGCTTTAAGCGACTATATGCTGAAAGTTACATTTTCAAGCAGGGAAACTAAAATTTTTGATTTTAAGCCTTATCTTTCTGCCCCTGTATTTAATCACTTAAAAGACCATGGACTTTTTTCTAAATGCTATATAAGCTGCGGCTCTGTTACTTGGGATGATAATACAGATATTTCTACAGATTTATTATATTTTGAAGGCATAAAGCTGGAAGATTATTATAAATAAAAAGCACTGTAAAATTTTTAAAATTTAAGTTTAAATTATTATAAAAACTGTGCTGCTTAAAATGGATAATGTATAGTAATATACATTACAGCCTAATAAAATGTGACAAGTGTTTTTTACAAGGACACTACGCCCGACTGAATAAGGAGGAATAAGAAAAAGTGGCTAGAGAGCATTATTAGGCTGGCAAAAGACTGGCGAAAAATGTATTTTTTCGATAATCTGTAATGTATGGTAAGACTCTCATGATATTATACTTAAAATAAAGAAATGCTTTTATTCTAACTTATACCTATATACTCAATAATATATATGCTAAACATGTGAAAAATCACTGCTCTTTTTATTAATAATAATATATTTGAACAATGTTTAATGTTTTCTTAAAGAATACAAGGTCAAACTATATAAAAAACCTTAAAATATTATAACAGACATTGATAAATAAGGGTTTTTATGATATAAATAATAATCGGCTGTAAAGCTAAAATAAACGAAGGAGGTTAGAAAGTGGGTAAAAAAAGAAAGCTCTCATTAGCCGATGTTTCAATGGTTGTGCTAGCAATCATTGAGATTATAAGGCTTGTAAGAGAGCTAAACTAAAACTTTTTTGAGGTGCGGGGTATGAAAGCCCTGCATCTCTACCCATAATTTAACCTTTCTTCGTGATATTGTCAAGGGTAAAAGAAAATGAGTGAAAAACAAAGAACTATATTATTAATTCTTATTGTTATATTATCTGCTGCTAATTTATTATTAGATATTATAAAAGGATAAAACAAAACTTATATTTTGACTTATAAATCCTGTTTTATTGATTTATAATTAAAAAGTATATATTTATAGTCCTGCTATTTATACATCAAAAATAAAAAATCAGCGATATAAATTTATAAATCTGCTAAAGCATTTTTATATTATTTAAATATTTATATCGGCTGTGTATTAATTAAAATCTTATAACTTATCAGCTATGCAAAAAAATAAAAGGAAGTATTTTATTAAAACTAAAATATTATAAAAATATAATTAAGAGAATTAAGAAACATAATTCAAGACATAAAAAAAGCCTTGCTTATGCAAGGCTTAAAAGAAGCTCCCCGAGACGGGCTCGAACCGCCGACCCAGTGATTAACAGTCACTTGCTCTACCGACTGAGCTATCGGGGAATGTCTGAAAGGTTACCCTCTCAATGTTTGAAGAGTAAACCATATTTTCTTTAAGTTGTCAACAACTTTTTTTAAAAAATTTTAAATTTCTTCTTCCGGGTCCATAAGTGTTAAATCTGCAATACATCCACCCCAGCTTAAACCAACTCCAAAACCCATTAATAATGCCCTTCTGCCAAGAGGAATATTTAATGACTGCATTTTATTAATAGCTATAGGTATAGTCGCAGATGCAGTATTACCAGTATCTTCACAGTCATTAAAATATCTGCCGTCATCTGGTATTTTGCAGGCTTTCTGTATAGTCTGCAGCATAAATTTATTTGCCTGGTGGAAAATAAAGTTATCTATATCATCAAGGCAAAGCATATTTTTTTCTAAAATAGACTTAAGCATTGGCGGTACTACTGTTTGAGTAAACTGTACAACACCTTTACCGTCCATATATACAGTAGCATCTGTTCTTACATTACCATACTGGTCTTCTATCTCTCTAAATGCTTCTTCTTTTGGTGCATATTTCATCCGCATCATACCATAGTTTACAATGATTTTCATAAAATCTACGCCGTTTGTACCAAACTGAAAACCGCGAAGATACTCTGTTCTTGAATATGTAGAAGAAACTAATGTAGCAGCAGCTGCATCACCAAAAAGAGGCTTAGTTCTCATATCTTTTGGGTGAATAAGTTTACTTAATGTATCTGCAGTCAGCAGTAAAACATTATTTGCCTGTCCTGATTCTATTAATGCTTTAGATATAGAAAGACCGTAAATATAACCAGTACAGCCATGGTTATAATCAAGGCACATACAGTTTGTTTTTAAACCAAGTCTGCCGTGAATAATACATGATGTTGCAGGCATAATATGGTCTGGTGTTTCTGTACATAGTACAAGAGCATCAATATCTTCCTTATTCACATTGTACTTTTCAAACATAATTTTTGCCGCTTCTACAGCTAAATCTGATGCACATTCGTTTGGAAGTGCAATAGGACGCCTTGATACCCCTATTTTACTTGTAATACGGTTCTCTGGGTTATTAAACTCAAAGTTATTTGGGTAGTAAGATGTAATGTGCTTAATATAAGCTCGTTTCGCCATAACAAAAAACCTCATATAAAAAATAATGGCGTGGCGGATAAAGACAAAATAAAATAAATTAGTTTTTTTAAAAAAATTGCGCCACAAATAAAAACAAAAATGATAACCTTTGTTATCAACCCATAAACATAATATAATTAAATTATTTTGACAAGGGGAAAATTGTAAAAGTCTACTATATACTACACAATGTCTATATTATTTTTTACCGCTGACTACTATAACAAAAGGTGCTTTTACTCCATCCAGTCTTTCTAAAAGCCTGTTAGGATAATCATAATATGTAGCCTCATCATCACAGCCTAAATTTAATGAAATACTTACTTTTCTTTTAAAAAATGATATATCTTTTAATGTAGCAGAAAGAGCATAAGGCCGCTCCATAAATACATTAGTAACACTGCTTTTTTCAATATACTCAAAAAACTTTCTGCGTTTTTCCTGCTCTCTTGGTGGAAATCCTGCAAAAAAGAATGTTTTCGCATTAATGCCTGATACACTTATGGCAGAAGTTATAGAACTAGGACCTGGCAGGCTTTTTATTATAATACCTTTATCTCTGCACATACTTATAAACTTATAATCTGGGTCAGAAATACAAGGTGTTCCTGCATCTGAAAAAAATACAGAATATTCTGCATGAGAAACAGCATTCAATGCTTCATACCTTTGCTTATCTTCTGTATGCTCATTTATTAAATAAAGCTCTGCACTGCTTGAAGCCGCATTTAACAGCTTTAAAGATACTTTTCTTTCTTCGCCAACTGCTACACTGCATCTGCTTATTATTTTTAATGTTTTTTCAGGGATATCTTTCACATTTTCGCTGATAGATACCCCTGCAACATATAAAACAGGCACTTATATTATCCTTTTTTAATAATATCAAGTCCGCCTAAATATGGGCGAAGTGCTTCTGGAATTGTAACAGAGCCGTCTTCATTTTGATAGTTTTCAAGCACTGCCACAAGAGTTCTGCCTACTGCAAGACCAGAACCGTTTAATGTATGAGCAAATTTTACTTTACCGTCTGCATCTCTGTAACGGATATTTGCACGCCTTGCCTGAAAGTCTTTAAAGTTAGAACATGAAGATATTTCTCTGTAACAGTTCTGACCTGGAAGCCATACTTCTAAATCGTAAGTTTTAGCACTTGAAAAACCTAAATCACCAGAACTTAATGCCATAACTCTATACGGCAGGTTTAATGCCTGCAGCACCATTTCTGCATCATGAGTTAAGCTCTCATGTTCTTCTACTGATTTATCCTGAGCACATATTTTTACAAGCTCTACTTTATTAAACTGGTGGTTTCTGATAAGTCCTTTTGTATCTTTACCATAGCTGCCAGCCTCTCTCCTAAAACATGCTGTAAGAGATGTATTTTTTACTGGAAGCTGTTTTACATCTAATATTTCATCTGAATATAAGTTAGTAACAGGAATTTCTGCTGTAGAGATAAGATATAAGTTATCTCTTTCGCATACATAGGCTTCTTCTGCAAATTTTGGAAGCTGACCTGTACCTATCATAGATTTTGTATTAACAAGATAAGGCACACTCATTTCTATGTAGCCTTTTTCTCTGTGCATATCAAGCATTAATGATGAAATAGCTCTGTCAAGCCTTGCTCCAATACCTGCTAAAACATTAAAGCGGGATTCTGCTATTTTTACCCCTCTTTCAAAATCTATTATTCCTAAATCCGCACCAATATCCCAGTGGTTTTTAGGTTCAAAGTCAAATTTTCTTGGTTCGCCCCATTTTCTAACCATTACATTTTCTGTTTCATCTTTACCTATCGGTGTTGTATCATCTATAAGGTTAGGAATATTTAAAAGCATACTGCGGATTTCTTCATCTATTTCTGCTAATTTGCTGTCAAGTTCCTGCATTTTACCTGCATCTCTTTTTACCTGTTCCTGCAGTTCTGTAGTATCTTTACCTTCTCTTTTTAATATGCCTACCTGTTTTGATATAGCATTTCTATCTGCTTTTAATTTTTCCACTTCATTAATCACTGATTTTCTTAAAGCATCTTTTTGGATAAGGCTGTCAAAATCAAATGAATAGTTTCTTGCTTTTGTTTTTGCTTTTACTTCTTCTAAATTACTGATGATAAATTTTAAATCTAACATATTTTCACCTTTATATTATCTTATTATTAATTCATTTCTTCTGGTACGGCTTCTGCTGGAACAGTCTGTGTACTATTTTATCATCTGCCTGCACTGGCTGTTCCTGAGTTTCCTGTATTTTAGTTTCATCTGCAGTATTTTCCTGCTGATTTGCTTCTGCAGGCTCATTTACTGTTTCTGCTGGAGTTTCTTCCATACTTTTATCAGCATTTTCAGTATTACCGCCTTTTTCTAATGCTTTTAAACGCTCTTTTTCTTTTTTCTCTTTATATTTATCTATTAATTTCTGAGTTTTTGCCACAAATTTATTTTCTTTATCATCGCTTATCAGTTTTAAAAGATAATATTCTGCTTCCTGCAGCTCATCTTTCTTTAAAAGCAGTTTTACAACTTTATATACTGCTTCACCATAATATATTGTATCGCTGTAATAAGTTACAACATATTTATATCTTAAAAATTCAGGCTCCGGCTCTAATATCCTTGCATAATAAAAGGCTACCTGCATTTCTTTTTTAGCAAGACGCTCTCTTAAAAGCTGTATCCTTAAATCTACATCATATTCTTCCACTAAATCTGGATATTTTTTCTTTACTTCTTCTAAATAAAATAATGCACGCTCTGTATTTGTCTGGTCCTGAGATGCATAGCGGACTAAGTTAAAATATGCAAGCCCTACGCGTACTGTAGCAAGTTTTGCACTTTCCCAGCCTTGATATACTTCTAAATACACTTCATATACAGGAATTGCATCTATATATTTACCAGCTAAAAAATAGCTGTCTGCAAGTGCAAGCTGAATCGTAGCTGCATATTCTGGCGATTCTGCACGAACAAGAGCCTGTTCATATCTTTCTGCAGCCTTAGCATACTTACCTTCAGATGCTAAAGTATCACCCATTTCTTCATAATATGTTGCAGGCTTATCAAGCTCCACTTCCTTGGCACAGCCATATATTGCAAAAATTATAATTATTATGTATAAAAATCTAGCCATTATTATTCTCCACAAAAGTAACATATATATCTGGATATGCTATTTTATTAATAACACATGTATATGGTCCGCTGCCATTATCTGCAACTCCGTCTGTTACATAAAGTTTTCCGTCAGTATCTGGTGCCTGAAATACTGCCCTGCCCTCTAAAATAAATTCAAAATCATCATTTACTTTATCTATAAAGCATATAAACTCTTTCTTTTTATATTCTCTTAATCTGGCACTTGTATTTTTTTTCTGCAGGCTTTGCAGTTTTTTTATTCTTTCTTTTTTTGTTTTTTCATCAATATCATCATTATAGTTATATGCAATAGAGCCTTCTTCTTTATAGTATGGGAAAAAGCCTGCATAGTCAGGTTTTTTATCCTCTATAAATTTATAAAGTTCATTAAAATCTTCTTCAGTTTCTCCAGGAAATCCTACAATAAATGTTGTACGAATAAATGCTTCAGGACACAGATTTCTTATTGTATCAAATACATTATCTATAACCTGCCTTGTGGAAGCACGCCTCATTTTTGTAAGTATTTTATCACTTGCATGCTGAACAGGTACTTCAAAATATTTAATAACATTTTTTGTTTCTGCCACAAACTTAACTAATTCTTCTGATACACCTTCAGGGTTTAAATAAAGCATTCTAAAAAGCAGACCGCTAAACCTTTCTGTCAGTTTTTTCATAAGGGGTATAAGTTTTTCTTCCCCATATATATCCATACCATACTGAGTTGTATCCTGACTTATTATAACAATCTCTTTTACACCTTTTTCAGCTAAAAATTCTATTTCCTGCTCAATATCTTCTATTGTTCTGCTTTTAAGTCTGCCACGGATATTTGGAATAACACAGAATGCACATGTATTATTGCAGCCTTCACTGATTTTTACATAAGCATAATAAGGTGCATTAGTGATTGCTCTTACATTCTGCCCCTCATGTTTTTCCACATTAAACTCTTTCCGTAAATAGTCTGCTGCTTCACTTAATTTTCCTACACCTGTAATAAAATCTATTTCAGGCATTTCTTTTAATATATCATCTTTATATCTTTCTACCATACAGCCGGTAACTATCAACTTTGCTTTTTTAGATATAAGATTTTCCATCTGCAGTATATTATCAATAGCTTCTTTAACTGCAGGCTCAATAAAGCCGCATGTATTTATAATAACAGCATCACATTTTGCAGGGTCAGTTTCTGCAATAAAGCCGTCATTCGAAAGCTCACCTATTAAATATTCAAAATCAACCTGATTTTTTGCACAGCCTAAACTTACATAACTAATTTTTTTCTGCTTCATCTACATTCCTAATCTTTTTTAAAATTATCTATATTTTTAAAATATGCTTGTATTTCTTCTTTATCTTTACCCATTTGAGCAATTAATTCATCAAATGAATTAAACTTTATATCACTTCGTATGTATTTATACAATATTATTTCTGCATATTCTCCATAAATTTCTTCATTAAAATCAAAAATATTTGCTTCTACCCTTAATTCAAGCCCATGATTTATAGTAGGTCTTTTGCCAATATATGCCATTGCATTATATATTTCATCTTTAATTTTAACTTTTGCAGCATACACTCCAAAGGCTGGTATCATTTCATTTACAGCTTTTAAATTCATAGTAGGGTATCCAAAAGTTCTGCCCATTTTATCGCCATGGATAACTTCACCCTCTAAACTATATGGGCATGACAAAAACCTGCCGGCTTCTTCCACCTGACCCTGCTCTAATAATGCACGGATTCGTGAGCTTGATATATCTATACCGTTTTCGTCTTTCAGCTTATGAGCAAACATACACTTAAAGCCGTATTTTTCACCAAGACGAGCTAAAAGTGTTGTATTTCCCGTTTTCCCGCTTCCAAATCTGTAATCTGTACCGACAATCACAAGTTCTGCATGCAGTTTCTCCACAAGCACATCTTTTACAAACTGCTCAGGGCTTAAACCTGCAAGGCTTTCATTAAACTCTGCTACTACAAGATAATCAGTTTCCTGTGCTAAAAATTTATCCATTCTTTTTGCAGGGGTAGAAATAAGCTTTATTGGCTTATTAAAATATTTAAAAGGATGTGGCTCAAATGTCATAATCACACTTTTTAAGCCACGACGAGCTGCCTCCTTTTTTAATACTGATATTATAAGCCTGTGGCCTAAATGCAGTCCGTCAAAATTGCCAATGCAGACTGCACATCTTTCTTTTATAGATAAATTTTCAAGTCCGTAAACTACTTCCATACAAATATTAATCCCTTTTACAGCATGATTTTACAACTTCTACCATAATATCTTCTGCCTTGTGAAATGTCTGGTACATATCATCTGGTGCTGTATGGACATAATAATCCCATACTAAAAACCAAATTCCACCTGTTACAAAGCCTAATATAGTATAAATAGTAAAATCTTTTTTAATTCTTGGGTCTGTGCAGTATATAACTGGATGGTCAAGAAGTTTAAGCGACATAAACACCTGACTTATAGTATCATACATCTCGCTTTCAAACTGCTGTATATCATCCCATATTCTATTCATTCTATAGATATATATTAATACAACTACTGCTGTATCAATACCCCATATTACAAGCACTGCCGTTAATGTTACAACAGATATATTTGATAAACCAGTAAAAAGTATAAAAAGAATAACAAATAAAGTGAATATAATAACTGGTATAAATGCTTTTATTACAAAAGGCATTAATGGACGCACTTCTCTTTGAAACCTTGCAAGCCTGCTTTTTAAATCTGACATGTATTTTTCGTAGTTATCAAGCCCTCTTTCATTTGATTCAAGCTCTATGAAATGGATAACCATATCAAAAAATTCATACTTTCTTCTTATATATTTATCCACCCTTAAGATACGCTTTACAAATACATACACTAAAGCAATACCTAATGTAAGCCAGCTTAAAACAAAAGTAAGCAGAAACCAGTTTATAAGCGGCTTATCTACTTTCTGCCTTTCTAAAATATTTTCCTGCAGCTGATTATATACCAGATTTACCATATATATGACCTCTCAATATATATAATATAATTAATATTCTAAAATTTCTAATAATTTATCTTCAACAGGATAAATCATTTTTAAATATTTTTTTTCTGCATTTGTATTATCTATCTCTACAACAAAATACAGAGCAGGTATTATTATAGACATAATTACTAATAATAAATAAGGCTTCTGAAACTTATTATCTATATCTAAACGCAGTGGATTTTCTATAATATTTTTAGACATTAAAAGGCGGACCAAACAAGCCTATTGGTACTAAATAGTATGAGTTTAGTCTGCATTTATCTTCAAAACCAGTGTTCTGTATTTTTAATTTCGCCAGTTCTTCATTACTAAAAGAATATTTTTTACTTAATATATTATATACAGTATTATAAAAATCTGCCTTTCTTTTAACAAGATGATTTACACCTTTATCACCATAGTAAAAGAATTTAAAAATAGCCGCTATGCTTATTATAATAAAAAATATTGTCTGTAATAAATAAATTACATTTCTAACATCAAAAAATAAGGTTTCAGATAGATTAAATAAATAGAAAATACCATTAATAATTTGTACTATTATAAATGGAATTACAGCAGCTGCTGCAGCCCACAGGCAAAATTTTTTAAAGATATTCCATTGATTTTTTCCAATATTTCCTTCTTCACTTCTTTGGCTTATATTGCTGCTGAAAATATTATCCATTATCTGCTCCATACAAGTTCTGCAAAATAATCTTCAACAAGGTATGCTTTTGATAAATATTTCTGTTTAGCCATTACCATTTGATAATCCCATATTATAAAAAAGAAACCTGTTAAAATACTTACTATAAAATAAAGAGCAAACGGCTGTTTTAATGTTTTATCAACAGGATAGTTAACTGTTTTTTTATTTGCATCATTATCTGGAATTATCTGCTGCAAAGTATCTGTTACATTTTTTTCAAATAAACTTATTTCATACCATATTTCATTTTTACGCTTTAATGGGTTAATTATAAATAATTTATATATTATAATCAGGACTATGCCAAATACCACTATTAATGTAATTAATAACTGAAAAGAACTTTCATAAGGAAAATATTTTTCTACACTTATTGTTGTTAATGCTCCAATTAAAAAAAACACCCATGCAGTAAAAAGTACAAAAAATAATACAATACCAGTAATTTCTTTTAATGCAGTATGCATTTTATATTTTTTAGGGAATATTCTTATATATTCATTTATTTTATCAGCACATTCTGCTGCAACAGTATATTTTTCTGACATTCTTTTATAAAGCAGTTCATAAAATTTTGTTTTTCTATCAACATAAGTATTAACCAGCTTATCTTTCATGTGCATATTCTGCAGCCAGATACCTGCATATATAATAAGAAATAAGACAGTAACAGTTAATAACATAAATTCACTGCCAATATATGCTTCTAACAATCCGATTGATGCTATGAATAATAAAGGCAGCAGAGTAAGCATTATAAAATTTTTTGCCCATATTTTCTGCAGATTATCTATAGGACACCTTAAGCTGATATTTTCTTCTAAAGTAACTTCTTTTTGGCTATAAGACTGGCGGGTGGTTGACTGGATTGAATATTGATTTTTATTATATTCTGGCTTAAATAATTCCCTGTCTTTACCAAATATACCCATATTAATTCTCTTTTACAGCATTTAAAAGATAAAAGAGTGCCTTTTTTGCACTTCTCATTCTGACCTGCTGCCTGTCGCCGTTAAAAATATTTTTATATACTGATATACCTTTTTTAGATGCTACGCCAATATATACAAGTCCAACAGGTTTAGCGTCAGTTCCTCCACCTGGACCTGCAATACCTGTAATAGATACAGAATAATCTGTTTTCATTAAATCTTTTACACCCTGAGCCATAAAAGAAGCACATTCTTCGCTGACTGCACCATACTCTTTTAATATTTCTTCAGGCACTTTTAATACATTCTGCTTTACTGCATTATCATAGCTTACTACAGAACCCATAAATACATCTGATGCACCGCTTATATTTGTAATATATTCTGATAATAAACCGCCTGTACAGCTTTCTGCAAAAGATATTTTTTTATCTCTTTCTCTTAATAAATCTATTATTAATTTTGCCTCATCTACAATATTATCCCCTAAATAATGGTCTTTAAAATGAGATGAAAGTTTTTCTGAAATACTTTTAATTTCCTGGCTGTTATGTCCCCTTAATTTTACTACAATCTTGCCGCTGCCTGCATTTATAATACATTCAGTTTCACTGCTGATATTTAAATTTCTTATAACTGCATCTACATCTGATTCTGGAATCGAAAGAAAATGCAAATCTTTATATATGATTTCTTCAAGAGAAAATTTTTCCTTTAAAACTGGAAGCACTTCATCTGTAAACATAGTTTTCATTTCAACAGGCACTCCAGGCATACATATAATATCTGCCCTGTTTAAGTGCATACCAAAGCCTGCAGCAGTGCCTTTTTCATTATAGTAAAGGCTGCAGTCTTTAGGCAGCATAGACTGATGCTTATGCTCTTTTCTAACAGTTACACCTGCCCTTTCAAGGCTTTCTTTCATGTGATTATATGCTTTTTCATTAAGAGTAACTTCCACACCGCAGGCAGAAGCTAAACATTCTGCAGTTATATCATCAAAAGTAGGTCCTAGACCGCCAGTAGTAAGTATTACATCAAATTCTTTTGAAAGTGATTTAAAAAGAGAAACTATTTCTTCCCTGTTATCCTGAACCATGCGTATCATATCTGGTGCAGAGCCGTAATGAGCAAGATTACTTGCAATAAATGCAGAATTAGTATCTACAACACTTCCTTCTAAAAGCTCTGAACCAATACTTAAAATACATGAACGCATAGATTTATACTCCATTATAATACAATATTATAATATTCCAAAATTTTTACTACAATAAACCATACTGCAACAGCATACAAGCCTGCTGCAATATCATCAAGCATTATACCCCAGCCGTTTTTTATTCTGTCAAAAAAACTGACAGGAAATGGCTTTAATATATCAAAAAATCTAAATAAGATAAAACCTGCTAAAATATAAACAGGCTTAAATGGAAAAATAATATAAAAAAGTAATAACCCTGCCACCTCATCTATTACAACACAGCCCGGGTCTTCAATACCTGAAACTAAAGAATATCTGCCTGAAACATAAACCCCTAGAAAAAAGATAAATGCAAATACTGAGAATTTCCCATACACTGGTAAAAATGTACATAAATAACCAACAGGAATTGCCACAAGGCTTCCAAATGTACCAGGCATAAATGGAATTTTACCCATATATAAGCCTGTTGCAAGCATATCAATTAGTAATGGAATTTTTTTCATATTATTTTCTACCTTTGATTAAAGACTTCTTCTAAATTAATTTTATTTTCATATATGGCTTTGCCTACAATACAGCCTTTAATATTTTTATGGTCCATACTTCTTAAGAGCTTAATATCATCAATTCCAGATACACCGCCTGATGCAATTACTGGAAATATAGAATTATCTGCCACTTTTTTTATCTGTTCCAGATTAATACCTGCAAGCATACCGTCTTTTTCTATATCTGTAAAAATCACACTGTCTATCTGACAGCCTTCATATCTTTTGATTACATCTAAAACTGACAGAGAACTTTCTTCATACCAGCCCTCTGTTGCTGCCATCATATTTTTTGCATCAATTCCTAATATTATTTTATTTGGATATTTTTTTGCAGCAGCCTTTACAAATTCTGGGTCTTTAACAGCAACTGTGCCAAGTATAGCATAGCTTATGCCCATATCCATATATGCATCAAGACGAGCCATATCTCTAATGCCCCCGCCTACTTCTATCTGCAGTTTTGATTTTTCTACTACTTCTTTTATGATATTAAAGTTTTGGTTTTCACCAGTTCTTGCCCCATTTAAGTCTACAATATGCAGCCTTTCCACACCAAGCTCTGCAAACATTAATGCAATATCTCTAGGGTCATGGCCGTATTCTGTAGCATCTTCCATAATACCTTTTTTAAGCCTTACTACTTTCTCATCAAGTAAATCAATAGCTGGTATAATTATCATTTTATAACCTCATCACTCTTATAAATTACAAAAATTTTCCAGCAGTTTAAGCCCTGCCTGCTGGCTTTTTTCTGGGTGGAACTGCACACCAGTTATATTTTCATATGTAACGGCAGAAACAAAATCTATACCGTAGTTAGTTTTGCCCTGCACATTTTTTTCATCTGCACATTCGCCGTAAAAAGAATGTACAAAGTAAAAATAAGAATCCTGCTTAATATTTTTAAATACTGGGTGATTTTCTTTAAAATGAACACTGTTCCAGCCAGTATGAGGTATCTTCATACCTTTATTTATAAGTTCATCAGGAAACCTTTTCACTACACCTTTAATATATCCAAGCCCAGCATGTACTCCAAATTCATAGCTTTTTTCAAAAAGAGCCTGCATACCTATACATATTCCTAAAAATGGGTTGCCTTTTTGGATAAATTCATCAACTGCAGATATAAGCCCCTGTTTTTTCATACCTGCCATACAGTCGCCAAATGCACCGTTGCCGGGAAAAACTATGTGGCTTGCTTTTCTAACTATCTCTGCATCTGATGTGATTTCTGCTTTAAATCCAACATATTCTATGGATTTTTGAACACTGCGGAGATTACCGCCGCCAAAATCTATTATTGTAATCATATTATTCTATTATTCCTTTTGTAGACATTAATCTGTCATTTTCTATTGTTAATGCATCACGCAATGCTCTTGCAAATGACTTAAATGCAGCTTCTGATACATGGTGAGAATTACCGCCTTTATGCATAATGATATGCAGATTAATTTTTGCATTATAGGCAAAAGCTCGGAAAAATTCTTCTACTAATTCCATATCAAAATCGCCGCATTTTTGTGTTGAAAACTCTAAACTGTATGATAGATATGGTCTGCCGCCAAAATCTATAACACATTCTACTAATGCTTCATCCATTGGCACTTTAAAAAAGCCGTATCTTTTTATGCCTTTCTTATCACCTGCTGCATTGTAAAAAGCCTGCCCTAAAAGTATGCCTGTATCTTCTACAGTATGGTGAAAATCGATATGAGTATCACCAGATGCTTTTACTTCAAGCCCAAATGAGCCATGATGAGCAAAAAGCTCCAGCATATGGTCAAAAAAACCTATACCTGTAGATATGCTGTAATCATATTTTTCTAAATCTAAAGATATGTCTATCTGAGTTTCTTTTGTATTGCGGCTGCCTTTAAACTGTCTTGACATTTAATCACCTAAATATATTTTCTTGTATTGTATAATATATAGTAAAAAAAATAAAGTATTTTTCTAACTCTTTTATTTTTATTGTCTTTTATTATGTGCCACTTACTCCATTATTATATCTATAAACTATATGTGTACTTTTATCATCTTGTCAAACTTCACTGATTTTACATTTTGTGTTGACATATTATTCTTTCTAATATACTATGCATTAATGAAATAAAAAGAGTATTAATATCTTTACACTAGGAGTTTTTTATGAAATATAATCTTATTGTAGGCGGAAATTCATACAAACAGCTGTCTTACAGTGAAATAATTTTATATATCAGAAAACTTGTATTAAATGAAGTGTCTATTGATTTTTCAATAGAATTAAAAAACTCCAATGTGATAGATGGTATTGATAAATTTATTAATGCGGGCAGCTTAAAAATCCAAGAGTTAAATTTTTCATGTGTTAAAGGATTTTGCAGTTTCACAGGACTTAATAATATATACTGCCACTGGTTTCAAAACCACCGCATTAAAGATTTGCATGTTTATTCACCATGCTCTCTAATATTAATAAATGATATTTTTGATGACAAAATATATACAACAGCAAATATATTTTTTATTCTTGCAGCAGAATCAGAACTGATTGAAAAAATATGCACTCACTGCACAAATAATGCAGTGCCTGCTGTATATGATTTTTCTATATTTAAAAATATTATAGAATCTACCAAAAAAATGCGATACCGTAATAAAGCACAGCTCCCATTTAAGTTTGATATGTATAAAAGACGCTTTAGAAATAATATGAATGCACAAAAAGAACTGCTTATATGTTCCAGTTTCTAAATAATAATATTTGGCACGCTTTTTGATAGTAAATTATTACAATATTACTTTTAAGGAGTGCGGCTATGGTTACTCAAAATATAAACGGAGCTTTTCAAAGTAGTTTGTATAATACTCACACAGAAAAAAATACAAATATTATTGCACAGGCACCATCAAATGATGAGTATGCAGTTGAAAAAGAAAGTTTAAATACTGATACTTTATCTCTTTCTACATTGCAAACTCCAAAAACACTTTCCACACCTACTAAAATATATGTGGATAATGTAATAAATAATGCATTAGATAATATAGCCCGTGGCAATAATATAGAAGACAATAAACGAATTATCAGACTTTTCAGCAACCTTATTAAAGAAAATCCTGAAAATATTTTAAGAAAAGCCTATAATTTATAATAGTTATAAAGTATATAAATAGAACTTTTAAATAAAGATATAAAATGATTTAATATAGAAGATATTAAATGACTTTATCAATATTCTAAAAATAATTTGATTATATATTAAATGAAATTTGCAGTTTAAAACACTACTAAAAAAAACAGTAAGTGCTGGACTAAGCACTTATGCAGTCCAGCACTATATCAAATAAATCATTTTTTCTAATAGGTTTCAGCAGCCTGCCATTTGCTTCTGGCACCTGGTGACTGTCATCATTAAATGCAGAAACAACAACAATTGGAGTATTGCCCAATGCTCTAATCTGGCGGGCAAGCTCCATACCGTCCATAACAGGCATCTGTAAATCAGTGATTACAATATCAGGATTTTCAGCTTTATAAATAGCTATAGCTTCAAGACCATTGGCAGCAACAAACACCTGCTTAAATCGTCTTTTAAGAAGCATAACAACAGATTCTCTCATCATTTCTTCATCTTCTACATAGAGAACTGTTATTTCTTTTAATTTTTCGTAATCCACATTTCCCTCTAAAAAATAAACAGAAAATTATTATGCTTACTCCGCTACTGGTTTACCAGCACTCTGCCATGCTAAAAAGCCGCCTTTCATATTAGTAACATTAGTGTAACCAAGTTCTTCTAATATTTCAGCAGAATAAAGGCTTCTCATACCTGAACGGCAGTAAACAATATATGGCTTATCTTTGTCTTTAAGTGCTTCTTCTATTTTTTCTTCAAAATCATCGTTGTAGTAATCAAAATTAAGAGCACCTTTAATATGACCAGCATCATATTCTTCTTTTGTTCTAACATCGATTACTGTGTATTTTCCTGATTTGATAAGTTCCTCTACTTTTGCAACATCTTCATTTTTAATTTCTGCAAAAGCAAATGCAGGAATAAGTAATGCAACTACCATAAATAGTTTAAAAAATAATGATTTTCCTTTCATAAATCACCTCTTCCTTTTGTATTAATTTATAGTATTACATTATGAAAATATTTTCAAGGCTTATATTTGTTTTTTTAATATTAATTTTACACCATCAAGTAAAGTGTCTGCCACCCTGTCAGGCTTCACTTCCCACTTATGTGATTTATTAATTAAATCGCCTTTTCCGTAACCTGTTTTTACCATTATAGTTTTACAGCCTGATTTATAGCCTGCCATAATATCTGAATGTTTATCACCTATAAAATACATTCTGCTTTTATCTATCTGAAAATCTTTTAATGCCATATCAATAAGTCCAGTTTCAGGCTTTCTGCAGGAACATACCGCTTTATATTTTTCCACTTTAGCATTTGGGTCATGGGGGCAGAAATATATTGCATCAATTACAGCACCCTGCTTTTTTAAATCCTGCACCATTTTATTATGAATTTCTGATAATGTTTCTTCGCTGAAAAAGCCTCTTGCAAGTCCTGACTGGTTAGTAATCACTACAACTAAAAAGCCGCTTATGTTTAACATTCTGATTGCCTGAGCTGCATAAGGATACATTACAAAATTATCAATATCATTAATATATCCTGCATCATAATTTATAGTGCCGTCTCTGTCTAAAAATACAACAGGTTTTAATTCAGCCATTATTTACTCTCCTTATAAACATGATTACTCATTGTGCCGTCTTCTAACTCCACCCTTTTAAAACGCCTGTGGATTAAATACCACTGCTCAGGATACTGTTTAAAAACTTCTTCATAAACTTTATTTATATCTTCTGCAATTTTTATAATTCTTTCTTTTGGTTTTAAGTTTTTATCTGGGTAAACAGGACCTTTTAAAATAACTTTTGTATTAAATCCGTCATAAAGTCCAAAGAAAAATACTATAGGATAATTTTTTCTGGCACAAAGAGCAGGAATACCTGCAATAACAGGCACTTTATAGCCGCAGAAATTTGCATTTATACAGTCTTTTGCTGTAGCTGTATGGTCTATATATACTCCAGGAATACAGCCTTCATTAATATAAGATGAAAGTTTTTCCATAGCACCTCTGTGAGTAACATATTTTACTCGGTCAAAAGTTCTAAGTTCATCTAATATTTTATCTAAGGCTGCATTTTTTGTAGAACGGCCTATAGTTATAACTTGAGTATCTAGTGCCTGAGGAACAATAGTTGCAAGCAGACTCCATGTACCAAAATGACCGCCAACAAATACAAACTTATTATCTTCATTTTTTACTTTTTCATATATCTGCCTGCCCTCTATGGTAACATGATTTTTAATATAATCATCACCAATCCTGTGAGCATAAAAAATATCAAGATAAGCCATAAATGTATAATCAAATGATTTTCTTGCTGTTTTATATGGGTCTTTTGCACCTAAAATTTTTGCATTCGTTACTGCCACATGACGCCTGTCTTTTGATAAATGCCACAGACAGAAAGCCATAAATTTTGCCATACCATGCAGCACTTTCCTTGGTGTGTGGTTTAAAAGTATTACTAATGGTTTTAGTATATAATAAAGTATCATTTTAACTTCCTTTTTTAATTACTGCATTAATAGTATCTGTTATTGTAGATACTGTATCCTGATTAATTTTATCTATTCTATTAAAAAAATCAATAAAATTATTATTTTTTTCAAGTCCAAGCAAAAATTCTAATGCATCTTCCTTATTATTTATGACAGTAACAAGTCCAAACTCTTTTGCCTCATCAAATATTTCTTTAAAAGAAAACATATATCTGCCAACAGCTACAGTTTTTTCAAACTGCAGAGCTTCATATATATTATGGCCGCCAATCTCTTTTAAAGAGCCGCCTATAAATATTTTATCTGCCAGCACATAAAGCCCTTCTAAAAGTCCAAAAGCATCAATAATTACTACCTGTTTTGAAAAATCATTTTCAGAATAAAGGCTTACACTGTATCCCTGCTTTTCAATCATTTCTTTTATTTCTGCACTTCTTTCTATATGGCGAGGCACAAAAATTAATTTATCAAAGCCTTTCATACTGCCTGAAAACCAGGATATAATTATTTCTTCTTCTCCCTTATGGGTGGAAGCTGCTAAGAAATATTTTATATTTTCAAGCTCTTTTATAGTTTTTACACTGTCTTTTGACTTTCTTTCCTGAAATTTAATATTGCCTGCTGTTATAATTTTACTGCTTTTGCCTAATATATTTGCAAATCTTTCTTCATCCTGCTCGCTTTTAGTCATAATTGCACTAAATCTTTTAAGCACACTTTTAAAAATAAACTTAAATCTTTTATATGTTTTATAAGTTTTATCAGATATTCTGCCGTTTATAAGAAATACAGGCACTTGATTTGATGCAGTAAAAATAAGATTAGGCCATAATTCTGTATCTACTATTACTAATACAGATACATTCATGTATGATATAATCATACTAACTGCCCTTGAATTTTCAACAGGCAGTAAAAATGCCTTATCAGCATATATATAATCTATAGCCACCTGTCTGCCTGTTGCTGTCATTGTGGATATAATAATACTTATATCTTTATTATCCTGCCTTAAAGTATCTGCAATTTTTTTGATACTTCTTACTTCTCCAACACTGGCACAGTGAAACCATACAGATTTAACTGGCTTAAAATCATCAATACGGATAAATCCAAACCTTTCCCAGTAGTGCTGATGTTTATTTTTCTTTCGAAGTATAAAATAACCAGCAATACTTAATACAGGTGTTAAAATAATAAGTATAAAGTTATATATAAAAAGCAAAATCCGCATATTTCACCATATTTTTTTTAGAGAAACTCACTATATACTTCGCTTGTTCTCTGCATCATAAACTTCTGCAGTCTTTCGGTATCTTCTTTTAATGCTTTTTCATCTTTATCTTCGCTTACATAAAAAGCATCAGAATACCATACCTCCACTTTAGCAAAAGGTTTAGGAAAAATAAACTTATCCCAGCTGTTAAATCTGATAAAGCTGTCAGTTTTTAGTGTAACTGCATATATTTCATTATCAAGGCATTTTGCAATAAATACTGCACCGCTTTTTACTTCATGACGCGGGCCTTTTGGACCGTCCACTGTAATAGCTGCCGCAATATTATGTGTTTTGCATAATTTTACGAGCTTCATAGCTGCTTTAATTCCACCACGGGTAGATGAACCTCTTGCCAGCTTATAGCCCCATTTTTCTAATATATATGCAATTAAATCTCCATCTTTTGAATCAGATGCTATTGTTGCAATACTGTCTTTATAATGACTGAAAGATAATGGAAGTAAAGAATCATGCCATAATACAAGCACAGGGCGTTTACCCTCTTTTCTGCTTTTATCATAGGCTTCTTTATTAATATTTTTTATTCTCCATGTTTTTAAAATTGCAGTGCCTAAATAATATGTAACTGCATAACCTATTCTGCGACTTAGTTTCATACTTTACCTTAAAAATTATTTATACTATTTTATTATAATATTTTTAATAAATAAAGTAAATTTGTAAAAAATATTCAAAAAAATAATATAACAGTTTGACATATTACTTACACTTTTTTATGATATGGTAAAATTTACTGTTAATTTATTACAAATAATTTTGAGGTTAGAATGGAACATAATAATAATTCAATACAGGCAACAACAGTTGTTGCAATCAGAAAAGGCGAACATGTTGCAATGGCAGCAGACGGTCAGGTTACTTTTGGCAATATGGTTATGAAAGATAATGCCAGAAAAGTACGCCGTTTAGCTGGAGGCAAAGTGCTCTGTGGGTTTGCAGGCTCAGCAGCTGATGCTTTTACATTAATGGATAGATTTGAAGCAAAATTAAACAGCTATAATTTTAATCTTGAACGCTCTGCAGTAGAGCTTGCAAAAGACTGGCGTAATGACAGATATCTTCGCAAACTTGAAGCTATGATGATAGTGGCAGATAGAACAGGAATGTATGTGGTTTCTGGCAACGGCGATGTTATAGACCCAGATGACGGTGTTACAGCTATCGGCTCTGGCGGCCCTTATGCACTTGCAGCAGGCAGAGCATTAGTGGAAAATACAGAACTTACAGTTCGCGAAATTGCTGAAAAAGCTATCAATATAGCAGGCGGTATATGTATATATACTAACAAAAATATTATTATAGAAGAAATATAAACTAAGGAGAAGTAAATGGCAGAGGAGCTTACACCAAAGACGATTGTAGATGAGCTTGATAAATATATAGTTGGGCAGAAAAATGCAAAAAAAGCAGTGGCAGTAGCATTAAGAAACAGATGGAGAAGACTGCAGCTGCCTGCAAAAATTCAGGAAGATATTACACCTAAAAATATTATTATGATAGGCTCTACAGGGGTTGGTAAAACAGAAATAGCAAGAAGACTTGCACGCCTTACTAAATCACCATTTTTAAAAGTTGAAGCCAGCAAATATACAGAAGTAGGATATGTGGGCAGAGATGTAGAATCTATGATTAGGGATTTAGTAGAAATTGGAGTAAATATGGTGCGTTCTGAACAGAAAGAACTTCATATGGGAAAAGCTAAATCTTTAGTAGAAGAAAGAATTTTGGATATTTTACTTCCGCCTAAACCTATGACTTACTCTATGGATGGTCATGAAAGCACTGGCAAAGAATCAAGAGATAAAATGAAAGAAAAATTAGCAGCCGGCGAACTTGATGACAGGTTTATTGAAATAGATGTTGATGAGCCTGCACCACATATAGAAGTGCTTACAAATGCTGGTTTTCAGGATATGGGTGTAGATTTAAACGATATGATGAAAAATATGTTCCCAAATAAAAAGAAAAAACGCAAAATGAAAATAAGCGAAGCAAGGGGCATATTAGAAGTACAGGAATTAAACAGACTTATTGATATGGATGATGTTAAAAGCACTGCATTAAAAAGAGTAGAACAGTCTGGCATAGTTTTCCTTGATGAAATAGATAAAATATGTTCATCCAGCACAGGAAATTCAAGGGGCGGCGATGTTTCAAGAGAAGGCGTGCAGAGAGATTTACTGCCTATTGTAGAAGGCTCAACAGTTAATACAAAATACGGCATAGTAAAAACTGACCATATATTATTTATTGCTGCTGGTGCTTTCTCTATGGCTAAGCCGTCAGATTTAATACCTGAGCTGCAGGGCCGTTTCCCTATAAGAGTAGAGCTTGATGCACTTACTAAAGAAGACTTTCTGCGTATTTTAAAAGAACCGGAAAATGCTATTACAAAACAATATGCAGCACTTTTAAAAGCAGATAATGTTACTATTACTTATACTGATGACGGCATAGATGCTATTGCAGATATTGCATGTACAGTAAATGCTTCTAATGAAAATATAGGTGCAAGAAGACTTCATACTATTATGGAAAAATTATTAGAAGATATCGCTTTTGAAGCACCAGAAAATGCAACAGGCGAAATTATCATTAATGCAGAATATGTGCAGTCTAAACTGAAAGAAATAAGCACAAACTTGGATTTAAGCAGATATATTTTATAATCATAAAAAGCAGGTGTAACACCTGCTTTTTTACAGCAAAATATATTTTTCTTATTATATTTATAATTTCTGGTGGTACCCCATTTTTTTACAACATTTTATGTCACCTTGATGCGAAGTGCTAGCGGAGCCGAAGAGTCTATAATTTTTACTAACTAGAACATTATAAGATTCTTCGCCTACTATCGCAGGCTCTGAATGACAGTTACCTGAGATTATTTCTATTCTTACATATATTATCAAATAATTATAGCATTTTTTAATAAAAAAATGGGGTACCACCAGTTATAATTTTACTTGCAACACTTCATTGTTCTATTGAAAGTATCCTAATATTACTTTATTTAAAAAATATAAATATTTTTATAAATGTTAACAATGTTTTTTAATTACATATGAGCCATATATTATAATAATCTTATGTTATTATTGATACTAATTAATTAAGTAATACACTTTCTGCCTTATTAGATATGGTTGTTACAAGCTCACCCTTATCTATATAATAATATGCATGGTTATTTATATTATAAAAATTTCCATTTACATTTAATGTTACATTATTATCTTTATATTCCACATATACATTATCTACATTAATTCTTAAATTATCTATCTTGTTTTTTGGTATATATATAGTAAGCCTGTTTCCATTTTTTTCAAATATTCTATCATTGCTTGAAAAAACAGAAAAATCATTATTATATAAACTTACCGTGTCTTTTTCATATATTACTTCACTAGAATATATGCTGTTATTATCTGTTTTTTTGGATACAATAATACCAGTTTCAACTCCACGCAATATTTGCCATTTATTTTCTGAAGCATAACTTACACTAAATAGTAAAATAATTGTTGTAATTAATAAAATAACTTTTTTCATAATAATACTCTCCATTTTATCCTATTGCTTCTACTAGACATACCCAAATGCAGCTTCCACAGAAAATGCATTTATTAGAATCTATATACGCTGTATAATCTATTTTTACAGCATCTGTTGGACATACACTTGCACAACTGCCACAGCCTATACATAAATCCTGCTTGACTATATAATTACAAACAGGTGGTATAGGCTCTGTTGGCTGTGTAATATTTTTCAACATTGTTTAACACCTAAAAACATTCTTCCTGCTGCAGTTTATCATTTTCAAAATATTTAATTACTCTTTTTTCTAAATCATACAATACTCTTACAGAGCTTTCATTTTTATATACTTTTTCTAAATTATTTCTTTTTAATATAAAAGTATCACTATTAAATTCCACAACCACATCATCTACTTTTACTTTTAAATTATTAATCTTTTCTGGTGTAATCTGTATAAATGTTGGACCTTTTGCCACAATTTTACCTTTTTTACCTAAAAGGAAAAAGTTATGTTCGTTTTTTACAACATATGCTTTATTATTATATATTATTTCATAATCATTTCTTAAAATATCCCTTTTTGCTTTTTCATGAATAAGTGTATGTCTTAAGATTAATTGATAATTTTTATCAAGAATTTCATTTTTATAAATATAGTTATCTCTTGTAACTACTTCTTCAGCATATACTGCATTACCACTCAAAACACACATACTTACTGCTAATACTAACGATTTTTTAATAAATAATCTTCTACTTTTATTCATATTTTTCTCCTTTTTCTTTTATTATTATCTTATATTTTTTTATTGTCAAATAAATTTCTTTATAATTCCTAAAATAATAAGTTATACATAAAATCGGTATATATACATATAAAAGACTAATAATGAATATATCAGGAGTGCTTAGAATAAACATAGATAAATTGTTTTATGCTGTATAACTGCCTTAAATAATCATAAGTTTTATACATAAATAGTGATTGTTTTTATACACATCAATAAATATAAAAACGATTTAAAAAATACTGGTAAGCAGATATATAAATACATATACAAATCAAAACTACCCGTTTAACGGGTAGTTTGCTCTTCGGCTATAAGCCTCTATCACCTGCAGCATCTAAAGGTGCT